>DATCGG010000420.1:0-5292 GCA_036509075.1 Gemmatimonadaceae bacterium
CAGCTCGAGCTTGTCGACCAGCCGCAGATCGAGCACCAGGTACTTCGGCCAGACGCTCGGTTGATCGTGCGTCAGGAAATCGCCGAGCGTGAAGTGGTCCGACACGGGCGTATCCTGATTCTCTGGCGTGACCTCGATGAATCCCGAGGGGGTCACGTATCCCGTGCGCCGGCGTCCGCGCTCGGTCGGCCACGTGCCGATGTAATAGAGACCGATCCGGCCACGATGCCGCTCCGACATCGGCGTCAGCGTGATGACGCTGAAATCGGCAACCTGTTTGAGCACGTTGCCCACGCGAATGGCGGTGTTCCACACGCCTGACTCTTCGGGGGCGAGCGGAACGCGAGCCGAGTCGACCGGGAGTGAGTCGAGGGCAGCGCCTAACGACTCGGCCGCGCGCGTGGAGTCGGCCGCGGCGGAATCTCCGGCGGTCAAGTACGCGATCGAGGCTCCCGCTGGCAACGAGTCGGCCGCGATGGGCTGGCCGTTTTTCCCCACCACCGCGCGCAGGCGGCCGCTCTCGCCGCGCAGCGGCGCGAACAGCTCCACCGTGGCGTCGGTGAGATAGGCGATCGTCGGCGCATCGGGGTCCGTCAGGGCCGCGCCGATCGCGGCCGTCGCCGGGGTGGTTTCGTCATCGAGTGGCCCTTCGCTTGCCCGGGCTTCCGCGATGGACCAGGTCCATCCGACGGCGAATGTCAGCAGGACAGTCGCGAAGACGCCATTGAGCACGCGCTCCGCGCGGCGGCCGACCCCGGCGCGGTGCCAGCGGCTTCGAGGTCGCTCGGGCAGCTTGAGCGCGTGCTCGAAGCCGTGGGAGAGCTTCTGGGTGAGATCCGCGCCCGCATCACCCGCGGCGGGTCGGTCGGAACGTCGGGGCGCGCGGATCGTCGTCAGGCGGTGATCGTTGCGAAACATCGCCGCACCTCGAGGGCGTGAGCGTGGTGTGGGCGTTGACCGTCGTCGCGAGACGCAAGAACTTCCATGGGCTCGTTCCCTCTATCCCTCGCCGCAATGGAATTCCTGTCGGACCTGATCAATCGCCTTCGAGACCTGCCGGCGCTCATCCAGTGGGCCGGGTACGTTGGGCTGACTGCGATCATCTTCACGGAAACGGGGTTGTTTTTCGGGTTTTTGCTCCCGGGCGATTCGTTGCTGGTCACCGCGGGGCTGCTCGCGTCGCAGGGATTTCCCCTGGACGTGTACGTGCTCGGGCTTCTGCTCAACATCGCGGCGATCGTTGGCGACAACACGAATTACTGGATTGGTCGGTACATGGGCCCCCGGGTGTTCACGCGCGAGGAATCGCTGTTCTTCCGGCGCCGGCACGTCGAGCGAGCCCATGACTTCTACGAGCGCCACGGCGCCAAGACGATCGTCCTTGCGCGATTCATGCCGATCATTCGGACCTTCGCGCCGCTGGTTGCAGGAGTGGCGAAGATGCCCTACCGCACGTTCGTGACGTACAGCGTGCTCGGCGGTACGGCGTGGATCTGGAGCATGTTGTTCACCGGCTACTTCCTCGGCCGGCTTGTTCCGGGAATCGACCGGCACATCGAGAAGGTGATCATCGCGGTTATCTTCCTCTCGATTCTGCCCGGAATCATTGGATGGATCCGGGAAAGGAAAGCGGGAACTGGGAACCGGGAACCGGGAACAGAGACGCCGCTGTCGCCCTGAGCGCCGCGAGATATTCGCGGAGTCCCGGAACGCGAGGCACGGTTCCCGCTGCTTGTTCCCGGTTTCCCGTTCCCCGTTCCCTGTTAGGCAAACTCCATCGCTCCCGAACCATGGCCTACTCCCTTCCGTCGCTTCCCTACGGCTTCGACGCGCTCGAGCCCAGCATCGATGCGCAGACCATGCAGATCCACCATGGCAAGCACCACCAGGCGTACGTCAACAACCTGAACGCGGCGATCGAGAAGGCGCCCGCGCTTGCGGAGAAGAGTCTCGAGGACCTGATCTCCAACCTCAACGCGGTGCCGGAAGCGGTCCGCGGCGCGGTGCGCAATAACGGCGGCGGCCACTGGAACCACTCGTTCTTCTGGACGATCATGGCGCCTAACGCCGGCGGCGATCCGTCGGGCGCGCTGGCAGCGGCGATCGACCGGGCGTTCGGCGACTTCGCGAAGCTGAAGGAGCAATTCAACGCCGCCGCGACGGGCCGGTTCGGCTCGGGCTGGGCGTGGCTGCTGCGCGATGGCAACGGCCTCGCGATCACGAGCACGCCGAACCAGGACAACCCACTCATGGACGGCAAGAAGGCCGGCGACGTCCTGTTAGGCGTCGACGTCTGGGAACACGCCTACTATCTCAAGTATCAGAACCGACGACCGGACTACCTCAACGCGTGGTGGAACGTCGTCAACTGGCGAGAGGTCGAGAAGCGATTCGGGCGCTAGACAAGAAACATTGGTAACAGGTTACTTGAATTGGTGATTGGTTATTTGAACCCTCGGGATGTCTCGCTTCTCTCAGCGAGATGAGCGTCCCGAGGGTTCCGATTACCTGTAACCTGTACCAGTAACCAATTACCTGTTCGGTTGCGCCGTTGCGCCTTATCTGGCAGCCTCGCCTTCCAGGTAGGTGTATCCTTCCAGTCCGGCGACGTACTCGGCGATGAACGTGTTGGCTTCTTGCCGAGAGATGTTCTTGGCCGCGCCGACTTTCCGGCGGAACGTCGCGAGCAGATTCGACGCGCCGAACTGTACGTAGTTCAGCACCTCGGTGACCGTGTCGCCGTGCACGAGATCCGTGATCTCGTACCCTGATTCCGCGATGCGGATATGCACCGCGTTCGTGTCGCCGAACAGGTTGTGCAGGTCGCCGAGGATCTCCTGGTACGCGCCCGTCAGGAAGATCCCGAGCATGTAGTCCTCGTCGTCGCGAATGTCGTGCAGCTCGAGGCTCGGACGGCCAGTCTTGTCCCCGACGAATCGGTCGATCTTCCCGTCCGAGTCGCACGTCACGTCCTGCAGCGTGCCGCGACGCGTCGGCTCCTCCTCGAGGCGGTGAATCGGCATGATCGGGAACAGCTGATCGATCGCCCAGCTGTCGGGCAGTGACTGGAAGAGCGAGAAGTTGCAGAAGTACCGATCCACGAGCGTCGCGTCGACGTCGGTGATGATCTCGGAGTACTTGTCGCGGTCGCCGTTCACGTACCGCGCGACCCGGTTGACCGTGGCGAAGTAGATCGTTTCCGCCATCGCGCGCTCGCGCAGCGACAGGACGCCGCTGTTGAACAGCTGGTGGGCTCGCTCCTTGTCGAACGTTGCGTCGTGATACACCTCGAGCACCTTCCGCGGACGCACTGCCTTCTTCGTGATCGTCTGGTAGTCGGCGAGCATCTCGTGCAGCAGCGAATGATCGTCGTCCGTGACCTCGGGCAGCGGTGGCTCGGCCTGCGACTCGACGTCGATGACCTTGAGCAGGAGCAGCGCGTGGTGCGCCGTGAGGGCGCGCCCCGACTCGCTGATGATGTGCGGCATCGGAATCTCCTGATCCCGGCACATCTCGGCAATCGTGTAGATGACGTCGTTCGCGTACTCCTGAAGCGAGTAGTTCACGCTCGCGTTGGAGGTCGACCCCGTGCCGTCGTAGTCCACACCCAACCCGCCGCCGACGTCCACGTGCGTGATGTCCACGCCTGCCTTCCGAATCTCCGCGTAGTAGCGGGACACCTCCTGCAGTGCGCTCTTGATGTAGCGGATGTCCGTGACCTGACTCCCAATGTGGAAGTGGATGAGCTTCAGGATGTCCACCCGGCCTAACGAGCGCAGGCGCTCGATCAACTTCATCAGCTGCGCGGCGTTCAGCCCGAACTTCGACTTCTCTCCCCCGCTCTGCGCCCAGCGACCCGCCCCTTCCGCGACGAGCTTGATGCGGACACCCGCCGAGGGCGTGACGCCGAGGTCCTCCGCGGCCTGCAGCAGGACATCGAGCTCGCTCAGCTGCTCGAGCACGATGAACACCTGGTGTCCGAGCTTCTGGCCCATGAGGGCGAGGCGCATGAACTCCTCGTCCTTGTAGCCGTTGCAGACAATGATGTGATCCGTCGACTCGCTCAACGAGAGCACGGCCTGAAGCTCCGGCTTGGACCCGCACTCGAGCCCCACGCCGTGCGCCTTGCCGAATTGAACGATCTCCTCAACGACGTGGCGCTGCTGATTGACCTTGATCGGATACACCGACGTGTACCCGCCCTGGTACTCGAACTCCTTGATCGCCGACTCGAACCGCTCGCTCAGTGACTCGATTCGCGACTGCAGGATGTCCGAGAAGCGCAGCAGCACGGGCAGCGCGACGCCCTGCTCCTCGAGATCGCGCGCGAGATCGAAGAGGTCGAGTGCACGATCGGGACGGTCGCGATCCGGCCGAACGACGACGTGCCCGCGCTCGTTGATGTCGAAGTAGCCCGCGCCCCAGCCCTCGATGTTGTAGAGGTCGCGCGCAGCGTCGATCGTCCAGGCGGGCGACGACGACTCTTCCGTGGTGCTTGGAGGAACGTGTGTCGTTGTCATGTGGGGAATACTAAAACACCGGACCCGCTAACCGAGCGCCTTCCGCATGAACGTGCGCTTTCCCCAATACCAGAAGCCGCCAGCGAGAAGCACAAGCGCGCTCGCCGACACGGCGATCGGCATGTGCGGCACGTCGGGCGTTATTGCGCCACGCATGCCCTCCGCCACGTACACGAGTGGATTGATGAGAACGAGGTACTTCATCGCCGGTACGTGATCGAGACCACGCCATGGATAGTACGCGCATCCGAACATGAGCATCGGTGCGATGATGATGCTGAACATGAGACCGATCTGCTGCGGCGCGATCGCGGTTCCCATCAGGAGCCCGAGCGCCGAGAACGTGAGCGCGCCGAGAGCGGTGACGCCGATGAACGGCAGGATGTGCTCGACCGACAGCCCCTGGATGGGGCCCATGATGAGTCGCGCGATCGGGAGAACGACCACCGCCGCCGGGCGACCCTGGGGCAGCGGCATTGGCGGCGCGAAAGACGCCAGCCCGCGACGCGGTGTGGGTGCGGGATATTCCTTCCTCAGCGCACGCGTCTCGATCGCCGCGGTCATGCGCGCAAATGTACGCTGCGTCGAACACCAAATCCATCGTGGTCCGCGCGACGTAGAGACCACATGAGCACAGCGCCACGAATTGTGACGACGAGAGACGTGTTCGTTACTGGCGGCACCGGATACATCGGGCGTCGCGTCGTCGCCGCGCTTGTCGAGCGAGGCCATCGCGTGCGAGCGTTGGTGCGACCGGCATCACGGCTCCGGC
>DATCGG010000421.1:0-42899 GCA_036509075.1 Gemmatimonadaceae bacterium
GGGAAGGGGGGACGGGCGACGGAACAGGGGGAACCGGACCACGGAACCGGGAACAGTGACTCCTCGTGGGGCCTCTGTTCCCGGTTCCCTGTTCCCAGCGGCCGCGCCTGCGGCGCGCCGCTTCCCGGGTTCACCCCGCCAACACCGCTTCGATGGCCATCGCAAAGCGCCTCCAGCTCTCCTGCTCCGCGATGATCTGCTTCCGTCCAGTCGGCGTCAGTTTGTAGAACTTCGCCCGTCGCCCCTCCGGTGACGTTCCCCACTCCGACACCACCCACCCCCGGTCTTCGAGCCGGTACAGCGCCGGGTAGAGCGATCCCTGGTTGACCTGTAGCACATCGCGCGACAGCTCGCGAATCCGCTTCGAGATCGCCCATCCGTGAAGCGGCGCGACGAGCAGGCTCTTGAGAATCAGGAGATCGAGAGTCCCCTGCAGCAGATCGGCGCGGTCGGACATGGTGACGTGGCTCTCAAGGAACGCTGGCGCGGTGGCATACCTCACGCTTCGACAGGAGCGTATGCCGCGCGTTGTCGAAGGTCAAGGCATGCGTGGCTCGAGGCGACGGTCGCTCGTCCTTACAGTAGGCCCTCACCTCCTCTCCCGTGTCCTCTTCCGCCGCCCGGACCAGCGAAGTCCCCAAGTTCGACGTCGCCGACGCGGTCACTCCGGTCGGCACCGCTCCGTGCGCCGAGTGCCGCAGCGCGATCGTCGACACCTACTACGAGGCCGGCGAGGGAGTCGTCTGCGCTCCCTGCCAGAGCCGCATCGCGTCCAACCTGGAACCCGACGTGACGCGAGCGCGCTTCGCCCGCGCCGCGAGATTCGGCGGGGCGGCAGCAGCAGCCGCCGCCGCGGTCTACTTCGGGCTGCTTGCCGCAGCCGGACGTGAGGTAAGTGTCGCACTCATTCTCATCGGCTTCGCGGTAGGGCGGGCTGTGCGGAGCGGCGCTCGCGGGCGCGGAGGGCGGCCATATCAATGGCTCGCACTCGGGCTGACCTACCTGGCGATGGTTACCACGTACGTCCCGTTTGTGCTCAAGGGCTCCGACGCCTCGGACGTGGGCGCGCTGCTCCTCCTTGCGATCGCCGCACCGATCCTCGAGGGCATCGACCATGGCCTCACGCTGATCATGATCGCGATCGCGCTGGGCCAGGCATGGCGAACGAATCGGCGAGTCGAGCCGAAGCTTGCCGGTCCCTTCCGCGTGCGCGCCGCCCGGGCCTGAGTCGGTTTGGTACGTTGGGGGTCAGAGTCTCAATTCAGTCTCGACGCAGCGCAACCATCGGGTCGACCGCGCTCGCCCGACGCGCCGGCAGGTACGCCGCACCCGCCGCGACGACCGCGAGCACCACCACCACACCGCCGATCGTGACCGGATCCAGCCGGCTCACGTCCACGAGGAGCGACCGCAGCACGCCGGTCACCCCGAGGGAGCCGGCCACACCCAGGATCAGACCTACCGCCACCATCCGGACACCGCGGCGCAGCATCATGCCAGCGACCTGGGTGCTCTGCGCGCCTAACGCCATACGCAGACCGATCTCGTACGTCCGCTGCGAGACATCGTACGCGATGACCCCGTAGATGCCGATCCCCGCAAGCACGAGCGCGAGCGCCGCGAACCCCGCCAGCAGCTCCGTGCTGAATCGACGGCTCGCGACGGACGCCCCGACCACCGCGGCCATCGTCTGCACCTTCGATACCGGTGTCAATGCACTGAGCTGGTGCACGAGCTGCCTGACGGGCGCCGCCAGCGCCGTCGGGTCACCTTCGGCCTTGATCACGAGGTTCATCGCCGCTGGCGTGTAATACGCACTTCGCCCGGCCTGGGCATGCGGGAAATACATCGTTGGCGGAATGTCCTCCTGATAACCGGACGACCGAACGTCCTTCACCACGCCGATCACGGTCGCCCACGGCGCCGTCGGGTCCAGCATCTTGATGGTACCACCGATCGGATTCTTGTTAGGCCACAACTTCTTCACGGCCGTTTCGTTGACGAGCGCAACGAGCGGCGCGTCCGCCCGGTCGTCAGCGGTGAACTCGCGGCCGCGCAGCACCGGGATGCCCATCGTCCGGAAGTAGCCTGGCGTAACCTGCTGCGGCATCGCCGATGGCGCCTGACTCACCGGCACCTGGGGCGACCCGTCGACGAGGATGGACCAACTGCTGTTCCCGTCCGCGATCGGGAGGTCTCCCACGGCACCGACCGACCTGACGCCCGGCAACGCCTGCACGCGATCCGTGAGATCTCGATAGAACTGCGCGATGATGCGCTGCGGCCCGCTCGGGTCGTTGAGCTCGTTGCGCGGCTCGGGGAACGAGACGCGCATCGCCAGCACGTTCGTCGGATTGAAGCCCAGATCGATGGACTGGAGCTTCCACAGGCTGCGGATCATGAGGCCAGCGCCGGTCAACAGCACCACCGCCAACGCCACCTCCGACACCACGAGCACCCCGCGCGCTCGGCCAATCCCGAACTGCGACGACGTCTTCCCGCCCTCGCGAAGTGTGCCGACGGTATCACCGCGCGTACCGCGCAGCGCAGGAATGAGCCCGAACAGGACGCCGGTCACTGACGTTACGAGCAGGGCGAACGCCAGCACGCCGCCGTCAATCGACACTTGATCAACGCGCGGGATCGACGCAGGGGCGGCGGCGCGTAAGGCGTGCTGGCCCCACCAGGCGAGCGCGATGCCGAGGAACCCGCCAACGACTGCGTACGCGGCGCTCTCGGTGAGCACCTGGCGCGCGAGCCGGCCGCGGGACGCGCCTAACGCGGTTCGAATCGCCAGCTCCTTCCGCCGCGCCTCGCCACGGGCGAGCAGCAGGTTCGCGACGTTGACACACGCGATCAGCAGAACGAACCCCACGGCCCCAAGCAGCGCGAGCAGGTATGGCCGAGTCCTGCCGAGGAGCTTGTCAGGCAGCGGCGTGGCGCTCACGATGAGCGGCTTGGTCTGCTCGTAAACGTCCGGATAGTCACGCACGAACTGCTTCGCCAGCGTATTGAGGTCGTTCTGGGCAGCAGCCGCGGACACACCGGGCTTGAGTCGCGCGATCAGTTGGAGGTAGTGGTTGTTGCGTGTCCAGAGCGTGTCGTAGTTGAGCCGAAGCGGAATCCAGAGCGCAATATCGGTTGAAGGAAACGCGAATCGCTCAGGCATGACGCCGACGACGGTGAAGTTCCGGTCAAAGAGGCGAACTTCCTTGCCGACAATCGACTTGTCGGCGCCGAATCGTCGCGTCCACAGTCCATGACTCAGGACCGCGGCGCGGCGCGGAAACCCATGTCGTCGGTCCTCCTCGGGGACGAACGTGCGTCCTAGTTCGGCCGGCACTTGCAGAATCGAGAAGAATCCATCGGAGACTTGAGCAATCGTCAGGCGCTCGGGCTCGCGCTCACCCGTTATTGTCCCCGACGTCTGCGAGAACGCGGCCATCCGCTCGAACCGTTTCGTGCCATCGCGGTAGTCGACGAACTCCCCCTCCGACACGAATCCGTACGGCTCGACATGCTCGATCTGCACGACGCGATTGGCGTTGGGATACGGCAGCGGGCGAAGCAGCACACCGTTCACGACGCTGAAGATCGCCACGTTGGCGCCGATCCCTAACGCGAGTGTCGCCAGCACGATGCACGAGAACGCCGGCTTCGTGATCATGCCACGAAGGGCGTAGCGGATGTCTGCCATGAGCGTGGCCATCAGGTCCTCGTCCCTCGCGTCGTCTGGCGCGCGGTGAATGGTGTGATGCCGAGCATCGCGTACGGCACGGAGGTGTCGCGCGGTGGTGCCCGCGCGCTCGAGTGCTGACACGCGAAAGACGTCGGCGACGGCGCTCGCCCAGACGCGGGCGACGCCTAACGTGCCCTGCTGTCGCGCCGCGATCCGGCGGTCATGAAAAAAGTCCGTCATGTCGCCGCCAAACCGCTCGCGGAACTCGCGGGGGTAGAGCCGCAGCAGGAGACGGTAGGCGCGGTCCGCGACCGAGGTGTAGCGGACGTCGCTCATCGCGCGGGCTCCGGGTCGATGATCCGGGTCGCCTCGGCCTCGCGCACCAGCGCGCGAAGCCGCAGCGCCTCGGCGGCGACGACTCGCTTGCCGAGCGGCGAAAGCGCGTAGTAGCGGCGCCGCTCGTCGTCGAGATCGGACGCGGGACGCCGTGGAGACTCGGTGAGGAGCTTGTCGGCGAGCAGACGGCGGATGCTTCGGTACAACCCGCCGGCCTCGAGCCGCACGGATCCACCCGTGCGTTCGGCAATGTCGAGCATGATCCCGTACCCGTGCCGCTCTCCGGCGGCGACGGTCATGAGGATCAGGAACTCGACGGGCTTGAGCGGAAGGAAGTCTTCCGGAGGCGGGGCCTGAGGTGTCTTGGGCATATAGGCGTGTCGACTATATGCAAATTGACACTAGTTCCGCGCAAATGGTTTGACGGGACGTGAAAGGGGAAACCCCAGTTCCAAGCCGTGAGTGAGTCAGTGATCAGACATCAGGCATCAGGTTCCGTTTCTTCCACTTGTTCCCGAGGTTCCGGCGGAGCCGGTAGCTCCGCTCGCGTTACCCAACCGCAGGAAACGGGACCTGATGCCTGATGACTAACAACCGACGACCGACCCACTTGGAACTGGCCAAGCCGAGGCGCGATGCCTGCCCGGCCGCCGTTACTGGGAGCGCAAGGCCGCCATCGGGTCGACCTTCGATGCCCGCCGGGCCGGGACGTAGCTCGCTACCAGTGTCACGAAGGCGAGCAGACCTGCCGCCCCAACGAACACCACCGGGTCCGCCGCGCCGGCGCCCACCAGGAACCCCGACACCAGCCTCGCCACCACGAACGCGAGGGGAACGCCGACCAGCAGCCCGATCCCGGCAAGCCTTACCCCCTGCCGCAGCATGAGACCGAGCACTTCCCCACCCTGCGCGCCAAGCGCGACACGGATGCCGATCTCACGTGTCCGCTGCGCCACCGCGAACGCAACCACGCCGTAGAGACCCACCGCCGCGAGCAGCAGCGCGACCACGCCGAATGCGCCCAGGAGCCCGGCCGCGATCCGCTGCGGCATCAGCGACGCGCCAAGGGTCTCCTCGAGCGTTCGAGGCCGCTCGATCATCCAGGTCGGCGCAGCAGCCGCCACCTCGCGCCGCGCCGCCGTCACGAGTCGACTTGGGTCACCGGTCGTCCGCACATGCATGATGATGCCGTCAGGCATTTGCAGCTGCGGATAGTACACGAATGGCCGAGGCGACTCCGTGATCGAGACGTATTTGCCATCGCGCGCGAGTCCCACGACCGGTATCCACGGGCCATTCTCGCCATTTCTCGAAATCCGCTTGCCGATCGGATCCGCGTCGCCCCAGAAGCGTTTCGCGAACGCCTCGTTCACGATCACGACCGCCGGCGCACCGGGTCGGTCGGCGTCCGTGAACCCACGGCCGCGCACGAGCGGGACCTCCATCGTCTCGAAGTATCGCGGGCCGACGACGCTGTAGTAGAACTCCATGTCTTCGCCCTCGCGCCGGCGATAACCCTCCACCTGCAGTCCTCGTCGTCCCTGGTCGAGGCCTAACGGGACGTTGCTCGCCCACGTCACGGCGGTGACGCCCGGAATCGCGGCAATGCGATCGCGCGCGGTAAGCGCAACCTGCTCCGGGTCGACCTTTCCCTCCTCGCCAGGACGCGGGGAGATGTCGAGCAACAGCATGTGATCCGTGCGGAAGCCCGGGTCGATCGTCGCCGCCGCGCGCAGCGTGCGGAAGAACAGCAGCGCGCCGACGAGCAGCAACGTCGAGAGCGACACCTGGCCGATGACGAGCGCGTTGTGGAGCGAGAAGCGTCGCCCGCCGAGTCGCAGCGCGGGCGTGTCGGTTTTGAGTGCCGTGACGACGTCCGCTCGGCTTGCGCGCAATGCGGGGGCCAGACCGAAAACGAGACCCGTGAGAAGCGTGATCGCGAGCGTGAATCCGAGCACGCGGTAATCCGGCGTCAGGTCCAGCGAGATCGGGACGGGAATCTGCGACGGCGTGCCGACCGCCATCAATGCTTGCCCGGCCCACACGGACGCCGCCATGCCCACGACGCCGCCTAACGCGGCGAGCAGGACGCTCTCCGTGAGCATCTGACGGATGATCCGGCCGCGGCTCGCGCCGAGGGAGATGCGGATGCCGACTTCTTTGAGACGACTGGCGGCTCGGGCCAGGAGGAGGCCGGCGACGTTCGCGCAGCAGACAAGCAGAACGAGCGCGACGGTCCCCATGAGGATGGCCACGAAGCCTAACGCTGAATCGCGTATCTGCGGCGGGACGCGCGTCTCTGCTTCGGGAAGGACCGAGATGCGCCGCCCTTGTCGCGTCACGTCGATCCAGGCTTCCGGATACGCCGCAGCGAGCTGGCGGGCGACGACCGCCATGCGGGATCGCGCCTGCTCGATCGTGACGCCGGGCTTGAGTCGGGCGTACACAAGCGCACTTCGGTCGCCGCGCGATGTGAAGTCGTCGGACATGCCGAGATACGAGCCAAGCGCCGTCGGTACCCAGACGTCCGTAACCAGACCGCGCAGCGAGCCAGCGAACCCTGCCGGTGCCACGCCGATGATCGTGAACTCGCGCGCGTTCATACGAACGGGCTTGCCGATGATCGCCGGATCGCTCGCGAACCGACGCTGCCAGAGTGCGTACGAGATGACGGCAACGGGCTCACCGCCTTTCACCCGCTGCTCGGGTCCGAACCCGCGTCCGAGCGTGAGTCGGGTGCCTAACACCTGGAAATAATTGGCGGTGACGACTTCCGCCGCGATGCGCTCGAGGTTGTCGTCGGAGCCGACGGCCGCGGGTCTCGGCGAGTAACCCGTGACACCGGTGAAGACGTCCGCGCCCTCTTTGCCAAAGTCGTCGAGGTCGGCGAATGACGAGCTGCCGTAAGGCGGTCCGCTGTAGTCGCTCGTGAACAGACCGACGAGCCGCTCCGGCTCGGCGACCGCGACCGGCGGACGGAGCAAAACGGCGTTGACGACACTGAAGATCGCGGAGTTCGCGCCCACACCGAGCGCGATCGTGAGCGACGCAGCCAGCGTGAAGCCGCGGGCACGAATGAGACGTCGCAGCGCGTAGCGAAAATCCAGGTTCACCTGGCCTCCGGGTCTTTCAAGCTTGAAACAGCGAGCGTGTCCCAGCCCTTACGGAAACGACGTTCCAAATTCTTCCGTTCCCCCTGGGTCTGTGGGCGGCCTTCTCGGGGGCGGCGTCTACGACGAAGGCGGGGCAGCCGGCGTCGCGGGCACGCCGGCACGGGCGTCACGCAGCTCCGGGAATTCGTCCTCCCGGAACTCGAGCTGTCCGCGCTCGCCAGCCGCGTGGCGCCGCTGTTCGAGGGCGCGCAGCTCCACACGCCGAATCTTGCCCGAGATCGTTTTCGGCAACTCGGTAAACTCGATGCGCCTAACGCGCTTGTACGCGGGGAGACGCTCGCGGACGAAGCGGAAGATCTCAAGCGCCACCTCACGGCTGGGTTTCGCGTCGCCGCGCAGCACACAGAAGGCCTTGGGCACCGACAGCCGCATCGCGTCCGGGCTCGGAACCACCGCCGCCTCGGCCACGAGCGCATGCTCGATCAGCGCACTCTCCACCTCGAACGGGCTGATGCGATAGTCGGAGCTCTTGAAGACGTCGTCGGCGCGGCCCACGTAGGTGATGTAGCCGTCCGCGTCACGCTGAGCGACGTCGCCGGTTCGGTAATAGCCGCCCGACATGGCGCCGCCGCTGCGTGACTCGTCGTCGAGGTAGCCGACCATGAGGCCGAGCGGCCGTGGCCCGCCGCCCGTCGGGGTGAGCGGGAGGGAGATCTCACCCTCGTTGCCTGGCTTGCCGTCGGCGTCGAGGAGCACGACACGATAGCCCGGGAGCGGGCGTCCCATCGACCCGGGCCGCACTGGCTGGCCGGGTGGGTTCCCCACCTGCGCCGTCGTCTCGGTCTGGCCGTAACCGTCGCGAATCGTTAGGCCCCAAGCGCGGTGCACACGGTCGATCACTTCGGGGTTGAGCGGCTCACCAGCACTCGCGACCTCGCGCAGCGCGACGCGATAGTTCGTGAGGTTCTCGCCGATCAACATCCGCCAGACGGTGGGCGGTGCGCAGAGCGTCGTGACGCCGCAGCGCACGATCGTGTCGAGCACACGCTTCGCGTCGAAGCGCTGATAGTCGTATACGAAGATCGTCGCGCCCGCGTTCCACGGCGCAAATACGCTGCTCCACGCGTGCTTGGCCCAACCCGGGGAGCTGATGTTCCAGTGGATGTCGTCCGGTCGGAGGCCAATCCAGTACATCGTGGACAGATGCCCGACCGGGTAGCTCGCGTGGGTGTGCAGCACCAGCTTCGGCTTCGCCGTCGTGCCCGACGTGAAGTAGAGCAGCATTGGGTCGCTCGCGGCGGTGTCGCCGTCCGGCTCGAACGCGTCAGGCAGCTCGCGGGCCTGCTCGAAACGCGTCCACCCAGGCAGGTCCGACGCGACGATCAGCCGCGTGTAGTCGCCCGGGAGCGTCGCGAACTTGAGCGCGCCGTCCCCATCGGTGACGACGTGTCGGATCCGTCCGCGCTCGAACCGATCCTCCAGATCCCGAGGCGTCAACTGCGGCGTCGCCGGAACGACGACGACGCCGAGCTTGATGCACGCGAGGATGGTTTCCCACGTCTCGACGACGTTTGGCAGCATGAGCAGGAGCCGATCGCCGCGACGGGCGCCGAGCGATCGGAGCGCGTTCGCGACCTGATTGCTGCGACGCGAGAGCTCGGCGAACGAGAACGCGCGATCGCTGCCGTCGTCGCGGACGATGCGAAGCGCAGGCCGGTCGCTCCCCGCCGCCGCTATCCCGTCGAAGTAGTCGAGGGCCCAGTTGAACCGCTCGAGCCGGGGCCACTCGAATTGCGCATACGCCATCGCATACTCGGTACGATGCGCGAGCAGAAAATCACGGGCGGAGAGAAACGCAGCGACGTCAGCGGAACGAGCGGGCATGGGACCTCCAAGGCGACGCGCCCTGAGGCGCTCCAATACGGTCCACCACAACAACGCGAACCGCAAGAGACCGTCGGGGCGGATCGGGGTCAGCGTCGTTGCGGATCCCGATCTCGTGTGTGCGGCATCTTCCCGGCGTCGCCGCCGCCGGGCGCCTAACGCGCTCCGGCGGCAGCGATGAAGCAGGAGTGGTTTCCGCTACCGTTGCGCGAACGGTCCGGCTTCCTCCCCGTCCGACGAGGTGAGATACAACCCCGTGGATCCGTCTGCTGCCCGAGCTACGCGCCAACCGTAGCTCGACGGCTCGAGCGTCAGCTGCTCGTCGGTGCTGCGGCCGCACGTCTTGCTGACCTGGTTGCGGGCGGACTTCGGCGTAAGCGTCAGCCGCGCACCATTCACCGTGAGCGTCCCGGTGGCATACAGAAACGTCTTGATGATGCAGCCGTAAAGATTCGCCTCGAGCAGCTGCGAGTAGACGAACGTGCCGTCCGCGCCAAAGGTGTAGGTCTCGCTGCCACCATACGCGCTGGTGCAGCCGCCGCCATTCGGATCGCAGTACTGCGAGCCACTCGCCGCCGCTTCATTCCAGCTTCCGACGAGAGCGGAAGGAACGCCACCGCTGGATCCAGGCGGCGTGATGCCGGTAGCACCGGCCCCGCAGGCGCCCTGCAACGTGATGCCGAGCAGCAAGCCACTGACCCCAAAGTGCCGTGCCCGAGCGATGAGTTGGTCGTAGGTGTACATGTCAGGCATCCCGGACGATGGTACCGCACGCGATGCGTGCACCGCTGTTGCCGCTCGGGTCCGTGAGCTGATCGTCCTCGCCCGCATGCATCACGAGGGCACTGCCATCGGCATCGAGTACCGACGTCATGGAGGGACTAAGCGTGACTCGCGACGTCGCCACCTGAAGGCGGCCGACGCCGTTGGACAGGACGTCGATGTTCGGCAGGTCGCCGGCGTGGGGACCACCGGCATTCGACAATCCGTGATGCGCGGCCGACGGGTTGTAGTGCCCACCCGCGTCGGCGAACGCCGTGCCGGCGCACGAACCTGTCGTGTGAATGTGGAGCCCGTGCAGACCGGGGGTGGTGCTCACGACCGTGACGTCGATACGGACCGTTCCCGTGCGGTCCTCGCGAAACTCCGCGGTTCCGATTCGAGCACCGGTCTGATCGAGCAGCTTGGCGTGCGCAACGACCACGGACGTCGAATCGACCGTCGCGGCGTTGGATAGTGCGCCACTCGCAAGAGTGGCGGCGGTCAGGACGATAAGCGTCCCGACTCGGCGAGCAGGCAAGGCGAACATCGTAAGGGCCTCATTTGAAGGGGAAGGCACCGGCAGTTGGCCATTTCCGTTCGCCGGCACCATGTTCGGTGTTCGCGTCACGCTAGTCGCGGGTGCCCAATTCCCCATTACCCGCGCCTCAATTCGCCATTACCCGGGCCCGAATCGCAGATGCTGAGGCTTCGAGCGCTGGGAGGGCTCGGGTTGGAGCGCGATGGAACGCCACTCGAGGCTGCGGCTGGGCGTCGGCGTGCGCTCGCGCTGTTGGCGCAGCTCGCCGTCGCGAGCCCGCGGGGGGTGAGCCGAGCGAAGCTCGTGCATCGCCTCTGGCCCGACAGCGATGAGGAAAAAGCGCGTAACGTGCTCGCCCAGACGCTTCACAAGCTGAAGCGCGACGTCGCGGGCGCAGAGATCATCAGCGGGTCGGCAGAGCTCCGGCTGGACGACGCGCTCATTTCCAGCGACGTGGCGGAATTCGAGCGTCACGTTGCGAGTGGACACCTGGAGGAAGCCGCGGCGCTGTACGACGGCCCGTTCCTCGATGGCTTTTACATCAAGGACACCGACGAGTTCGAGCGGTGGGCCGAGGAGGAACGGAGTCGCCTCGCACGAATGGCGGGCGAGATGTTCGAGGCGCTCTCGCGAAAGGCCGATCGGGCGGGAGACTTCGCAATGGCCGTTACATGGTGGCGGAGGGTTGTGGCCATCGACCCGCTCAGCACGCGCGCGACACTCGGTCTCATGACCGCGCTCGCCTCGGCGGGTGATACGGCGGCTTCGCTCAAGGCGGGCTCGTTGCATCAGGCGCTGCTCGAGAGCGAGCTCGGTGCACCGCCGGACCCCGCGATCGATCGTTTGACGAAAGCGATCCAGAGCGGCGCGTTCGTCGTTACGCAGGCGCCGCCGGTTTTTCCCCGAGACCGAGAGGCGCCGCGCGTCCCCGCCGAGCGTCCGCCTGACGAGTCAATTGTGCCCCCGGTAGCGCAGACGGGTACGCGGCGGTCGGTCGCCTCACGGCGTTCGCCGTTCATCGGGATCATGGTACTGGCGATCGCCACGGTCGCATACGCCTTGACTCAGCGTGTTCCTCGCGAGGGGGTCGCCCGATCGCAACCCATCGTCTCCCCAACGGTGGGCTCCATCGCCGTGCTCCCACTGGTCAACCTGAGCCAGGCTGCGGACGAGTATCTCGTCGATGGAGTGGGCGAGGAGCTCACGAGCGCACTGTCGCGCGTGCCGGGACTGCGCGTCGCGGCGCACACGTCGGCCCTCGCGTTCAAGGGGGTATCCGCCGACGCCCCGCACATGGCGTCGGCGTTGGGTGTGCAGACTCTGCTGGAGGGCAGCGTACGTCGCGCCGGCCGCACCGCGCGAATCGCGATTCGGCTGGTGAGCGGGACCGACGGCTATCCGCTCATGTCGGCCGAATACGACTGGAACGTGGATGACCCGCTCGCACTCGAGCGGGCGGTGGCCAGCGCCATCGCCGACTCGTTGCGTGTCTCGCTGCCGGCGCTGGGGCGAATACAGGGCTCGCACGCGACGACAGACGCGCTCGCGCATGATCTCTATCTGCGAGGGCGGTTCGAATGGAACAAGCGCACGCCGGTGGGCCTGGCCCAGGCAGTGAGCTACTTCCGACAGGCGATCGCCCGGGACTCCGCATACGCGGCCAGCTACGCCGGCCTCGCGGATGCCCTCATCGGCCTGTCCATGTACTCCACCGCGCCGGACCTGATCCCGCAGGCGAAGGCGGCATCCGACCGGGCGGTCGCGGCCGATCCGTCGTTAGGCGAGGCGCACGTGGCGCGGGCCATGATCCACGACATTCAGGGCGACGGCCGAGCTGCCGAACGCGAGTACGAGCTGGCAATCGCACTCAACCCGAGCTACGCACCCGCGCGCCACTGGCACGCGTTCGAGCTGGAGGCCCGGGGCCAGCACGCCGAGGCGATGGACGAGATTCGCGCCGCGTACGCGCTGGACCCACTGTCGACATCGATCGGCAACGCGTACGGCGCGTTCCTCTACTTCGACCGCGACTGGCCGCACGCGATCGCTGTGCTGAAGGAGACGCTGGCCCGCGCAGCGGAGCCCTTTCCCGTCGTCGTGAACCTCGCGGCGGCACTCAGTGCGTCCGGCGCCGACACGGCGGCGCTCACGGCGATCGTGCGGCTGCCGCCAAACGACCTCTCGCGTCCCGAGCCACAGGCCGCGTTGGCGATCGCGAACTGGCATTTGGGTAACCGCGACTCCGCGCAGTCCATCGTCCGTCACCTCAGCAGAAGCGGCGTGACCCGAGCGAACGCGATGCTCATGGCGAGCGTGTATGCGCAGACCGGCGAAGCCGATTCCGCGTTCGCTGCGCTCTCTCGTGTCGACTGGCGAAGGGATGCAGTACTGAACCTGCGGGCCGAACCGACGCTCGACCCACTTCGCAAGGATCCGCGATTCGTCCGCCTTCTCCGGACGGTTACGTCGCGCTGAATGGAGCGGGTGAGCTCGAGTGCCCTCGCCTGCGCGGCGCGGTACCTAGGCGCTTTCGAAATAGCTTCTCGCCTTCTCGAGCGCGTCGGCGTCGCCAACGAGGAGGACCTCGTCCCCGACCTCGAACACCGTATTCGGCTCAGGGGAGTAGGTCACCGCTCCGCGGCGCACCACGGCGATGACGGTCGCACCAGTCCCCTTCCGCAGGCTCAGCGATGCCGGGCTCTGGCCCACCGCGCGCGTCCCTTCGTCCACGACCACGGTCTCCAGCCGTACCCGCTCGCCTAACGGGGCGAGCGCGTCACCGATCCGGGAGGTCACCGACCGTTCGCGCGTGAGCAGCAAGCCGTAGTGATCGCCCCGGACGTCGTCCACCAGTCGACGAATGCGGTTCACTTCGACGCCGTACCGGCGCAGCACGCGCGCAAAGATCTCCACCGACGTCTCGAGCTCCTCCGGAATCACCTCGTCGGCCCCGAGCCGGCGGAGCTCCGCGATCTCTGACACATACCGTGTGCGCACCACGATCCGCACAGTCGGGCTCAGGTGACGCGCCACCGCCACACCGCGGCGCTCCTCCGCTGGCGCCGCGATCGCGAACACCAGCACCCTCGCGTGTTCGATCCCCACCTTTTCGAGCACCTCGGGCCTCGTCCCGTCACCGAAGAAGATCGGCGTTCGCTCGAGGCGGGCCCGCCGCACGATCTGGCCGTTCTGCTCGAGCGCAACGTACGGGATCTGCGCCGACTCGAGCGCGAGGGCGAGGTTGCGGCCGTTCAGCCCGTAGCCGACGATGATGACGTGGTCCCGCAGCGCGCGCACCACGGGCATCTCCGTCGTCGGGATGACGACGTTAGGCTGGCGGGTCGTGCGCGTCGCCCACTCTGCCGCGGGCTCGGCCGCCGCGATGACGAACGGCGCAGCCAGCATCGTCAGGACCGACGCGCCAAGGAAGATCTGATACTGGGCGGTGTCGAGGAGACCGAGCGCCATGCCACTACCGGCGAGCACGAACGAGAACTCTCCGACCTGCGCCAGACCGAGCCCGCTCAGGACGCCCACGCGGAGCGATCGCCTGAGCATCCGCACGACGAGGATGATGATCAGCGTCTTGACGACCATCACGGCGAGGGCCATCGACACCACGGCGAGCAGCCGCGTCGCGATGTAGCCGAGGTCGAGCAGCATGCCGACCGAAATGAAGAAGATTCCGCTGAAGGTGTCGCGGAAAGGCAGGACGTCGGACAGTGCCTGCAGTCCATAGTCCGACTCGGAGATGATCAACCCGGCGAGGAACGCCCCGAGCGCGAGCGACATCCCGAATGCCGAGGTGACGTACGCCGCGCCGAGGCCGATGAACACGACCGACAGGGTAAAGATTTCTCGGTTCCGCAACTCCGCGACGCGTCGAAGCGCGCGTGGCACCAGCAACCGCCCGCCGAGGATGAGAGCGGCGACGACGATAACGCTCAAGGCGATCGTGCGGAGCGATGCCGCAACGCTCGCACCGGTGCCAGCCAGCAGCGGCCCGGCGAGCATCAGCGGGACGACGCACAGGTCCTGGAAGAGCAGAATCGCGACGACCACTCGTCCGTGCGCGGTATCGAGCTCACCGCGATCGTTGTAGACCTTCAGCACGATCGCGGTGGACGAGAGCGCGAACAATGCTCCGGCGAACACCGAGAGACGCCACGGCCTACCGAAGGCGATCCCGATGCCCGCGATTACCGCGATCGTCGCGAGCACCTGGATGCCGCCACCGCGTATCACCCACTGGCCCATCCGGACGATGCGGGAAAGCGACAGCTCGAGCCCGATCGTGAAGAGGAGAAGCACGACGCCGACTTCGGCGAGCGACTCGACGGAATCGGGCCGGGCGACGAGCCCGAGCGCGTTAGGGCCGATCGCGATCCCGGTAAGGAGGAACCCGACGACGGTCGGCACGCGCAGCCGCTGCGCGATGATGACGACCGGCATCGCGACGGCGACGAGAATGACGAGGTCGCGGAGGACTGGGATTTCGTGCACGGCGTGAAAGTACTGCCGGGGACGGGCGGCGGGCGACGGGCGACGAACTGCCGGGGACGGGCGGCGGACGACGGGGGACGGAGTTTACGGCGCAGTCTGCAGTTCCACCGGTCGCCCGTCGTCCGTCGCCCGTCCCCGGCTATTCTGCTCGCAACACCTCGATCGGATTCACCCGCGCAGCACGCCACGCGGGAACGACGCTCGCGAGCAGACCCACCACCAGCAGCACGACTGCCACCAGCAGGAACACCGCCGGATTTCGCGGCGAAGTGTCGAACAGCAGCGGCTCGATCCATCGGCCCGCGTTGAGCGACAGCAACATCCCGATCGCGACGCCAACCGCCGCGAGGCCCACACCGTAACGGACGACGAGCCCCACGATGTTGCTCTGTGCCGCGCCCAGCGCGACTCGCACTCCCAGCTCGTGCGCGCGCTGCGTCACCAGATACGCGATCACGCTATAGAGTCCGATCGCCGCGACGAGCAATGCGAGCGCTCCGAACAACGCGAACATGTTCGCGCCGAGCCGCCACGGTCGGATCTGCGGGTCGAGCGAATCCTGGAGGAGCTCCACCGCCACGAACCCGACGCTCGGATCGAGCCGTGCGAGCTCCGCGCGCAGCGCCTCCCGCAGAGTCGCAACGTCGCCTCGCGGACGGACGAACATCTGCCGTCCGCCGAAGCCAAGCGCGCGCTCCTCGCCTAACGGGATGTAGTATTGCATCGCCGGGTCTTCGCGCAGTCCGAAGCGGCGCGCGTCCTCGACGACGCCGACGACGTGCGAGCACGGCATCGTGTCCAGCAGCAGGCATTCGCCGATCGGGTCGCGGTTCGGCCAGAGCGTCCGCGCCATCGTCTCGTTCACGATCGCTACTCGTGCTCCGCCGGTGACATCCGCACGCGTGAACGGTCGCCCTCGCAGAAAATGCGTCCCGGCGGTCGCGAAGTAGTCATCCGAGATCGCGCGAACGTATGGCCCGCCGCCCGGGAGCTGCGGCAATGTGTCCCTACCCGGCACGCGAAGCGCGATGGTCATCGACGACTGGAACGGCGTGCCGACCACCACCGCCGCGCGCTCTACGCCCGACATTGCTCGCACACGCGCGAGCGCGGCGTCGTAGAACTGGTTCCGACGAAGCCGTTCGCGGTCCTTCACATCGCCCGGAAGATCGCCGAGCGAAGGCCAGTCGAACGACACCGTGAGCACCCTGTCCGGCTCGATGCCGAGCCGAAGACCGTAGACCTTTTGCAGGCTGCTGAGAAAGAGCCCGGCGCCGACGAGTAGGGCCGCCGACAGCGCCGCCTGCGTCACGGCGAGAATCGACCGCGTCCGGTGCCGGTGCGCGCCGCCCTCGCGCACACCGGATTTCAGCGCCGTCGACAGGTCGAGCCGCGTACTCCGAAGCGCCGGAGCGAGTCCGACGAGCAGCCCCGTCGCGCACCCGGTCAGCGCCGTCACGAGCAGCACTCGCAGGTCCACGGTCCGGTCGGTCCATGCAACGTTAGGCAGCAGCACGCCACGGATGAATCGGCCGCCCGCGACCGCAACCGCCAGGCCGGCCACGCTCCCCAGCAGGCCGAGCACGACACTCTCCGCCATGAGGAGCCGTATCAGTCGGCCTCGGCCGATCCCGAGTGCGAGTCGCACCGCCACCTCGCGGCGGCGGCGCGTTGCCCGAGCAAGAAAGAGGTTCGCGACGTTGGCGCAGGCGATGAGCAGCACAATGGTGGTCACCGCCACGAGCCAGCGCGAGACGCGCGTGACCGCCTGCTCCTTTCCGGCGCGATTGAATCGCAACGGAGCGACGCTGAGCGACGCCGTTCGCATCGTGGAGTTGGGAGGGCCGTCGTACGCGCGCCGATGCGCCGCGGTCGCCTCCGCATTCGCCTGGTCGAACGTGACGCCCGGCTGAAGACGGCCGATGATCTGCAGCCAGCTGGCGTCCCACGCGGTCGGCCAGTCGGGGCCCGGCCCCCAGTAGGTCAGACTGATCGGGACCCAGCCGTCGCGCCGCTCCAGCTCCGCACCCGTGAACCCCTGCGGCGCAACGCCGATGATCGTGTACGTCACACCGCCGATGACCGTCGTCCGACCAAGAACCCCGCGGTCGCCACCGAACGATCGCCTCCAGTAGCCTTCGTCGAGCACCACGACGTTCTCGCCGCGCGGCGGACGATCCTCGTTGGGAGCGAAGACGCGTCCGAGGATCGGCCCAACGCCTAACAGCGAGAAGAAGTTCGCCGAGACGCGGCCGAGCCTGATGCGATGGGCGTCGGCGCCGACGCCAACCGTGGCATCCGTCGCCGAATACACGGCGAGATCCTCGAACGCGCGGACGTTGGCGCGAAGGTGCGCGTAGGTGACGTAGCCGAAGATGCTCTCGGTGGATTGCTCGTTGCCATTCTGCTCGGTCGCATACAACCGGACGACGCGATCCGGATCGACGACGTATGCTGGCCCTCGGAGCATTAAACGGTCGATGATGCCGAACATGGCGGCATTCGCGCCGATGGCGATGCCTAACGTCGCGATGACCATCGTGCTGAAACCCGGCGAATACCGGATCGCCCGCAGGACGTATCGGATGTCCTGGCCCAGCGTCTCGAGTGACGGAACGCCGATCGCCGTTCGGCGGTGTTCCTCGAGCGACGTGCGATTCCCGAACCGCCGTCGCGCGGTATCAAACGCGTCCTGCTCACTCATGCCAGCCTGAGTGTGTTCCGCCGCCCGAAGCTCGAGATGGAATCGCATCTCGTCTTCCATCTCGCGGTCGAACCGGGCCCGGAAGAGGTAATACCTCGCACGCAGCCAGAGTCCGCGAAGCCATGACGTCATCAACGCGTACCTCCAGTCAAGCCGGCTGCATGACGCGGCCCACGGCCGCGATCACGCGCTCGAACTCCTTGGCCTCCTGGGCGAGCTGTTTCCGGCCGGCAGCGGTGATCGAGTAGTACCGCGCGCGCCGCTTCGTGGGCGTGAGCTTCCACTCCGACCGCACCCAGCCCTTCACCTCCATCATCTGCAGCGCCGGATACAGCGTGCCTTCCTGCACGCGCAGGACATCCTCGGACAGCCGCTCGATGTGCTGGGCGATCGCGTAGCCGTGCATCGTGCCGACGGTGAGCGTCTTCAGCACGAGCATGGCGAGCGTTCCGGGGAGGAGCTCGGCACGTGACGGGAGGACCGACATACATTGGCCGCCTATGGGTAGGTAACCTTACCCTACACTTCCTGGCGCCGCTCCGTCAAGAGTTTCGCGCTCGGGCCTGGGTCGATGACAGGCCGGCCGTCAGGCCTCGAGCTCGCGCTGCAGCAGCATCCGGGCCTTCGCCCAGTCACGCTGCACCGTCCTCACGGTCACGCCTAACGCCTCGGCAATCTCGTCCTCGGTGAGGCCACCGAAGAACCGGCACTCCACCACGCGCGCGAGGCGCGGCTGGAGCTCGGCCAGGCGGTTCATGGCGCCGTCGAGCTGCAGGAGGGCGTCGGGCTGATCGTCGACGGCAATGTGGGAGTCGTCGAGCGTGATCCGGCGGCGTTCGCCCCCTCGCTTGAGCGTGGCGCGCGCCTTCGCGCGATCGACCAGGACGTGGCGCATCGCGATCGAGGCGACGGCGAGAAAGTGCGCGCGGTCGCGCCAATCCGCTCGCGATTGATCGACCAACTTCAGGTATGTCTCGTGGACGAGCGCCGTTGTGGAGAGCGTGCTACCCCTCGCCCGGAGTGCGAGCTGACGGTGCGCGATCGCTCGCAGCTCGTTGTAGACGAGTGGAATGAGCTGGTCGAGCGCCCCGTGTCTCCCGCTCCGCAGCTCCGTGAGCACGTCGCTGCGTGCGGCGCCATCGACCGTCTGGTCTCCGTTATGGCCAGACGGGTCAGAGAACGGCTCGGGGACGCGTGCGATGTCGTCTTTCGACACGGCTTGTCGTTATCTCCCGAAGGCGGAGCCGACCGGCATCCGTCGAACATGAGACCGGGATCGGGCAAACGCAAACGGCACCGAAACCGTGTCCCTCCCAGGCAGACCGGAGGCACGACTATGCAGTACGACTGGATCGAAATTCACTTCAGGACGAAAGAGAACGAGCCCCGGATGGTGATCATCGACCGTGACAGCCAAGTCGGCCTGATCAGGCTCGAAGACGTGGTCGCGGATACGCCTCCAAGGGTGCCAGTGGCGCGGGGCCTGCACATCGTGGGCACAGTCGCGCCGGAAGACGGTCCGCTGGTGTGCTACAAGACCCCAACTGGCCTGGTTTGCTGGTAGCGCGTTACCGACCCTGATCAGTGACATCGACTAGACTGCCTACCGGCAAGTCGCGGAATCGGCGATCTCGGGCCAGGGCAGCGCGTCTGGAGGGCACGCGCTTCAGGTAGGCGGTCAGCACTTTGATCGCCACCTGCGGTTCTGAGAGCTGTACGCGAACGCCGGCCTCGAGCTCGAGCAGAGTCGAACCGAACGGCTCTCGGGCGAGGCTCGAATCGACGCGGATTCGAGCCGCGATGTTGTCCAGCACGCGCCGTGCGCTATCGACCGCTCCCACTCGCGCCAGCACTCCGGCGACAAGCATCTCGAGCTGCGTCGAAACCGGCTCCCGAATCAATTCGGGCGCTGCCGCCGCGGCGCTCCGTGCCACGCTCCACGCGGAGTCGGCCGTCGGCCGCTCGGTCGGGTCCCATGCCATGAGCTCGAGCCGGCAGGAACCGGCGAACCAATCGGGGGCGAACCTGTCGCCGTAGGATGTGCACCACCGCCGGGCTTCCCCATCGTCCGCGTCGACAAAATTGTATTCGAACAAACGTCCGACGATGCCGCGCGGGTCTTCGGCGTACGGATCGGCGCGGTACGAACGAGCAAGCGTTAGGCGCGCCTGCTCGAAGTTGCCCTGCGCGTAGTGGATTGCGCTCAGCGCGTTCGGCGCGAGCGCCAGCGACGTGTCGGCCTCGCTCGCATCCGACAGCACGCGCTGGGCCTTCGCGAGCACGGAGTCCGACGAGCCTCTGTCAGCCGTCTGCCAGTGCGTGAACAGGAGCATGCCGTGCGCCTCGAGCGCGCGCGCATCGTTCGGCCGGAGTCGGCGCGCCGCCTCACCGAACTGGATGCCGCGTCGCGTCGTCGCCCCCACCGAGTCTCTCACCACGCCGGTCCCGTATAACAGGAGAGCAGTCTTCCGCGCGAGCCACGCACGCTGAATGAGTGGCTCGACCCAGCCAGGGTCGGCGCGCGCTGCTCTTGCCAGCGCCGAATCCGCGCGACGAAGGCTCAGCCAGGCGCCAGCCATATCCCCCGCCTCGGCGAGATAGTCGGCGTCCAGCGTTCCCTTGTGCGCTCGGTTGACGCCATCGAGCGCCTGATCCACGCGAGTGCCCGCCCGCCACCCTTCCAGGCGGACCTGATCTCCCACGCGCTCACGCAGCATGGTAGCCACGGTCGGGACGAGCTGGTTGATCAAATCCACTTCGTCGCCGGGGTTCGCACCCGCCTCGCGACGCGCAATGCTGCGTCCCGTGCCGGCATCGGTGAGCTCGGCCGACACGACGACGCGTCCCCCGAGGCGGATGACCGTGCCGCCGACGAGCCATCGGACCCTGAGTGCGCGGGCGATCTCGCTCACCTGGCTCCGCCCGCCCCGATAGGGGAGCACCGCCTCCAGGGAGCGCACCTCGAGACGCGGTACGTCGCCTAACGCGGCGATGAGCGACGAGGTCACGCCGATGGCGAGGGGCTCGAGCTCGGCGTTGTTGCCGTGCTGGAAGACGAGAACGGCCACCGCCGGAGACGCCGACGACACGGCCCGGCTTCCTGGCCACCGCGACCAGGTGAGAGCAGCAACGATCACCACTGCTGCCGCTGCCACTACCCACCTCGCCCATCGCGACCAGCCACGCGGGATTCTCACGTGTCGCGCCGGCTGCAAATCTCGCGGCAGGGCCGTGCGCAGGTGATCCAGCATCGCGTCGGCCGTTTGCCAGCGGTTCGCCGGCTTCTTTTCCAGGCACTTCATCACGAGGTCGGCGAGCACCGCCGGCACGTCAGGCCGGTGCGTCGCGATGGGATCGGGAGCCTGCGAGAGCTGTGCAGCCAGGACATCCTGTGCCGAGTCGCCCGTGAATGGGAGCCGACCGCTGAGCAGCTCGTAGCCAAGGATGCCGACCGCGTAGATGTCGGCGCGGTGATCCACGTTAGGATCGGCCGCGACCTGTTCCGGCGCCATGTACGCCGGTGTGCCGAGCATGACGCCGGCGCCGGTGGATGCCACGGCGCCGATCATGGTTTCGGCCACCTGCGTTGCCGCTCGAGCAACGCCGAAATCGGTGACCAACGCGTGGCGTCCGGACAGCAGCACGTTGTCCGGCTTGATGTCGCGATGGACGATGCCATTGTGATGCGCGTAGGCGAGTGCATCGCAGACATCGCGGAGAATGCTTACGGTGTCGTCGATCGACAGCGGGCCATCGCGAACGAGCCGCGCGCGCAGCGACCGCCCGGCTTCGTACGGCATGACGTAGAAGAGAATGCCCTCGGCTTCACCGGAGTCGTACAGCGGAACGATGTTCGGATGCCGCAGCCGGGCGGCAATCTCGATCTCGCGCAGGAACCGCGTGCTTCCGACCTGCGCGACGACCTCCGAGCGGACGACCTTGAGCGCGACCTCCCTCGCGTGCTTGAGATCGTGAGCGAGATACACCGTCGACATGCCACCGCGACCGAGCTCACGGACGATCCGATATCGCTCGGCGACGATCTGTGATTGTTGGAGCGCCGGTGTGTCGACCAGGCCCGCGAAGCGCTCGGACGCCGGTTGGTCGAGCAATGGGTAGCCGCGCTCGCACTCCGCTACGAGCCGCTCGAGCTCCGCACGCTTCACCGCATCGCCACCACTCACTTCGGCGAACAGGGCAGCGCGGCGCTCCGGTGGGGTGTCGAGGAGCGCGTCAACAATCGACTCGAGCTGCTGCCACTGGTCCGGCGAGAGCGGATTGGACACGAGACGCTCCCGAAGTTCGGCGGCGTGAGGCCCGAGTCACGTCGTCATGTCGGGTTTCGCCTGGGCACCTCGTTAAACCCATCAGGGAGACCGCAGATCACCCCGGTGGGGCACCAACATAGCTCCGGGTCCGGAGCGGAGACAGACGGTTGGATCGCGTGCGGCGTCTGCGATTCGACGGAATCCGCGTCGGGCGGCCGTCCAACATGATGAAAGCCACTCAGGAGGGCACGATGGTGCAGCTCCGAGCGTACGCCAGCCGCCATAGTCAACGTCAGGCGGCCGCGCGCCTTATTGCATGCGTCCGTGTGTGCTTCATTGCGCTGCTTGTCGGGTGCCACGACGACCCGTCGTCGCCGCCACCTTCACCGAAGACTTCGGTCAGCAAGCTTCGCGTCACCGTGTCGACGTCGGGAGCCGACGTCGACACGGACGGCTACATGCTGAGCATCGACCAAACACGCGAGCCGGTGCAAGTGGGGTCGAACGGGAGTGTCACGTTCTACGGGGTCGGGGTGGGGACATACCAGCTTACCCTGACGGGGCTCGCGCCGAACTGTGTCGAGGGTCCCGGTTCGACACTGGTCGACGTGTTGTCGCCAGGGCTCGACATGAGCGCGGAGCTGCATGTCACCTGCTCGGCCTTCGGCAACGTCCGAGTCACCGTGGCGACCACCGGCGACGACCGCGATCCAAACGGTTTTGCGGCCTCGGTGAACAGCCACACCATTTCCTACTCTGCAAACGCCGACATCCCGGCGAACGACGGGACCGGTGTGGTCCGCGTGCCGGCAGGCCGCTACGTCGTTCAGCTCCGCGGCGTGGCCGCGAATTGCGATGGCGCCGACCTTGGCCCGCGCGAGCTCGATGTGGTGAGCGCGGCTACGGACACACTGGATTTCGCGATCGTGTGCAAACCGGCCAGGCGGCTCGCCTTCGTTACGGGCCTCAACACGCCCAACGCGGAGATCTACACCGTCCGCTCCGATGGGACGGGCCTGGTCTACCTCACCAACAACAACGTTGAAGATACCGATCCGGCCTGGTCACCGGACGGCACCAGGATCGCGTTCACGAGCACACGCGATGGCCCGCACGCCATCTACGTCATGAACGAGAATGGCTCCAACGTGAACCGTCTCACGCCAGTCACGTGGGACAGCTTCCGCCCGGCATGGTCGCCCGACGGGTCCCGGATCGCCTTCGTGAGCGCTCGCAACGGCAACACCGATGTGTACGTGATGAAAGCCGACGGCACCGGCGAGCAGCGCCTAACGACTCATATGGCGCTCGACACCGACCCCGCGTGGTCGCCCGACGGCAGCAAAATCGCCTTCGCCAGTGAACGGGACGGGAACGCCGAGATCTACGTCATGAACGCCGACGGATCAGGCGTCACACGCCTAACGACCAACTCGACGGAAGACCGGCACCCCGCCTGGTCACCCGACGGCACACACCTGGCGTTCAGCACCACCCAATGCGGCAACCCAGACGATGCACAGACCTGCTATCCAACCATCTTCGTCGTCGGTCCAGGCGGTCCGCCAGTGATGGTCGGCACCGGCGATGATCCGGCGTGGTCGCCCGACGGGCGGCAGATCGCCGTCACCGGAGTATCCTGTTACGACTACTACTACTACTACGGTGAGTGCTCGATAACGGGGCTCGGGATTCTGGTACCGTTCACGAACGGCACGCCGGGGTCTCAGCCGGCATGGGATCCGCAGCTCACCTCCGGTCAGCATGGCCAACCGACGTGGCGACCATGAGGATTGCGACCGGACATGTGGCCGCGACGGTTCTCGCGACGTCGTTACTCGCCGCGTGCCACGACGACGACGCCGCTCGGCTCACGGCCCCGATGCCTCCCGCCATAACCGGCGCGTCGATCGCTCCGAACCCGACCAACGTGCTCGGTGCCGTCGCGACGGTCCGGGTGCGCGATGCGGACAGCGTCGCGGTGCGGTTCTCGCTTACCGTCGACGCGGTGACGGTCGATAGCCTAACGCCGGCCGTGACTGTCGCGGGCGACTCCGCGGTGGTCCCCATCCTCGGGCTCCTGCCCGCTCGCGCCTACACCCTGACACCGGTCGCATACGGTGCCGGTGGCGCCACGCCCGGCGCATCGCTCGACTTCACGACGGACACGCTCCCCTCGGATCTTCCACGCTACACGACAACCGGCACCGACCCTTCGCCGGGATACGTGGTGTTTGCCGCGGGCGTATTCGGGCTCGTGATCGACAACTCGGGGCGCGTCGTCTGGTATCGGCGATTTCCGAACAAGGGACCGGGCCTCAACTTCATCGCGCAACCCAACGGTCGCTTTACCGCCCGTCCGCAAAGCGATCCAGCCGTCCTGGGACACTGGGTGGAGGTCGATCCGTTAGGCAGCGTGACGCGCGAGCTGGGATGTGGCCGCGGCCTCCAGCCGCGACTCCACGACTTCATCGGCGAGCGCGACGGAAGCTACTGGCTGCTCTGCGATGAGACGCGGGATATGGATCTCACCGGCGAGGGCGGCGTGGCGCACGCGTCGGTGACTGGAACCGTGGTGCAACACCTCTCCGGCAGCGGCGAGCTGCTATTCGACTGGAGCCCCTTCGACCACTTCGCGATCACGGATGGCAACCCGGACGATCGACGCGGCGCTCTCGTGAACTGGACGCATGGGAACGCATTCGACTTCGACACCGACGGCAACCTGATCGTCTCGTTCCGCAACCTGAGCGAGGTGACGAAGATCGACGTACGCACCGGTAACGTGTTGTGGCGTCTCGGAGGCCGGCAAAACGAGTTCACGTTCGTCGATGGCCCGACGCCATTGTTCGCCGGCCAGCACAGCGCCCGCGCGTCCGCACCGGGCGCCCTCATGCTGCTCGACAACGTCGGCGACCCGACGGAATCGCGGGCCGAGTGGTACACGATCGATGAGGGCACGCGGACGGCCCGTCTGGTGCGCTCCTACGGCACACCGGGCATCATCACCCTCATTGGCGGCAGCATGCAGTCCTTGCCGGGCGGGCGCACGCTCGTGTCGTTCGGGACCGCGGGTCGCGTGGAGGAGTACGACTCCGAGGGCCGCGTCGTGTGGCAGATCGATGGCAACCCCGGATACGTCTTCCGGGCACAGCGCATCCGGTCGCTCTACAACCCGGGTACCGACCTCACGCGGTGACCTAACGCCGCGGATGTCGGGTTTGGTGGCTGACTCTCGTTATGTGCGGTGCCAGGCCGCGAGATGATGTGTGACGCTCGCGAGGTCCCACGACCGCAAGCAACGAGGAGCCAATGTTCGCGAAGATCGGAGTACCTAGCTGGGGGCATCTGATCGTTGCCGGCGCCATCGCCTCAGCATGCACCGATGCGCCGGCCCGCGTGATGCAGCCCACCACGCCACAGCTCGACGCCGTGAAGTTCTGGGAAGACAATGCGACCACACGGTGGAACCGCAGGGCAACGGAGCTTTTCGGCACAACCACGCTACCCAATGGGCAGGCCGCCGCGAGTCGCATCCTCACGTATCTCTCGATCGCGCAGCATCGCGCGGCCCTCGCGGCCGAAGCGAGCAAGGACGGATCGACGCACCCATCGGTGTCCGTGGCCATCGGCGCCGCGTCGGTGGTGGTCCTGAGCCAGTTCTACCCGCTGAGTGCGGCGACGCTCGAGACACAGTTCGACGCGGACCTCGCGGCGCAAGGGTGGCCCGGCCGGAAGAATCAGGATGCCACATCCGGAGAAGCGGTCGGCCGCGCGGTGGGTGCCGCCGTGCTCGCCCAGGCCGCGACCGACAACTACCTCGCAGTCGTCCCGCCGACACAGCCGCCCGGCCCGGGCAAGTGGGCCCCGCTGCCCAACCCCGTGCGTTCGCTCTTCGGCGTTAGGCCGTTCTTCCTCACGTCCGCCGATCAGATCCGCCCGGGACCGCCGCCGGCGTTCGGCTCGGCGGAATACCTCGCCGCACTCGCCGAGATCCGCGGGATCTCCGACACGCGCACGACCGAGCAGGTGTCGATTGCCCAGACGTGGGCGTTTGGGGCCGCACCGTTCACGGCGGGCGCCGAGAACCTGATCGCCGATCAGCTCCTCGCCGAGCATCATCGCAGCGAGAAAGACGCGGCGCGCATCCTGGCGTACGCAAACGCCGCGGCGTTCGACGCGCAGATCGCGTGCTGGGACGCGAAGTTCTTCTACTATTTCATTCGACCGACGCAGGCAGACCCGGCGATCACGGTGGCGGTCCCGCTTCCGAACCACCCGTCTTATCCATCGGGCCATGCATGCATCACGGCCGCGATCATGTCCGTGCTGATGGACGCGTTCCCGAGCGAGCGAGATCGGCTGGAGGAGATCATCGAGATCGCAGGGCTGTCCCGGATGTACGGTGGCATCCACTACCGCTTCGATATCGATGCTGGAGGCGCCATCGGTCGTCAGGCTGCTGCGCTCGCGTTGGCGGGGTCGCTCGAGTAGACGGTACCACGAACGCTGACCACGCGGACGGCGCTTCGCGCCGACGCGGAACACGCTGAGCCATTTTTCGGCGTCCTCAGCGCCCGGCGCGCAGCGCCGCCTGCGTCTTCAGCGTCCGTGGTTCTGCCGAGGTTCTGCCGATGTGACGGGCCAGCCCGGTCCGATGCCAGCCACGGATGCGCGCTGGCCACTGGAATTGTGAACGCGGTGACCAGTCTCCAGTTTGTGAGGGCATGGTGGATACGAACCATCACGCCATCGCTCATCCGGAGATCACTCATGCGAGTCCGAGGTCGTTTGCCCTTCGTTCGAACGTCATTCATCGCGCTCACTATCGCGGCCGCGTCTCTGGCGTCCGCGCGGCTGTCGGGAGCCCAGTCACTCGATGCCAACCAACAGCTCGCGCGCGACATCTACAAAGAGCTGATCGAGATCAACACGACCAGCGATGCCGACCCGGGCGGCACCACGCAGGCGGCCGAGGCGATGCGCAAGCGGCTTCTGTCGGCCGGGTTTCCGGAAGGCGACGTGCAGGTGCTGAGCTCCGGGCCGCGCGATGGGAACCTCGTCGCACGCCTGCGCGGGTCCGCCGGTTCGGGGCGGAAGCCGATCCTGCTGCTCGCGCACCTCGACGTCGTGCCCGCGAAGCGCGAGGACTGGAGCATCGATCCGTTCGTATTCACCGAGAAGGATGGTTTCTACTACGGACGCGGCACGAGCGATGACAAGGCCATGGCCGCCATCTGGATCGCGAACATGATTCGGATGAAACGCGAAGCCTACGTGCCCGATCGGGATCTCATCGTCGCGCTCACGTCGGACGAAGAGAACGGCGACCACAATGGCGTGGAGTGGCTGCTGACGAACAAGCGCGAGCTGATCGACGCAGCGTACGCGCTCAACGAAGGCGGCGGCGGCTTCCTCAAGAACGGCAAGCCGTTCGTGCATAACGTGCAGGCCGCCGAGAAGGTCTACTACGACTTCACCTTCGAGGCCCGCAACAAGGGCGGGCACAGCTCGCGTCCCATCCGTGACAACGCCATCTACCATCTGGCCGATGCGCTGGCGCGGCTCGAGCGGTACGACTTCCCCGTCAAGCTCAACGACGTGACGAAGGCGTACTTCGAGCGGCTGGGCCAGGTCGAGACCGGACAGACGGCGGCCGACATGCGAGCGGTCGCGAAGAACCCGAAGGACACCGCGGCCGTGCGCCGCCTCTCGGCGCAGCCGGTCTACAACTCCATGCTGCGCACGACGTGCGTGGCGACGATGCTCGAGGGCGGTCACGCGCCTAACGCGCTTCCACAGCTCGCACGCGCCAACGTGAACTGCCGCGTGCTGCCCGACCACGACGTGAAGGACGTGCAGGCGACGCTCGTCAGGCTGGCGGGGGACACGGCGGTGCACGTGTCGCCGGCACCGGAACCCCGCGGCGGCCCGGCCTCCCCACTGACACCCGAGGTCCTCGGCCCCGTCGAACGTCTCACGAAAGAGATGTGGCCCGGCATTCCGGTCGTACCGATCATGGGCACCGGCGCGACCGACGGGCGGGCGTTGCGTCAGAAAGGCATTCCGACGTACGGCGTGTCGGGACTGTTCGGCGACATGAACGACTCGCGCGCGCACGGACGCGACGAGCGCATGCTGATCAAGTCGTTCTTCGACGGGCAGGAGTTTTTGTATCGGCTCGTGAAGGAGCTGTCGGGCGGGCGGCCGGTTTCCTGATGGGTCTGGTGAGATAAGTCCCGGGTCGCACGGACTATTGACGGTCCGTGCGCACCGACCCACACTCGGTGCGGAAACATCTGTTGTTCGTTCCACGCCGCACAGGAGGAACCCGGGATGCTGTTTTCCCAGTCGTTCGACACGCGTGCTCGCCGAATTACGGCAGCATGCCTCGCCCTTGTCGCCTTCGCAGCGTGCTCCGATGCACCTAACGGGATCACGCCGCCAACCCCACCGTCCGATCCCAACCTCGCGGCCGTTGGCCGAGACGATGACCTGGGCCCTGCGCTGGCGGCTCAGGGAAAGCACACGGGACGCCTGATGGGCGACCGTGACCTCCTCGGCACCGCAGTCGGTCGGCTCAGCAACGGTCGCCCCGAGGTGACCGTGTTCGCAAGGAACGCAGGGGCTGCTTCACGCGTGCCGAAAGACCTCGATGGCGTTCCGGTCACGGTCGAGGTGACCGGTGAGATCACAGCGCTGCCGGCAGCTGCCAAGACAGCCCCACACGCGAAACCCGGTGGCCGTGGCAGCGCCAGCATCAAGCCAACGGACTACGCTCGGCCAGCGTTCGTCGGCATGTCGACCGGGAACGCACTCGAGTGCGCGGCCGGAACGATCGGCGCCAAGATCTCGAAGAGCGGTACCATCTACGCGCTCAGCAACAATCACGTGTACGCGCGTGAGAACGCCGCCAGCCTGGGCGAAACGATTTACCAGCCCGGTCGCTACGACCTCAATTGTGGGTCGGGGTCTCAGTACGCGTGGGCCACCCTCGCCTTCTTCCAGAACATCAATTTCAGCGGCAACAACACTGTCGACGTCGCGCTGGCAAAGCTGAACAACGCAAGTCAGCTCAATGCGACGACTCCGTCGAACGGATACGGCGCGCCCAGCTCCACGACGGCGAACGCGACGCTGAACATGGCCGTCATGAAGTACGGGCGAACGACGGCGCTCACGACTGGCGTAGTCGTAGGAGTCAACGTGACGATCCGGGTCCAGTACACGGACGGCGTCGCGACCTTCGTGAGTCAGGTCCAGATCAAAGGTGACAAGGGCTCGTTCAGCAGGGCCGGCGACTCCGGCTCGCTGATCGTCACACAGAACGGAAAGAATCCAGTCGCCCTGCTGTTCGCCGGCGGAGGGACGTCGACATTCGCCAATCCGATTGGACCGGTACTGCAGGCAGTGGGCGGAACGATCGTCTCGCAGTAGGGGACTGAGGTGCAGTTTCGAGGCGGACACGCGGCGCTGGTCGTCGCGCTCGCGACCATGAGTGTCGCGTGCTCGTCTCGGGCTGGTCAGGAGGGGGATTCGACGCCGATGGGTCGTTCGATCGAAGCCGTCCAGAGCTCACACACCGATTCGCTGATGCGAATCCCGGGCGTCGTGGGAACGGCCATCGGGCTGTGCGACGAATCGCCGTGCATCAACGTGCTCGTGGTTCGCGCGACGCCTGAGCTTCGCAAAGCCATCCCCGATTCGCTCGAGGGATACCGCGTCATCCTGGACGAGACCGGAACCATAAGGGCACAGGACTCATCCCGACGTTGATCGAGTCGTAGGCAACCAGGTCTACCCGCCTCTGGCACTGAACTGCACAAAACGTCGCCTTCTCGAACTGAGTCGGCGGCGTCTTGCAATTCCGATAGCGTCGCCTGACCGCCCGTTGGTCGCGCGTTGACGCGCTGACGCTGTGGGTGACCGGAATTTGATTCCGCCTCCGCATTATTGGGGTGAGGACTTCATCAAACGAACGCCAGGCCAGAGACAGAAGCTTCTCTGGTGACTTTCAAGAGACTCGTCGCCGTATCATGGACACCGTTGGCAGGACGCAGTTCGACGGTTCCGCAGACCACCCAATCACGCTCAAGAGTGGGATCGCCGGTCGGTCCCAGAGGATAAGACCATGCTTTCCGATACCACCGCCTTTGGGCCGCGCATGGCACGGCATGAATGGCAGATGCTGCTCGATCGCTGGCAAAGATTGCAGCCGTACGCCGATCGGTTCGCGACGGCTTTTTTCGACACGCTCTTCGGCTGCGAGCCCGACTTCGCACATCAGTTCGGTGGCGCAACGCTCGAGGCGCAGTTCCTCCGCTTCGCCCACCTGCTCACCGAGATCGTTTCGGCCGAGGACGATCGCGAGGAGCTGGACCATCGTATCGAGCAGATCGTGCAGCGCTACGCGCGGGACGACTCCGCGACCGGGAAGTCGCGCGCTGTGAGGGCTGCGATCGCGGCGATGCTTCAGGAGGTCGAGAGAGTCGGACTGACGCCGCAAATGCGGTCGGACTGGCGGTCCGCCAGCGCCGCCGTAAACGGTATGCTGCGGGGGACCAGGTGGCAGCCGGCTCGGCCGAACGGCTCGACGATTCTGCAAACGGCGCTGCGGGCGGAGCTCGCGGCCGACCGTCGCGCGCCATCGATCAACGAGTTCATGGAGTCGACGCCAGACGCGGAGGCTGCATAGCGCTCACGACGTGCGCTCTTGACGCGAAGGGCTCGCCGTATAGGATCGGCGGGGCGAAACGTTTCGCCCCGCCTTTTCCTTTTGCTGTCGCTTCGAGCTCAGGAGGAGATCCGCCGTGAAACGTGTGCTCAAGTGGATCGGTATCACGCTCGGCACGCTCGTCATCGTCGCTGGCGTCGCGATCTACGGCGTGAGCGAGTACCGCCTGCACCAGACGTTCGACATCGTCGCCGCGCCGATCATGGTACCGACCGACTCGACCGCGCTTGCCGCGGGGCGCCACATCTTCGAGACCCGCGGGTGCGAGGGATGTCACGGTCCCGGTTTGTCGGGCAAGGTGTTCTTCGACGATCCGTGGATCGCCCGGCTCGTTGCGCCAAACGTGCCGAAGGCAATTCGCGGATACTCGGACCCCGAGCTTGCGCGGCTGCTTCGTCACGGCGTGCGGCCGAGCGGACAGGGCGTGGCGGTGATGCCCTCGTCGATGTTCTATCACCTCGACGACCAGGACCTCGGCGCGCTCATCGCGTATTTGCGGACGGTTCCGGAACCGACTGGGCACCCGCTGCCGTCGAACTCGATGCGGTTGCTTGCGCGGGTTGGCCTGACGATGGGGCAATACGAGGTGGAGCCGCGCAACATTACCCACGACGCGCCCCGCCCATCGAAGGGGCCTGACGCGGCATCACTCGGGCGATACATCGCCATGTCGTCGTGCACCGAGTGCCACGGCGAGCGGCTCCAGGGCGACCCTCAGGGCGCGCCTGCTTTGATGATCGTGGGCGGCTACACGCCGTCAGAGTTCACGAAGCTGATGCGTGAGGGCGTGCCGAAGGACGGGAAGGAGAGGGAGATGATGTCCCCCGTTGCGCGGAGTCGGTTCTCGCACTTCACGGACGAGGAAGTGAACGCGCTGTACGCATTCCTGGCGGGAAAGGGGCCGGGCGCGAACTAGTCTGTCGTTGTCGGCACTCAGCGTCATGGGTATGATCGCCGTAACATCGACGGCCGGTTGGCCGATACCGTGCCCAGCCGGCCGCCGTTTCGTCCACCACCAGGAGACCCTGCATGCGTCTCGCCCCGCCGCTCGTGAGCGGCATCCTCCTGGGCGTCGCGCTGGTCCTGCCGCGCGACGCCCATCCCCAGGCACCAGCACCAGCTGGCACCTGGGCCCTCACCAACGCCCGGATCGAGACGGTCACGAAAGGAAGGATCGAGAAAGGCACGATCGTCATTCGGGACGGGATCATCCAGGCGGTCGGCGCGAACGTCAGCCCGCCGGGTGACGCACGCGTCGTCGACCTGGCCGGACGGACCGTCTATCCGGGATTCATCGATCTGACGTCGTCGATGGGCATCCCAACGCCGGCCCAGCCCCAAGCGGGACCAGGTGGTGGTGGCGGCGGCGGGGGACAAAACGCCGGCGCGCCAGCCCGGAATGTCGGGCTCGAGCCCGGTCGCGTGATCGCGAACGAAGTAGCGCCCGCCGCCGCCGACATTCGGGCGTCGCGCGATGCGGGAATCACGACTGCGCTCGTCGCCCCATCTCGCGGCGCGTTCCGCGGTCTGTCCGCGCTCATCCCCATGCGCGACGACTCGTCGGCGCAGTACGTCGTCAAGGCGCCCGTGGGAATGCACATGGGATTCCAGGGCGTGGCCGGCCGGTACCCCGCGACGCTCCTGGGCGTGATCGCCTACGAGCGGCAGGAGCTCTATGACGCACAGCGTCACGGGCTGCTCATGGATCGCTACAAGGCGGGGGAGAGGGGCGTCCCGCGTCCGGCATACGATGCCAACCTCGATGCGCTCGTACCGGTCGTGCGCGGACAGCTGCCTGCGTTTTTCGGTGCGAGCAATGAGAACGAGATTCGTCGAGCGGTGGACATCGCGAAGGAGTTCGATCTCAAGCTGACGATCGTGGGAGCAACCGAAGCGTTCCGCGCGCTCGATGCGGTGAAGACCGCTCGACCGCTGGTGGTGTCGGTGGAATTTCCGCAGGCGGTCGAGGTGACCGGGTGGGCGTATCGCGGGGCGCAGCGGCGTGAGCTCAACGACAGCGCGACGCGGGACGCGGCGGTGCGCAAGATCGTGGAGGCCAACGCGGGAACGCTGCATCGTGCGGGCGTGAAGTTCGCCCTTGCCCCGGGCGCGCTCAAGCCTAACGACTTCATGGCGAACGTGCACAAGGCCATCGCGGCCGGTCTTCCGCGCGAAGTGGCGGTCGAGGCGCTCACGATCCGGGCGGCAGAGATCGCGGGCGTCGGCGACCAACTCGGCAGTATCGAGCCCGGCAAGATCGCCGACCTCGTCGTGGCGGATGGACCACCGCTCGGCGACAGCACACGGATTCGCACGGTGTTCGTCGACGGGATCGACTACGATGTGATTCCGTCGGCGTCCGGCCGAAACGGCCAGCGCGCCGCGGGGAGCGGCGGGCGCGGCGGCGAGACGGCCCAGGTCGCCGGAACGTGGATCATGACGGTGAACGGTCCGCAGGGCGTGATGACGTCGACCATGACGCTGACGCAGACCGCTGACGCGATCGACGGGAACATGATCTCGGAGTTCGGGACGGCAGCGATCTCCGAGGGACGCGTCAACGGTCGGACGGTGACGTGGTCCGCATCGTTCCAGATGGGTGGCGAGCGGACGACGGTGAACTTCGAGGCCGACGTGGATGGAGCTCGGATGACGGGGCGCCTGCGAGCCGGCGAAATGGGGACCATGACGTTCACGGCGGAGAAGAAACCATGAACACCCGGGAAGCGGGATGGGGGATGCGGGATGTGGGGAAATTACGGGAACCGGGAACTGGGAACCGGGAACGGGTGTCATTCCGAACGCAGCGAGGAATCGCCCTCGTCCCGGTAGAGAGCCCTCGCTCGGGAAGCCTGCGATCCCTCGCTGCGCTCGGGATGACATTGCTACTTGGCGCATCGCCGGCATTCGCGCAGGCCGGGAATCCACAGCGGCCAGCGGCAGCCACTGGGGCACCTAACGCGCAGCAGGCGCCGCCGCTCGACCTCACCGCCGTGTCACTGCCGATCCCGCCTGCCGGCAAGCTCGTCGCGATCACGAACGCGACGATCATGACGGCGTCCAACGGCACGATCGAGAAGGGCACGATCGTCATCCGCGACGGGAAGATCGCAGCGGTCGGTGCGGACGTGCCGGTGCCGGCCGGGGCGAAGATCATCGACGGGACCGGAAAGTACGTCACCCCCGGCATCATCGACGCGCACTCCCACTCCGCGGCCGAAGCGATCAACGAGGGGACGCTGTCGATTACGTCGATGGTTCGCATCGAGGACGTGCTGCGTCAGGATGGGATCAGCCTGTATCGTCAGCTCGCTGGCGGCACGACGACGCTGAACATCCTCCACGGCTCGGCCAACACGATCGGCGGGCAGAACGCCGTCGTGAAGCTGCGGTACGGGTTGCCGGTGGACAGCCTCAAGTTCGAGGGCGCGCCGCCGGGGATCAAGTTCGCGTTAGGCGAGAACGTGCGGCAGACGAACCGCAACCTGCAGCCTGGTCAGCAGGGCCGCTTCCCGCGCACGCGCATGGGCGTGGAGGATCTGCTCCGCGATGCCTTCACGCGCGCGCAGGAGTATCGCCGCGACTGGCAGCAATACGACGCGAAGAAGAAGGCGGCGAAAACGGCGGCGGAGCGCGCCGCGCTCATTCCGCCCGCGCGCGATCTCGAGCTCGACGCGCTCGTCGAGGTGCTCGAGGGCAAGCGGCTCGTGCACTGCCACTCGTACCGAGCCGACGAGATTCTCATGATGCTGCGCGTCGCGAAGGACTTCGGCTTCCGCGTGGCGACGTTCCAACACGTGCTCGAGGGCTACAAGATTGCCGATGAGCTGGCGAAAGCCGGCAGCGGCGCGAGTACGTTCGCTGACGAGTGGGCGTACAAGATGGAGGCGTGGGACGCGATCCCCTACAACGCGGCGCTCATGGCCGAGCGCGGCGTGGTGGTGACGATCAACTCGGACTCGGACGAGCGTGCGCGACGCCTGTATCAGGAGGCGGCCAAGGCCATGCACTACGGTGGCGCGTCGGAGCAGGACGCGCTCAAGATGATCACGCTCAATGCCGCGAAGCAGCTGGGGATCGACAAGCGCGTGGGGTCGATCGACGTCGGGAAGGACGCGGACCTGGCGATCTTCACGGCCCACCCGTTCGCGCCTAACGCTCGAGTCGACATGACGCTCATCGATGGGCGCGTATTCTTCGACCGCGCGACGTCGCCGACGCTCGAGCAGCTGATCGAGCAGATGAAGCAGCGGAAACCACACGTCGCGTCGGAGGACCGATGACTGGGAACTGGGAACGGGGAACCGGGAACAGGGTCCCTCTACCGGGCAGATCGCGATCCCTCGCCGTTTGGCTCGGGATGACGGTGCTGGCCTCCGTCGCGCAAGGGCAGACGCAGACGGGCACGTACGTCATCCGGGGCGGCACGGTGGTGCCTGTCGTCGGGGCGCGGATACCTAACGGGGCCGTCGTCATCTCCGGGGGAAAGATCCAGGCGGTTGGGGCGAACGTGCAGGCGCCGCAGGGGGCGACCGTGATCGACGCGACGGGCCTCTTCGTGTATCCCGGCATGATCGACAGCGGAACGGAGCTCGGTCTCACCGAGATCGGGTCCGTCCCCGGGTCCACGGATACGCGCGAGATCGGCGACTTCAACCCGCAGGATGTCGCGCTCACCGCGGTCAATGCGCACTCGGAGCTGATTCCGGTGACGCGCGTCAACGGTGTGACGACCGTGGTCACATCAGCGACGGGCGCACTCATGTCCGGCACGGCGGCGCTCATCGACCTCTGGGGCTGGACGCCTGACGAGATGGCCATCACGCCTCGCGTGGCGCAGGTGATGTCGTACCCATCGTCCGGTGGGGGCGGCCGGGGTGGTAGCTTCGGTGGGCGACCGCAGGGCGACGCGGCCGAGACCGTGAGCCGGCAGGCGCGGGCGATGCGCGACCTGTTCGCCGACGCGCGAGCGTACGCGGACGTCAAGGCCAAACTCGCCGCTGGCGGCAGCGTGCTTAACGCCCCACGCGTCAACCAGGCAATGGAGTCGCTCGTCCCGGCGATCCGCGGGGAGATGCCGATCATCTTCGACGTGAACACGATCGAGCAGATCCGCGGCGTCCTCACGCTCGCGGACTCGTTCAAGCTGAAGGTGATCCTCCGCGGACCGCGCGACGCATGGCGGGTAGCCGACACGCTGGCCACCCGCGGCATCCCGGTGATCGTCGGGCCGACGACACAGGTGCCGGGTAGCGACGACCCATATGACGCCATCTACGCGCAGCCGGGCGTCCCGGCGAAGGCGGGGGTAAAGATCGCGTTCCAGACATCGGGCGCGTCGGACGTGCGCGACCTGCCGTACAACGCGGCGCTCGCAACGGCCTACGGGCTCGACATGGACGAAGCAATGAAGGCGCTGACCATCAATCCCGCGCAGATCTTCGGTGTAGCGGATCGCTACGGCAGCCTCGAGCCGGGCAAGGTCGCGAACGTGATGGTGACCACCGGCAATCCGCTCGATGTGCGCAGCAACGTGAAGTACCTGTTCATCAGGGGCGAGCAGGTGCCGTTGACTGACCGACACACGAAGCTCTACGAACAGTTCAGGGCTAGACCAAAGCCCTAACGGCGCAACAGCGACAGGTAACAGGTTACTGGGATTGGTTACACGTAATCAGAACCCTCGGGATGCTCTTCTCGCTGCAGAGAGGCATCCCGAGGGTTCAAATCACTGATAACCAATTCCAGTAACCTGTTACCTGTTCCAGCAACCAATAACCCGTACCCAGTAACCAATTACCGATCGGTGTGCGCTCCGTTCAGGAACGCCTCTATCTCCTCGGCTCGAGCCTCGGCGTCTTCCTCTCCCAATTCGATAAGCCTGCCGAGATAGTCCGCCTGGAACATGAGGAGACTCAGGATGTCCGGGCTCGCCGTCTGACGCGTGCCGAGGCCTCTCGTTAGGAATCGGAACGGCTTTGGGAGGAGCGCCTCGTACTCGCTCGACAGCTTGCCGAGATCCCGCGACGGACGCAGGACGAGGATGTTCACCACCCGCATCCCCGAACGCTGCTCCGGCGGCAGCTTCCGCAGCACGAAGTTCATCCGCTCGAGGCGCAGCACGTCCTGATCGATCAAGTCAAGAAAGATCGCGTTGTACAGGATGCTCAACACCTGCGCCGGCGGCGGATAGCCGCGAATGAGCGGGCGGTTCGCCTCCGCCTGTGAGCGGTCGTAGCGCGTCGAGATCGCGAGAATCTTGTGCGCGCCGAGGTGGAGTGCCGGTGACAGGGGAGCCGTTAGGCGTATACCGCCGTCGCCGTGCCACGAGTCTTCGATCTTGACCGCGGGGAAGAAGAACGGCAGCGCGGACGACCCCATCACGTGCTCGACCGTCAGGCGCGTCGAAACGGCGCGGCGCTTCGGGCGCTCCCACTCCTCGATGTTGCGGCCCTGCATCCAGACGATCGATTGGCCCGTGCCGTAGTCGGTCGTGCTGAGCGCGACCGCCCTGAGCGAGCCGCGCGCGATGTTCCGGTCGATCCCGGCGAGTGCGCCATCTTGCGGCACGAGCGCACGAGTGAGGAACGTGCGCAGCGGCGACGTGTCCACCAATCCGCGCGTCTGCGTTTCCACGACCGTCCCCCCGGACACGAGGCGCACGCCCCATCGCAGAAAATTCGTCAGCAGAGCAGGCGCATCGACGCGAAAGACCTGCTCGGGACTCAGGGAGCGCCACAGCCGCTCCAGGGACGTCACTGACGCCGAGAATGTGCCGGTGTGCTGTGCGAGATGGGCGACGTTCACCGCACCGGCGGAAACGCCGGTCAGAATCGGGAAGTGGAGATTCGGATACCGGCGCGCGAGGTGGCGCAGCAGACCAACCTGATAAGCACCTCGCGCGCCGCCTCCGCCCATGACGAGTGCGATCTCGCCCAGGTCGGGCGAGAGCGCGGCCGGCGATTCGCCGGGGACGTTCGTGGAGGCGGGAGGCTTGTCGGGAGAGCTCATGGCGCCGAAAACCTCCCCGTACAGCGTGCGTTGCGCAAGACAATCGCGCCCACTGATGCCATTGTGGGCCGCGAGGCGGTTCGGCATCGTGGGGCAGCTGATCCAAACTCCGCATTCCCGTGACGCCGAAGCCACTCATGATCCGCTCTCGTGTATCCTTGTGCGTTGCCAAATTGGTTTCGCCGACTCTCGCCATCTGCGTTGTTGCCACTCATGCGCGTGCACAGCAGGCGTCGGCCAGCGCGCCTTCAGCCACGACCGCCGCGTGGACCGATCCCTCACACCATCGTGCTCGGATGGTGACCGTCGCGCCAAAGGTCTCGCTCGAGGTGCTCGACTGGGGCGGCACCGGCGAGCCGGTGGTTTTTCTCGCGGGGCTTGGCAACTCGGCTCATGTGTTCGACGACTTTGCGCCGCAGTTCACCGATCGCTTCCACGTCCTGGGGATCACGCGTCGTGGCTACGGCGCGTCGAGTCAACCGGCGTCCGGCTACGGTTCGGCCAGGCTCGCAGCCGACATAAAGGCAGTCCTCGACACGCTGCACCTCACGCGCGTGGTGCTGGTCGGCCACTCCATCGCGGGTGATGAGCTCACGAAATTCGGCTCGACGTATCCGGACCGAGTCGCGAAGCTGGTCTACCTGGACGCCGCGCACGATCGCACTGGCCTCCCGGCGTTGTTTCTGAACGCGCCGATACCCGCGTCGCCACCAATGCTGGCCGCGGACTCGGCGTCTCCGGCCGCGGCGCGCGCCTACATGGCGCGCGCAAACGGAATGTTGGTCCCGGAAGCTGAAGTCCGCGCGATAGCGGTGTTTGGTCCGACTGGCCGATATCTGCGTGACGTTACGCCCGACTCGATTGGCGTCGCGATCGTAGCCGGTGTCGAGCACCCCGCGTACGCGAAAATCGCGGTGCCGGCGCTCGCGTTCTATGCGGTCGCGGATTCAGCGCAGGATCTCGTCTCCTGGTACGCCGCGCTCGACTCGGCGGGACGCGTCGCCGCAGAGAAGGTGTTCGCGGTGTTCACGCCCTTCGCCCGCTCCGCTCGCGAGCAATTCCAGCGCGAGGTGAAACACGGACGCGTGATCGAGCTCCATGGCGCGCATCACTACGTGTTCATCTCGAACGCCGCGGAGGTCGCGCGGGAGATGCGGGCGTTCCTGCTCGCGCAGTAAGCAGCCCCAACGCCCGCGCGATGGCCTGTGCAAATCGCATCGGCGCGGCTGGGTCGGCGTCGAGGAAGAGCGATGGCTCCAGAAGCTCCAGCTCGGTCAGCACGAAGTCGCCGCCCATGATGAACCCGTCGACGCGCGCGTAGACGGACTCTCCGGGCGCAGCGCGCAGGGCACGCGCCGCCTGACGGATGACGTTAGGCGGCGGCGCCACGCTCTCGTGCCAGCCACCCCACTCGCGCGTCACGCGGAAGTCGCCAAGCGCCGCGTACTTGCGCACGGCATGACTGAACACGCCGCCGAAGAATTGCAGCGACCATTCCCCGTCCGACTCGACCTCCTGAACGAACGGCTGCACCATGGCGCCTGGCCGCGTAATCAACGCGCGCAACCGCGCGTCCCACACGTCGGCGTCCTCACGCGCCTCATCGATCGTCACACTCCACGTCTCGTGCGCAGACGCCGAGATGATCGGCTTGACCACGGCGCGCTCCCAGCCGGTGTCGGTCAGGATCGTCGCGAGGGAAGCTGTCGTCGCCCGCGGATTGTCTGCGAGCAGCCAGACCGTCGGAACGGTGCGAACGTCGCCGATCGTGAGATCGTGGAGATATGTCTTTCGGGAGCTCCATCGCAGGACCGTGGGCGAATTCCAGATCGGCACGCCGGCGGCCGTGACTCGATCGATCCAGCGAAAGAAGTCGTCGTGTCGCAGATGATAGTCCCAGCACGAGCGCACGACGACGCCGTCAAAGTCGCGCCATGCGATCGACGGATCGTCCCAGACGGCCGTATGCGCACGCACGCCGAGTGCGGCGAGACACTCGATGAGCGGCTGCTCGTCGGCGGCGCCGCCGGGAAGCGATGCGTATGTGGCGAGGGCAATCGCGGGCATCCCGAATGTAAACGGGTGCCCGCGACCTGCGCGAGCGCGCTACCGATGGCTCCGCGGTCAGGCCGACCGGATCGCGTCCACCGGATCGATCCGCGATGCGCGCCACGCCGGCACGAACGCGGCAACCGCCGTCGCCGCGAGCAGCAGCGTAGTCCCGAGCACCACCGTGGCGGGATCGCGCGGCGAGACGCCGTACACGAGCCGGCCCGTGACACCCTGCACCGGCAGCAGCAACACGAGGCCGAGCACCACACCGGCCGCACTCGTTAGGAGGCTCTCGCGAAGGACGAGCAGACGCACGCCCGCAGGAGACGCACCCAGCGCGAGCCGCACACCCATCTCGTTCGTGCGGCGTGACACCGAGTAGCCCATCACCCCATACAGACCGATCGCTGCCAGCAGCAGTGCGAGCACGCCGAAGCTGCCGGCCAATCGGGCGACGAGCCGCTCGCTTGTCAGCCCACGCTCGAGCAGATCTGACAGCGGGGTAATGTCGCGCAGGGGCAGCATCGGGTCGACTTGGCGAATGGCGTTGCGGAGCGACGCCGTCACTGGCTCGCGCGCACCCACCACTCGCACCTCGACGCTCGTCACGTACTCCCGCGGCCCCTGAGCGAGCGGGCGGAACACGAGCCTCGGCGCCGCTTCGCGCAGCGCATTCACGCGCGCGTCGCGTACCACTCCCACGACTTCAAACTCGGGCGGCGTTCCGTAACCGAAGCGAGAGCCGACTACTCGGTCCGTGCCGAAGAAGTGCCGCGCCATCGATTCGCTGACGATGGCCACATTCGGTGCGCCGACCTTGTCCGCTCGGGTGAAGGCGCGTCCTGCGACGACCGTCATGCCGATGGTGTTGAAGTAATCGGGCGTCACGTAGTTCTCCTGGGCGCTGCTGCTCTCACCGGGCGGAAGCGTGCGGCCGGGTACCACAAACCCGCTCGTACGGGTCCCGCCGCCGGCGACCGCGTTGAGCGACAGGCTCGCGGACCGAACACCGGGGATCGCCGCCGCAGCGCCTAACAAGCGATCGTACAGCGCCGGCAGCTGAGCGGAATCGTAGCCGGCGGCACGCACGTCGAGACGCGCCACCACCACGTGCTCGCGCTCGTAGCCCGGGTCGATCACGAGCAGGTTGCGGAGCGTGCGCACGAAGACGCCCGCGGTCACCACCAGCACGAGCGACAGCGCGATCTGTGACATCACCAGCACTCGCCCGAGCGGCAGCCGATGCGACGATCGCCCGCCCATTACGCGTCCCGCTCCCCGGAACGCATCGTACAGCCCGAATCGCGAGACGCGCACGGCGGGGAAGGCGCCCACGAGCAGCCCGGTGACGACTGAGACCAACAGGGCGAAGCCGATGATCCGGGCGTCGTTGGAGACGTCGAGCGGAACCGGACGCGACCCGGACGACGCGACCCGGAGCAGCATCGCCGATCCCCAGCGGGCGACGATGAGGCCCAACGCGCCGCCAAGTAGCGCGATCGTTAGGCTCTCGGTCAGCACCTGGCGCACGAGGCGGCCACGGCGAGCACCCAGCGAGATCCGAACGGCGACCTCGTGACTTCGGGCCGAGCTGCGCGCGAGCAGCAGGCCGGCGAGATTGCCGCACGCGATGAGCAGCACCAGCCCGACGCTCGCCATGAGGACGCGCAACGGGTCCTTGAACTGTTCGCGCAGCGGCGAGACGCCGCGTGGGATCGGCTGCAGGGTCACGTGCTCGCGAAGGCGATAGGCACGATCGACCGAATCGGCCGTTGCCACCTGCTGCTCCAGATCACTGCGGACCTGACGATCCAGCGCGCCCGCGATGCGCACCGCCGACGTCGCCGGCACACGGGCGAGAAGAATCAGCCACTGAATACCGTCCTGCGGCGCCCATGCCTTCTCGATGTCGGCGTCATGCGCGCTGTAGTTCCCGATGTAGCGCAGCGAGTGCTGCATGGAGAGCGGAACCCAGAGGTCGACCGACGATCCGACTGTAAGTCCCTGGAAGCCGCGCTGGGCGACGCCGATCACGCGCAGCGGGATCCCGTTGAGGCGAATGGTCGTGCCGACGATGCGCGGGTCGCGGCCGAAGCGTCGCGACCAGAACGCGTCACTGAGTACGGCGACGGCTCCGGCATCGAGCACCCGGTCATCGTCGAGTTCGATCACGCGTCCGGCGCTCGCGCCGACGCGAAGGGTTCGGAACCAGTTGCCCGTTACCAGTTGTGCGAGCGCTGGCTCGGGCTGATCGCCGGTGGTCGCATACATCCGCGCGAGCGCGCTCATCGCGGTCAGCTGTTGCGGGTCCGGCATCACGGCCTGCAGCCGCTGAAAGCGCTGGAAGGAGTTGAGATAGTCTTCGTCCGGCTGATCCGCGCGACGCACGGCGTGGAGCTCGTCCGGTCGTTCGATCGGAAGGGACTGCCTCATGAGCGCGTCGAGGATCGTCCAGACGGCCGTGTTGGCGCCGATCCCGAGCGCGAGCGTTAGCACGGCAGCCGCGGCGAAGCCGGGACTTCTTCGTAGGCCGCGCACGGCGTAGGCAAAGTCGAACCACACCGACCAGAGGAGCTCCTTGATGCGCGTGATGCGCGCGTAGCCGCGGTCGATCCGCAACGTTTCGGTCTCGTAACGCTTCACATCGCCGAACTCGGCGAGCGCGGCCCGGCGGGCTTCGTCGCGGCCGAGCCCGAGTCGCACGAGGTCGTCGGTGCGCGCGTCGATGTGGAACTGCAGCTCGACGTCGACGTCGCTGCCGCGCTCGTGCCGGAAGACTCGCCGGATACCCGGAATGCGTCGCATGGTCTCGTTAGGTCAGGCGCGGTGACTCATGCCGGCTCGAGGACGCCGGCCACCGCTTTCGTGTAGCGCTGCCACGTCGCCACTTCGGCGCGAAGCTGTGCGCGTCCGCGAGCGGTGAGCTGGTAGAACTTCGCTTTGCGATTGTTCTCGGAGAGTCCCCAGTCGCTCTCGATCCACCCTTGGCGCTCGAGGCGGTGGAGTGCCGGGTACAGTGCGCCCTCCTCGATGAGGAAGGCGCCGTCGCTGCGCTCGCGGATGAGCCGCGCGACGGAGTAACCGTGCATGGCTCCCCAGGACAGCGTCTTGAGGATCAGCAGGTCGAGCGTCCCTTGCAGGAGATCGAGCGTGCCCACGAGTCCATTCCCCTAAGTGGCTTATGGAGGGATGGTACGGCGGCGCCCCCTAAGTTGTCAATGGGAAGAGCCGGGGACGGGCGACGGGCGGAAGGCGGCAGGCGGCCGCGAGTTTTCGAGTCGCGAGTCGAAAGCGATTACAGTCGCCAGTCGCCAG
>DATCGG010000422.1:0-3120 GCA_036509075.1 Gemmatimonadaceae bacterium
TGAACTGCGGCGACGTCAGCGCCGCGCCGTTTACTTCGACCGTTTCGAGTCGCTGGCCGCGGAAGTCGAGGATGACATCACCAGGCTTCAGGATGCGGAAGCGTGCCGTCACCGTTCCGCGCGACGAGTCGCGCCCGGTCAGGTCGAACGACAGCGCATATCGCACGTCGCGAATCTGGGCCGCCCGTGCCGTTGCGAGCGCGCGCGATACTCCGGTACCCACTAACGAATCGCCTCGAAGATGTGCGCCGCCGATCGTGGCGGAGAACGCGAGAGCGAGGGCGGCAGCAGACAGCGGCATGTGATGTCCGTGAGGTCGTCGTGTCGTTCGCAGTATCCCCGACTGCATCGCGCGACACAAGTGCGGCGTGACAACGGCAGACGCAACCGCAGTGCCGTCGCTCGCACCTTCCCTCTGCCTGCTCGGGCGCTGATCTTTTCGGCGCGTTGATTCGAGCGGGAGCACTCAGGATCACGCGCTACCGCGATTCGACCTCGGAGCGTACATGCGGATCGGCAAGATTGGAGTGATTGGCGCCGGCGCCATGGGATCGGGCATTGCCGCGCTCGCGGCGTCAGCTGGCTTTCCGGTTGTGCTGCTGGACGTCCCCGGGGACACCGACAAGAACGCCGCCGCGCGCAACGGCGTTCAACGAGCGCTCAAAGGCAAGCCACCACAGTTCATGGCCCCCGATCGCGCCGCGCTCATCACGATCGGCAACACGGCGGACGATCTCATGTCGCTCGCGGACTGCGACTGGATCATCGAGGCCATCATCGAGCAGCCCGCACCGAAACGTCAGCTGTTCGAGCAGCTCGAACGGGTCATCAGCCCCACAGCGATCGTCTCGACGAACACCTCGGCGATCCCGGTCCGCACCCTGGTCGAGTCGCGAACCGAGCCGTTTCGTCGCCGGTTTCTCGGAACTCACTTCTTCAACCCGCCGCGCTATCTCCATCTCCTCGAGGTCATACCGACGGAGCGCACGGCGCCTGAAGTCGTCGCCGCCATCCGGGCCTTCGGCGAGCGGCTGCTCGGCAAAGGGATCGTCGTCGCGCGCGACGTGCCTGGTTTCATTGCGAACCGTCTCGGCATTCACGGGTTCCTGCGCGCGATGCGCTACATGCAGGAGCTCGACCTAACGATAGACGAGGTCGACGCGCTCACCGGCCCGCTGCTTGGCCGCCCGAAATCCGCGACCTTCCGCACGGGCGACATCTCGGGGCTCGATGTGCTGGCCCACGTGGCGTCCGGCCTGTCGGCCACGACCGGCGAGGACTTCGTGCTGCCGGACTGGGTGCGCACGCTCGTCGCTGAAAAGCGGCTCGGAGAAAAAACCGGCGCGGGCTTCTACAAGAAAGTTGGAAAGGAGATCCAGACACTCGACTGGAAGACCGGCAACTATGCGCCTGCGGTGAAGCCGGTTCTGAAGGACCTCGACTTCATTCAGGGCCTTCCACTGAACGATCGCCTGCACGCGCTCACGACCGCGGGCGGTCGGCACGCGGAGTTCCTTCGTAAGCTGCTGCTTTCGGAAAGCCATTACACCCTGACGAAGACCCCCGAGATCGCCTCGGACATCGTGTCGGTCGACCGCGCGATGGAATGGGGCTACGCGTGGGAGTCCGGACCATTCAAGCAGATGGACGCGGTGGGACTCGAGTTCCTTCGTGGTGGTTTTCTCACGCTTGGCCTTGGCGAGCCGCCACTGCTCCGCACGGCGCAGGAGAGCTTTTATCGCCGGCCAGGCAACGGCGAACGCTATCTGACGTTCGTCGGCCAGTACTCGCCCGTCGATGAGCTCGCGGGACATCTGAGTCTCGACGCGCTGCGCTTGCGCAACCGCGTGATGGAGCAGTCGCCGGATGCGGCGCTCTACGACGTCGGTGAAGGTGTGCTGCTGCTCGAGTTCCGCAGCAAGATGAACTCGCTCGGTGAAGGCGTGTTGCAGATGCTGGACGCGGCGCTGGATCGGGCCGAGCGCGGTAGGCACACCGGGCTGATCATCGGGAACGACGATCCGCGCACGTTTACCGCGGGAGCCGATCTGGCGCTCGTGTTGCGTCAAGCCGCGGCCGGCGAGTGGCAAGCGCTCGAAGCTGGCGTGGAGTCGTTCCAGCGTCTTGTCGCGTCGCTTCGCCAGAAGCCGTTCCCCGTGGTCGTGGCGCCGTTCGGCCTAACGCTTGGCGGCGGCGCCGAGATGACGCTCCACGCGTCACGGGTCCAGGCGCACGCGGAGCTGTACGTTGGTCTGGTGGAGGTTGGCGTGGGCCTCATCCCCGCGGGCGGCGGCACGAAGGAGCTGCTGTTCCGCTTCAGCGAAGAGATCGCGGCGTATGAGGAGGCCGACCCGTTCGAGGCAGTCAAGCGCGCGTTCAAGATGATCGCGTTGGCCACGACGAGCACGAGTGCGCTCGACGCGCGGAAGCTCGGGTTCCTCCGCGACGGCGATCGTATCTCGATGAATCGCGATCACCTGCTGGGGGACGCAAAGGCTCGTGTCCTCGAGATGGCGCGCGACTACGTCGCCCCTCCACCGCGCCGAATTCGTGCACTCGGACGGGAAGCGATCGGCAACCTGGAGTACGCGATCTGGGCGATGCATGAGGGCGGACAGGCGAGCGAGCACGACGTCCGCATTGCTCGCGCGCTCGCGCGCGTGCTCGCGGGCGGCGATGGCCCGCCGCGGGACGTCTCCGAGCAGGACGTGCTCGACCTGGAGCGCGAGGCGTTCCTCTCGCTGCTTGGAACGAAGGAAACGCAGCAGAGGATCGAGCACATGCTGAAGACCGGGAAGCCGTTGAGGAACTAGGCGGTAGGCGGCAGGCGGCAGGCGACAGGCGGCCGGCGACTGCCGGGTACGGGGGACGGGCGGCCGGCGACGGTAGAAACAGCGTGTCATTCCGAGCGCAGCGAGGAATCGCGAGTGTCCCCGTAGAGGGCTCTCGGGACCACGTCGATTAGGTTTCACGCAGGACACTTTCAGGTTCAGACATGTCTCCTAACGACGCTGTCATCGTCTCGGCCGTCCGCACCGCCGTGGCTCGCGGCAAGAAGGATGGCTCGCTTGCGAACGTTCACCCGGTCGACCTCTCCGCCGAGGTCCTCACGGCGGCCGT
>DATCGG010000423.1:0-12001 GCA_036509075.1 Gemmatimonadaceae bacterium
GCGCCGGTCCGCGCCTAGCTACAACCGGGACTGGGGACTCGGCTGGGAGCCTTCTACCGCCCAGTAAGCCTGCTCGCCAGTAATAGCATTCCGGCCGAGACCCCAGTCCCCAGTCCCTAGTCCCCAGTTGTGACCGCGGGCCGGCGACGCCGGTTTGGCGAGGCATGAATACGCACTTCGCACAATCCAGTCGTCTTCTCCGGCTCGTCGGCGCGTGTATCGCGATCGGCGGAGCGGTTGCCTGCTCCGACGATACGCCGGGAATCGGCCTCAAGCCGCAGCAGGGCATCACTGCCGGAGACTCGATCACCGGCTCGGGTGACCTCTCCGAGCTGCGGGAGCGTCGCGCGGCGTGGCTGGCGCACGGGATCGACGACTATCGGTTCCAGCTCCAGATCAGCTGCTTCTGCGGCGGGCAGATCACGCGGCCCGTGGTGATAGAGGTGCGCGGCGGAGCGATCGCGACGGTTCAGGACCTCGAGACCGGCAACCCGGTCGCCGACGTGTCCGCATATCGCACGATCACGAAGCTGTTCGACGCCGCGATCGCCGAGCGCTCGGGCGGCGGGTACGTGTCGGTCGCGTACGACCGGACGTTAGGCATCCCGGTGCGCCTCGAGGTGGGTACGCTGGCCAATGACGCGGGCATCCTGTACCTGGTGAGCAGCCTGGTACGCCTGTAGCGGGAAAGGCCGTTGCGTCGCGCAACGGCCTTTCCAGTCAGCGCGGCCAACGCGCCGCGCTACCGTCCGACGAGCGCGATGATGTTCCCGTCGGGATCCTTGAACCACGCCGCTTTCGACTGGCCTGTCAGATGGACGTCACCCTGTCGGGTCACGCCCGGCATGTCATAGTGCTCGAACTTCACGCCCTTCGATTTGAGCGTCTTGACCGTGTCATCGAGGTCATCGTCCAGCATCCATGTCGCCGCTGTCGCGCGGTTCGTCCCGGCGAAGTCGGATTCGTAGATGAGGATCGAGCTCGACCCGGTCTTGAACGGCATCACCCCCGGCTCCTCGGCCGGGAGCGGCGTTAGGCCGACGACGTCCTGATAGAACTTCTGCGCGCGCCCGATGTCCTTGACGGCAATCGTCGCGGTGACGTCCTTGTCCTTCAGCATTTGTTTACCTCCACGTGCGATAGTGCGGGAGCGAGCCGATCCCGCGAATCTTGGGCCGCTATGACGCCGAGCGATCGACTCCGCCGGCGCGAAATGAGCCAAGGATCAGAGGCTCCTGAACAACGAAACGACGAACGCTGAGGACGCGGACGGCGCTTTCGGGCCGCCGCAGGATACGCTGAGGTTATTTGAAGGACTGAACGTTCCTGAAGGAGTTCAGCGTGCTCATCGCCCGGCGCAGAGCGCCGCCTGCGGGTTCAGCGTTCGTGGCTCCGCCGGACGTATTCACCCCGGAGCGTGCCCGGTCTCGTCAGGCATGCGAGGGCGAGCGTCTCGCCGAGTCGTGATGGCCCAATCGGCGCGCGGATCGGGCATCTCCAGCCGTCGAATCCCGCCCGCAAACCGTCCCTGGAGCCGAGTGTACTCGGCCTGCTTGGCCGCGTCGGGATGCGTCCAGTCGTGGAGGTAGTACACCTCGTTCACCCCTGCCTGGAGCATCTCCTTCGTGCACCCGAAACACGGACGCATGGTGGAGTACACCGTGCTCCCCTGCACCGCGATCCCGAAACGGGCCGCGGCGAGCATGGCGTTTTGCTCGGCGTGCACGCAGATGCAGAGATCGTAGCCAGTGCCTGACGGATACTGGTCGCGATTCGCGCACCGATGACATCCGCCTTCGGTGCAGTTGGGCATGTTCTCGGGGGTACCATTGTATCCGGTCGACACGATCCGCCGGTCGACGACGATGATCGCACCGACGCGATTGCCGGTACAGTCGGCTCGCTCCCGGACGGCGAGGGCGATGCCCATGAAGTACCGGTGCCTGTCCGGGCGATCCGTCATGAGCCGCTCCACGGGGGGAGGAGGTGTTTCTGTACCTTGCCTAACGCGTTGCGCGGCAGGGCATCGATCCGCACGAAGCCGCGCGGGACCTTGAACGACGCGAGCGATCGGATGCACGCCGCTCGCAAGCCGTCCGCGTCCACATCGCCGTCCGGCACGATGTACGCGACCGGCACTTCTCCGCGTCGAGCGTCGGGCGCGCCGACGACCGCCGCCTCACGCACCCCGGCCTGCTCGAGCAGCACTTCCTCGATCTCCCGCGGGTAGATGTTGAACCCTCCGGAGATGATGAGGTCTGACGCCCGTCCTCGCAGCGTGTAGTACCCGTCGGCGGAACGATCGGCGAGATCGCCGGTCTTGAACCAGCCGTCATGAAATGCGTTGGCCGTCGCGTCCGCGTTCCGCCAGTAACCCGAGAACACGTTAGGCCCGCGGACGAACACCAGGCTCGTCTGGCCCTTCGTAGGGGCGCCGCCGTCCGGCGACGCGAGACGCACCGAGACGCCCGGCAGCGGGAAGCCGACCGTACCGGCGCGGCGCTCGGCCTCATATGGGTTCGAGATCAGCATGAGCGTTTCGCTCATGCCGTAGCGCTCGAGGATCGTGTGGCCGAACCGTTGCCGAAATGCGTCATGGACGGCGGCCGGCAGAGGTGCGGACCCGGAAACGAACAGCCGCGCCCGGCTACCGATTCGCTGGGCGGCTCCGGTCGGCAGCTCGAGCAGCCGCACATATATGGTAGGAACGCCGAAAAAGAGCGTCGGCCGGAACGAATCGAAGAGGGCCTCGGCTCGCTGCGCATCGAACCGCTCCGCCAACCGCATCCGGCACCCGCTGAGGAGCCACGAGCAGACGCCGTTGCCGAGCCCGTGAACGTGGAACAGGGGTAGGACGGCGAGATACCGGTCATCGCTCGTGATGCGCCAGCAGGCTACGAGGTTGGTGGCGTTCGCGGCGAAGTTGTTGTGCGACAGGACAGCACCCTTCGAGCGGCCCGTCGTCCCCGACGTATACACGATCGCCGCCGGCTCGTCTCCGTCGATCGTTAGGCGCACGCGATCGGCCGACTGCGTCGCCGCCTCGGTGGCAATCGTCTCGACGTCCACTACCGTGTGATCGCCGAACAGCGATCGGTGTTCCGCAGTCGAGATGCTGAACCGCGGCTCGGCGTCGTCCACCATGTGCGAGATCTCACGCTCGCGATACAGCACGTTGATCGGCACGAAGATGACGCCGAGTCGCACGCACGCGAGAAAGAGGTCGAGGAAGTCGACGCGGTTCGCGAGGTGAACGCACAGCCGGTCACCCCGCGACAAGCCACGCGCGGCAAGCGCGTGAGCCATGCGGTTCGCTCGTGCGTCGAGCTCGCCGAACGTGATCGAGCGAACGCCATCGGCCGCGTCGTACTCGAGCCCGATGGCGTCGCGGCGGCCGATCAACGACAGGTCGAAAAGATCTCCGAGCTGCATGGTCCGGATTGTAGCGAGACCGAGGTGGCGTCGCGATGCCTCGGACATCCAGAACAGAGCGAATTGGATTGAACTGAAACCACTGATGCAACGGATTTCTTATCGTTGATCCGTTTGATCAGCAGTTTCCGGCCGTTTCCGCTTGACCCTCGTTCTGGATGCTTGTCCGGCGAGAAGCAACCTCGTACAGCACGATGGACGTTGCCACGGCCGCGTTGAGTGATGATGCAGTGCCCGTCATCGGAATACTCACGATGTCGTCGCAGAGCTCCCGGTAGGCGTGACTCAACCCGCTCGTCTCGTTGCCCACCACGATCACGGCTTCGGAAGGCCACTCATACGAGCGCAGCGGCCGCGTTCCGCCCTCGTCCGTTCCCACCATTCGCAATGCCGGATACGAGCGCCGCACCACCTCTGCCCACGCCGCGACCTCGCGATGCGACGGCAGGGTGATGCACGGAACCGCGAAGAACAAACCGACGCTCGCGCGAATCGTCGCCGGATCGTACAGGTCGACGCCGTGGCCGGTCACGATCACGCCGCTCGCACCGAACGCGTCGCAGGACCGAACGAGCGTGCCGAGATTGCCCGGGCTGGCCGGCCGATCGACGACCACGACGACCATGCCCCTTCGCACCAAAAGCCGATCGACCGAGTCCGGTCGCATTTCGACCACCGCGAGCAGCTCCGACGGCTCCTCCTTGTCACTCAGCGTCTCGAACAGCGACGGATCCATCTCGAAATGCGACTCGGCATCCGAGCCCTCGAGGATCGACGACGCCCAACGGGATAACGGCCGGCCGCGCGGGTAGACGAACGCCCGAATCGTCCATCCGGCCGCGAGCGCGCCGTTGATCGCGCGCACGCCTTCCACGACGAACTCGCCGTAGCGATGTCGTTTCGTGCGATTCCGCTCGAGGACCTCGACGCGCTGGTAGGCCGCGTTCGCGGTCGAGACCTGCAGGGTTCGTGGCATCGACAAAGCTTCAATCGGGCGACGCGAACGGACAAGGCACTCTGCGCGGCCCACGGATTGCCCAAGGTCGAAGGCGATGACGCACATGAAGGAGAACCTCACGCCTACTCGCGATCCCGGTCTCGTTGCGATCGCGGTCTTCAAGCTCTTCAAGGGCGTCACGCTGATCGCCCTTGGACTCGGCGCGTTTCGGCTGCTGAATCCCGAGACCGTACACCGCCTCACGAATTGGCTGCTGCACTTCAGCCTGACGACGGGCCAGCGCTTCGTCGACAAGACCATCGACCTGCTGAGCAATCTGACCCGAGGGCACGCCGCGGCGCTGGGGCTCGGAGCGATCCTCTATGGGTCGCTGTTCACGGTCGAAGGCGTCGGTCTCTGGAAGGGAAAACGGTGGGCCGAGTACCTGACGGTGATCGCGACAAGCACGCTGATTCCCTTCGAGGTGTATGAGCTCGCGAGGCGGCTGACGATGGTTCGCGTCTCGGCGCTCGTCGTGAACGTCGCCGCAGTGATCTACCTCGTGTATCGACTTCGTCACCCGAGACAGGCGAACGCCGCGTCCGCGACATCGCACGTCGGTCGTCCAACACACACGGTCTCCAGTAATGCTTGACACCAGCACTCGGCAGACCTAGACTGCGAATGTCGGCGCCGCATAAATATTCGCCGCGCTGCGAGCCAACCCGACAACTGAGATCCGGCTTGAGCCAGACCCTCGCGCTTACGCTTAACACCAAGGCCTTGAATTGCTCCAAGGCCTTTTTTGCGTGCGCACTCGCTAAGCGGCTTACGAGGGGGCCGACCGGGTAGAAGAACGTAGAGCTTGAGAACGCCTGGTCAGGCCCCTCCGCGAGCAAAAGCACGGAGGGGCCTTTTCGTGTGTGGATAGAGCGGGATCACTGTCACACGGGAGAGCAGCTTCAATGGAAGACACCGCGGAAGGCCGAGGGCTGTACGATCCGCGCGAGGACCGAGACGCGTGCGGCGTTGGGTTCGTCGCTCACGCGAAGGGTTCGGCATCCCGCGAGATCGTCCGCGACGCGCTGCGCCTGCTGCAAGGGCTCTCGCATCGCGGCGCCGTTGGCTGCGATCCGCACACGGGCGATGGTGCCGGCATTCTCCTCCAGGTGCCGCATACGTTCTTCAAGCGCGAGTTAGCGTCGATCGGCGTGAGGCTCCCCGCGGCGGGCGCCTACGGGGTGGGCATGCTGTTCCTCCCGAACGACCCGGGTGAGCGGCGCGCGTGCGAGCTCACCATCGAGACCATCGTGGCCGAGGAGGGTCGAACGATCCTCGGCTGGCGAGACGTTCCGGTTGATCCGAGCGCCATCGGTGACCTCGCGCGCCGGACCGCACCGACGGTTCGTCAGGTGTTCATCCCTCGTGGAACGACCGGCGACGAAGCGTTCGAACGAAAGCTCTACGTGCTTCGTCGGCAGATCGAGAACGCGATCGGAACGCGCGCCGGCTTCCACGTCGCGAGCCTCTCGGCCCGCACGATCGTGTACAAGGGCATGGTGACGCCGGAACAGCTGCCGGCCTTCTACGCTGACCTCCGCGCGCCGGACCTAACGAGCGCGCTGGCGCTCGTCCATTCTCGCTTCTCGACGAACACGCTGCCGACCTGGTCGCGTGCACACCCGTACCGGTTCCTCTGCCACAACGGCGAGATCAACACGCTCCGCGGGAACCTGAACTGGATGCACGTGCGCGAAGCGTGCATGAAGTCACCCCTCTTCGGAGACGACCTCCACAAGCTCTACCCGATCATCGCCGAAGACCAGTCGGACTCGGCCTGCCTGGACAACGCCATCGAGTTCCTGCTTCGTGGCGGGCGCTCGCTTCCCCATGCTGTTGCGATGCTCATCCCGGAGGCGTGGGAGGGCAACCCGCACATGGACCTCGACCGCCGCGGTTTCTGCGAGTTCCACGGCGCCATGATGGAACCGTGGGACGGGCCTGCGCTGATCGCGTTCACGGATGGTCGAGTGATCGGCGGAACGCTCGACCGCAACGGACTGAGGCCCGCGCGTTGGCTCGTGACCGACGACGATCTCGTCGTGCTCGCATCCGAGGCGGGAGCGCTCGAGCTGGACCCGGAACGCATTATCGAGAAGGGGCGAATTCAGCCGGGCCAGATGTTCCTCGTCGACACGCGCGTCGGACGCGTCATGCACGACGCGGAGATCAAGCGCGACCTGGCATCGCGCAAACCGTACCGCGCGTGGGTGGCGGCGAACCGGGTGGGACTCGATGAGCTTCCGGAACCACTCGGGGTCGCCCACACGGAGCACGAGGATCTCGTGCGTCGTCAGGCGGCGTTCGGCTATACGGCGGAGGAGCTCAGCATGATCCTCACGCCCATGGCCGCGACGGGCGAAGAACCCGTCGGATCGATGGGCAACGACACGCCGCTCGCAGTGCTGTCGCACGAGCCGCAGCTCTTGTTCAACTACTTCAAGCAGCTGTTCGCGCAGGTCACGAATCCGCCGATCGATCCGATCCGCGAGCAGCTCGTGATGTCGCTGTCCGTGAACATCGGGCCGCGCACGAACGTGCTCGGCGAGCGGCCAGAGCATGCGCGACACATCCGCGTGAAGAGTCCCATCCTCACGAACGTCGCGCTCGAGAAGATCCGGGCGATGGGCAAGGCGGACCCGCGCTTCAAGTGCAAGACGCTCCGCACCGTGTTTCCCGCCGCTGGCGGCGGGAAGGCGTTTCACCTCGCGCTCGAAGCGATGTGTCGGAAGGCATCACAGGCGGTACACGAAGGCCATACGCTCATCGTGCTCAGCGACCGCGGCGTGAGCGCCGACTGGGCTCCGCTGCCATCGCTGCTCGCGACCGCTGCGGTTCACCATCACCTCGTGCGCGAGGGCCTTCGAACCGAGGTCGGGATCATCGTGGAGAGCGGTGAGCCGCGTGATGTCTCGCAGTTCGCGCTGCTCATCGGTTACGGGGCCGGGACGGTCAACCCATATCTGGCCCTGGAGACGTTAGGTGCGCTCGCTCGAGCTGGCCGCCTTCCGAATCTGGTCGACGAGGCGACGGCCGAGACGAAGTTCATCAAGGCGGTCGAGAAAGGGCTGCTCAAGGTGATCTCGAAGATGGGGATCTCGACCATCCAGAGTTATTGCGGCGCTCAGGTGTTCGAGGCGATCGGCCTCGGGCCGAAGCTGGTCGACCGGTACTTCACGGGCACCGCGTCCCGCATTGGCGGCATCGAGATCGCGCAGCTCGCTGAAGAAACGCTGCGACGCCATTCGGCAGCGTTCCGACGGCCGCTCCCCGTCGACCGACTGGAGCTCGGAGGGAACTACCACTACCGCAACCAGGCGGAGCATCACAACTGGAATCCGCTCACCATCTCTGCCCTCCAGCAAGCCGCGCGAACGAACAGCGGCGAGCGATACGCGGAGTTCGCTCGGCTCGTCAACGACGAATCGAAGCATCCCTCCACACTGCGCGGCCTCGTGGAATTCGTGGAACGCGAGCCTGTGTCGATCGACGAGGTCGAACCAGCGGCGGAGATCGTCAAACGATTCGCGACGGGGGCGATGTCCTTCGGGTCGCTGAGCCGCGAGGCGCACGAAACGCTCGCGATCGCCATGAATCGGATTGGTGGCAGGAGCAACAGCGGCGAGGGTGGCGAGAGCGCGGAGCGGCTGGGCACCGAACGGAACAGCGCGATCAAGCAGGTGGCGTCGGCGCGGTTCGGCGTCACCACCGAGTATCTCGTGAGCGCGCGCGAGCTGCAGATCAAGATGGCCCAGGGCGCGAAGCCAGGCGAAGGGGGCCAGCTTCCGGGCCACAAGGTGGACGCCGTGATCGCGAAGACGCGTTATGCAACGCCCGGAGTAACGCTCATCTCGCCGCCGCCGCACCACGACATCTACTCGATCGAGGACCTGGCGCAGCTCATCTTCGATCTCAAGAACGTCAACCCGAGCGCGATGGTCTCGGTCAAGCTCGTGTCGGAGGTGGGCGTCGGGACGATCGCGGTGGGCGTCGCCAAGGCGCGAGCCGATCTGATTCTCATCTCCGGCGACTCCGGCGGAACTGGCGCCTCGCCGCTGTCATCGATCAAGCACGCGGGCAGCCCGTGGGAGCTCGGGATCGCCGAAGCGCACCAGGCGCTCGTGGTGAACGACCTGCGCGGCCGCGTCCGGCTGCAGACGGACGGTCAGCTCAAGACCGGGCGAGACGTCGTCGTCGCCGCGTTGTTAGGCGCTGAGGAGTTCGGGTTCGCGACCGCACCGCTGATTGCGCAGGGTTGTGTGATGATGCGGAAATGTCATCTCAACACATGTCCCGTCGGTATCGCGACGCAGGATCCGGTGCTCAGGGCCAAATTCGCGGGGGCACCCGAGCACGTGGTCAACTACCTGTTCCTCGTGGCCGAGGAGGCCCGGGCAATCATGGCACGAATGGGGTTCCGAACGCTCGACGAGATGATCGGGCGATCGGACCTGCTGCGTGCGCGCGATCTCTCGGGCCACTGGAAGGCGCGGACGCTCGACCTGCGAGCGCTGCTCCATCGGCCTAACGTGGCGGCGACGGTCGCGACACGTCGAGTGCGCTCGCAGGACCATCCGATCGATTCCGTGCTCGACCGACAGCTGATCGATGCCGCCGAACCGGCGCTCGAGCGGAGACGCGCGGTGAGGAGGTCCTTCGCGATCCGCAATCACGATCGCACGGTTGGCGCGATGCTCTCGGGCGAGGTGGCGAAGCGTTACGCCGCCGCCGGCCTCCCCGACGGCACGATCCGCTTCGCGTTCACCGGGTCCGCCGGTCAGTCGTTTGGGGCATTCTGCGCGCGTGGCATCACGCTCTCGCTCGAAGGCGAGGCCAACGACTACCTCGGCAAAGGGCTATCGGGAGGTCGGTTGATCGTAGTGCCGCCCAAGGCGGCGCGCTACGATCCCGCACAGACCATCGTGGTCGGCAACGTGGCGCTCTACGGCGCGACGAGTGGAGAGGCTTACCTGCACGGGATGGCGGGAGAGCGGTTCGCGGTGCGGAACAGCGGCGCGGTCGCGGTCGTTGAAGGTGTGGGCGACCACGGCTGCGAGTACATGACCGGTGGCGTGGTGGTCGTGCTCGGAAAGACCGGGCGCAACTTCGCCGCCGGAATGAGCGGCGGCGTCGCGTTCGTGCTGAACGAAGACCATGCGTTCGAGCGGCAGTGCAACACCGGCATGGTGGCGCTCGAGGCGGTCGAGGACGACGAAGACGTCACGCTGCTCGAGCGTCTCATCCGGCGCCATGCACGGTACACAGGGAGCGGGCGCGCGCGGCGGTTGCTCGCGTCGTGGGGCGCGTCGTTCGCGCAATTCGTTCGCGTGATGCCGACCGAGTACAAGCGCGCGCTCGAAGCGCAGGGTGCGCGGCATGTCGAATCCATCGAGCGCGCGATCGGCGACCTCACCGTTCACCCCGCACGGGGGCAGCGACAATGGGCCTGACCGACTTCATTCAGATCCGGCGCGCCGACCCCATTCGCCGGTCCGTCGCCGAGCGCACGCGGGACTGGCGCGAGCTGTATGAGCAGAGCTCCGACGAGACGCTGCGCGCGCAGGGTGGCCGGTGCATGGACTGCGGCGTGCCGTTCTGCCAGGGGGACACGGGGTGTCCGGTGCAGAACGTGATTCCCGAGTGGAATGCATTGGTGAAAGCGGATCGATGGCGTGAGGCAGCGGTCGCGCTGCACGCGACGAACAACTTTCCGGAGTTCACAGGTCGGCTGTGCCCCGCCCCATGTGAATCCGCTTGTGTGTTAGGCGTGATCGAGCAGCCGGTCGCCATTCGCAGTATCGAACAGGCGATCGCCGACCGTGCGATCGGAGAAGGGTGGGTCCCGGCGCGCCCGCCGGACCACGAGACGGGGTATCGCGTGGCAGTCGTCGGCTCGGGGCCCGCGGGGCTCGCGGCGGCACAGCAGCTGCGCCGTGCGGGCCACGGCGTGGTAGTGTTCGAGAAGGCCGATCGCGTGGGTGGTCTCCTGCGATACGGGATCCCGGACTTCAAGATGGACAAGACCGTGCTGGCAGAACGCGTTAGGCAGCTGGCCGACGAGGGCGTAGTGTTCGAGACCGGCGTGGAGGTGGGCGTCGACATTTCGGCCGATACCCTTCGCTCCGAGTTCGACGCGGTGCTCCTTGCGGGTGGAGCGCAGGCTCCCCGCGATCTGCCCGTGCCCGGCCGCGAGCTTGGCGGCGTCCACCTGGCAATGGACTTTCTCTCGCAGCAGAACCGTCGCGTGGCGGGTGATGTCATCGATGACCGCTTGGGTGTCTGGGCGGGAGGAAAGCGCGTCGTCGTGATCGGTGGTGGTGACACCGGCTCGGATTGCGTGGGGACGTGTCATCGCCAGGGCGCGGCGGAGGTCCATCAGCTCGAGGTGCTCTCGCGGCCACCCATGGAGCGAGACGTGTCGACGCCGTGGCCGCTATGGCCGCACAAGCTTCGTACGACGCATGCGCATGAGGAGGGGTGTGCGCGCGAGTGGAGCATTTCGACCACGCGGCTTTCCGGCGATCGCGGGCAGGTGACCACATTGCACGGTACGCGGACCGACACAGGCGATGAGTTTCGTCTTGATGTCGATCTCGTGCTGCTCGCCATGGGCTTCACGGGGCCGGTGCGCGAAGGTTTGCTCGCGGACCTTGGCGTCGAGCTGACCACGCGCGGGGCGGTCGCGACGGGGGCGGATCACATGACGAGTGTTCCTGGTGTCTTCGCGGCGGGCGACATGCGACGCGGCGCATCGCTGATCGTGTGGGCGATTCGCGAGGGGCGCGATGCTGCGGCAGCCGTCGACCGCTATCTCGCAACGAAGGCGTCGGCGGCGGTCGCATCCCGCGCCAATGCGGCTGCGCTGGTGGCCGGAGTGTAACCGATAGTCACGCGCTGCCAACGGCCACGCTGCGGTCAACGGCGCGGCCGAGCCGAGCACCGATCGCCCCGCCGGCCGCGATTGCGGCGGCGCTCGCGCTGAGAGCGGTGACGACGAGCATCGTGGCGCGGCGCCCGGCGTTAGGCGCGCCGACGCGCCAGCCGAGTGCGTACATCAGGAGATCGACGGCGAGAAACGTCAGGAGCGCCGCCGCTCCGGCGTTCGCCGCCAGCCGCATGCCCAGCGCGCGACCGTTGAGGCCGACGCCCAGCGCGAACGCCCCGACGGCCGCCACGATACCCGCAAGGGGGACGAACAGCACCGAGTACACGAAGTGAATCGAGTACCCGGCCCGTGTGGCTCGCGCCACGGCGGCCGGCTCGATGGCGGCGAGAATGGCGCCGGCGGCAAGGATCGCCGGGCCCACCGCCAAGGCGGTGAGCCTTGCCGTTCCACGTGCGTCCGGCACATGCGCGAGCGTCGCCATGTCCTGACCCCACAGCCTCCCCGCCAGCAAGGTGACGCACAGCGCGACCACGCCGTCGAAGACTCGACGCGCCACGAGCGGCAGCGGCAATGCGTCGGCCAGCGAGCCGAGGGCGACGGCGATCACGATTCCGCCAATCAGATCGCGGGCAGTGATTGCCGCGGCTGCGATGGCGGTATCTCGTCGCGAGTCCATGGCCCGTCTG
>DATCGG010000424.1:0-2046 GCA_036509075.1 Gemmatimonadaceae bacterium
ATCGCCAGAATGCGCCGGCCCATATCAGTACGCCTCGCCGATGGAAAGGTGCAACGTTAGGCGCCGCACCATACCGGTGATACCAGACGCCCCCTTGGTCGGGTTGTACTTCCAGTCGTCCTTGAGCTGAACGATGCGAAGCTGTCCGTCCGGTCCCATCACTTGCGTGACGACCGGCAAGTTATCGGCGCGGGATGGGTTGAGGCCCACGTCGACGCGGATCGGGCCAACCGGCGACAGATAGCGGATGCCTACGCCGGGCGTCAGCGCGCCTGCGCCCTTGGCGGCCGTCTCGATGGACCCCTGCCCGAGCATCGCGCCATCGATGAACGTTGCGCCGAACAGGTTGCGCCACACGGGGAACCGGAACTCGACGCTGCCTTCGAGGAGTGCGCGCCCGCCTAACGGGCGCGGAACGAAGTCGCGATCCTGCAACGTGTTGCCGGCCGCGTTCGCGCGCGAGAGATCGCAATCGACGACCGCCAGGCCTGTTAGCTCCGGGCAGATGACCGCGAGCTTGCTGGGCGGGACGGTGAGCACACGTGGTCCGAGCTGGTTCTCGCCGACACCGCGTACCGATCGCGCTCCGCCCGCGTACAGCCTGGTCCTTGGATGGAGGATATCGCCGCTGACGTCGATCCCCGTGCTCGTCGCGAGAGTAGTGCTCGACAACGCTCGCACCCAGCCCACGCGGGTGTGCGCCGCCAGCACCGAGCGATTGCCGACCGGGCGGTAGGCCGCAGCGTCGAGATAGACGCTGTTGTACCTGAAGCTCGACCCGGTGTATGCCGACGCATGCTCCAGGCGGACCTGCGACGTGTATCCGCGCCTCGGCTCGAGCGGGTCGTTCGCGCGGTTCAGGTTCGCGGTGACGACGATCGGAGCGATCCGCTGGGTTTCCTTCAGGGCGGCGATCGTCTGGATGTCACACACGCCGTAGTTCACGCAGAAGTAGACGTCGCTGGCGGCGACGCCGGTGAGCTCGAACCGATACGCGATGCTCACGGGGACGCGGTCCGCCACCTCGCGCGTGAACGAGATGTTCGCACCCTCGCCGCGCTCGACGAATACGCCCGGCGCGAGCCGGCGATACGCGAAGATCCCGAGCCCGCCGGAGTTTCTCGGCGACCACAACCACGGCTGGGTGAAGTCGAGACTCGCGTTATAGGTCGGGTTGAGGAACTCGTCGGCGTCTCCGACCACGTCCTCGGTCACGTTCTCGAACCGAATCAGCCCACCCAGCGTCGACCCGTTGAGCTGCTTCGCGAACAGGTTGCCTAACGTGGCGACGGCTTCGAGCCGGCGTGCGCCGCCGAAGAAGTTGTTGTGGGTGAAGCGCGCGTCCACCTGGACGAAGTCGAACGTGTTGAACCCGCCGCTCACGCGCGAGATACGCGGCGGCGCCTCGGCCACGTTGAATTCGATCGCGCGAATGGTGTCGGCTCTCGTGCTGGCGACGCGCTGCCGGCTGGCCGAGTCGCCACTTTGTACACTCGCGGTATCGCGCAGTGATCGCACGCGGTCGAGGCGTGCGGCGGCACTGTCACGCGCCGCGCGCGTCGTGTCGCGCACCCGCAGGGTCGTTATCGACGCGCGCTGGAACAGCGATGACTCGTACAGCCTGCGCTGACTCGTGGCGATCTCGTTGCGCCGGAACAGGTCACCGGTCTTGAAGCTCAGCGAGTTTCGGATCGTGGGCTCCGACACCTCCTTGTTACCCTCGATGCCGATCGGCCCCACGTGGACGAGCCACCGTGGGTTCACGGTAATCGTCGCGTCTCCCTGATGGGCAGCGGTGTCGACCGCCGTCGCGGTATCGACGCGGGCATCGGCGTATCCGCGGTCCTGCAGCACTGCGCGAAGATGTGAGACGGTGGAATCGAGCTTGATGAGATTGAGCGGCTCACCCTTTTTCAGCTCGACGACGCGGTTGAGCTGCGCGGTCGTCAGGACCGAATCGAGCTGGCGGATGTGAACGTCGCGCACGAGGGTCGGCGCGCCCTCGGCGATCTTGAACGTGACGGCCACTTCATCGTTGTTTCGCTC
>DATCGG010000425.1:0-18494 GCA_036509075.1 Gemmatimonadaceae bacterium
GCGCGAACTCGGACCGGTCCTACAACGCCGGGCTCACGGCCGCGACGAACTTCACGTGGGGAATCATCCACAACACGACGAAGGGCGCGCTGCTCTACGAAGACCAGACGAACCAGCGCGTGACCGTGAACGCACCGGCGCTCACGGTGCCGCGCGTCACGGAGTTCAGCGCAGCGGCCCAGGATCCGAATAACCCGATCACGCCGGGCTCGCTCACCGAGACGATTCGCGCGAAGAACGTGTTCCTGGTGTCGACGTTCGACATCAAGGACCGGTACGTGATCGACGGCCTGATTCGCCGTGACCAGTCGTCGCTCTTCGGCGCGGACGAGCGGTCGCAGACCTACCATCGCGTGTCCGGTGCCTACCGCCTGAGCCAGGACATCCACATTCCGGGCGTCGACGAGCTCAAGCTGCGCGTGTCGCACGGAACCGCCGGTCTCCGCCCGCCGTTCACGGCGCAATACGAGACGTTCGCGGTCACCGGAGGCGTGCCCGAGAAGGTGACACTTGGCAACAACGAGCTGAAGCCGGCGTTCTCGCGCGAGACCGAGTACGGCTTCGAGATGAACTTCCTCAGGAACTTCAACCTGGAGTACACGTACTCCGAGAAGCGAACGACCGATGAGATCATCAAGGTCCCGCTCTCGGCGGCGTCGGGCTACCAGTCGCAGTGGAAGAACGCGGGAACGCTGGATGGCAACTCGCACGAGCTCGCGTTAGGCGCCGTGCTGCTGTCGCACGCCGACTACTTCTGGCGCGTTCACCTGACCGGTGATCGGACGCGGACCAACATCGCCGACCTGAAGGTCGGTCCGTTCCTCATCGGCCCGGACGAGAACAACTCCAACACACAGATCTTCAAGATCGCCAAGGGCGAGCGGCTCGGGACGGTCTACGGTGCGAAGTGGATCCGCACACAGCAGCAGCTCGAGGAGACGATTCGCGCCGAGACAGGGCTACCCGGCGGCCTGACCGGCACCGTTGCGGATTACGTGAAGAACGAGGAAGGCTACTACGTCAGGAAGGCCGCCTACCACACCAAGGCCGAGGTCCCGCTCAAGGCGATGTCGTGCCTGAACACTGATTGTACGCAGACCGCAACGGTTGTGAAGATCGGCGACGTGAACCCCGACTTCAATCTCGGCCTAACGAGCACCGCGTCGTGGAAAGGAATCAGCCTCAACGGCACGCTCACGTGGACCAAGGGCGGCAACATCTACAACTACACGCGCCAGTGGCCGTTCAACGAGCTCCGTGACCAGGTCATCGACCAGAGCAAGAAGCCCGACCCGGGCGCCTGCGCTGCCGACTGGCCGACGTCTGACGCGACCTGCCCATACAAGACCGGCCGCAAGCCCACGACGTACTACAGCACGTTCTACAACAACTTCGACCCCAGCGATTACTTCGTCGAGAACGGCGGCTACATGCGGCTGCGCGAGCTGGCGGTCAATTACGAGATCCCGACGAAGTTCATGCAGCGGATTCCGGTGGTGTCGTTCCGGTCCGCACGCATTGGCGTGGTCGGCCGCAACCTGTGGACGCAAACGGACTACAGCGGCTACGACCCCGACGTCACCGGTCCGGGCGGCGGCAATCCGTTCGCGTACCGCGTCGACTACTTCACCTACCCGGCGTACCGCACGTTCACCGCGATGCTCGAGCTCGGGTTCTGAGCCTCCGACCCGAATTCAGGAGATAAACGATGCGATTCCAACGAATCACACAATGGGTTGGCGTTGCGATGTTCGTGGCGGCTGGGGGCTGCAATGACCTGAACGTCGACAACCCCAACGCCCCGGACGCAAAGAGGGCGCTGGGTGACCCGAATGCCGTGGAGGCATTGGGTGCAGGCGCCATGCGCACGTGGTTCAACGCGTTCAACCAGTTGGCCTCGGCAGGCGTGATGAGCACCCAGGCAAGGTCGTACTCGGCGTCGTGGAACAACGCCAACATGAACTTCTACTCGAGCATCGACAACCCGACTGCACCACCGGATCAGTGGAGCCGGATGTCGAGATCGTGGCAGAATGACCCGTCGGCCGCCGGACGGACGAGCGTCGAGGCGTTCTGGAACGGAACGACGGATCAAGTCGGCGTTTTCCGCGGCGGATTCTATAGTGCGCTTTCGTCCGCGAACGATGCGCTCAGGACGATTCGCACCGACGGCCTCGTCATCCGGAATGACGCAGACACCAAGCGTCTCGAGACGATCACGACGTTCATGCAGGGCGCGTCGCTCATGATGATCGCCCTGAACTACGACAAGGCGTACATCGTGGACGAGACGACACCAGTGAATTCGACCGAGGACCTGGCCAAGCTCCAGTACTCGAACCGCAAGGAGGTTAGGGACGCCGCGATCGCGAAGCTGCAGGAAGCAATCACGCTGGCGAAGGCGAACACTTTCACCACACCGGACGCGTGGGCGAACGGCTACAGCTACACGAACCTTCAGATCGCCCAGATAGCGAACACGATGGCCGCAATGGCCCTCGCGTACTATCCGCGCGACAATACGGAGGTAGCTGCGGTAGCGTGGGATCAGGTTGCCTCGTTCGCTGCAGAGGGGATGTCCGTCGGCACTCCGGTCGACTTCTCGTACGTGGGTGATGGTGGCACGGCGTGGTACAACGAGGTGCTGGCGTGGTTCAACGCGCTGGACAGTGGTCGACTTCACACACGCGTCGCTCACCTGCTCGATCCAGCTACGCAAAAGGACCCGTGGCCGACGGATGAAGGAGGAAACGAGCAGCCGAACTCCGCCGACAAGCGCCTCGGTGATGGGTCGTTCGGCGACGCCGACACTGAGGATTCATTCGGGACGCCGCCCAAGACCGCAAAGGCTGGTACCGATTTCGCCTGGACCTCCGATGGGCAGGCGATGCGCCCAGATCGCGGCCAGTACCACCAGTCGAACCTAGGGCACATCCGCTACGACGAGTCGGGCTCCCAGGACCCGCAGGGGGTGTATGGCGGTTACGGTCCCGTCCCGGCGATCAACGCCGCCGCGAATGACCTGCTTTGGGCGGAGGCTCTGCTCCGACAGGGCGCTGCGAACGCCGCCCAGGCTGCGACGCTGATCGACAAGACGCGAGTTGATCGAGGCGGACTACCCTCCTCCGCGTTAGCAGTCGGAAACGTTGGCGCTGATGCCGACGGGCCGTGCATGTCCACCGGCAAGCAGGCGAAGGACGGAGCGCCTTGTTCACTGTGGGCGATGCTCCTTTACGAAAAAGAGGTGGAGCTGCTTGGCCAGGGTCCCCTTCCCTTCTTCGAGCAGCGCCGCCTGCCGGTGATCATTGGTGGTGGCTACGCCGGAGACAACAGCCCGGTGCGCGTGATCGCAGGCCTGCTTCAGGGCACCCCGCGTGAGATGCCGGTGCCCGCGAAAGAGCTGGGCGTGAAGGCCGAGCCACTGTACACGTGGGGCGGCAGTAAGCCCAACTCGCCGGCGCCCTAATTTCGACGCGCTACACGTTTGATCCGGGCCGGGGCGATCGCTCCGGCCCGGATTCTTTTTCGCCCACGACTGCCGGCTAGAATTCGCGGTATGCCAGGGTCGGTGCGTCTCGTTCCCTACGACAGCACGTGGCCGCTCGAATTCGCCGCCGAGGCCGAACGCATCGAGCGAGCGTGCGTTGGCATGCCGCTCCGACTGGAGCACATCGGCAGCACGTCCATTCCCGGCCTGGCCGCGAAGCCGGTGATCGATATCCTCGCGGGCCGCCCAGGCAACGTGGCCGGCAAAAAGTACGTGGACGCCTTGAGGCAAATTGGGTACGAGCACAAAGGTCCCTACGGCATTCCGGGACGGAACTACTTCCGACGCGGCACGCCACGGACTCACCATGTGCACATGGTGAATTGGTCGAGCGACCTGTGGCGCGATCATCTCCTATTCCGCGAGTACCTGCGTCTCCATCCCGAGATTGCTCGTGAGTACGAGACGATCAAGCGTGAGCTCGCGGCTGCTTATCTCCACGACAAGGAGCAGTACACCGACGCCAAGGGACCGTTCGTGCGCTCGATCGTGCGACGTGCCCGCGAGGAAGGGCTCGCACCGAGCCCGGGCTGATGCCAAGACGAGCGGCGCGCGCGCATAACGCGAGGACTACGGTTGGCCCATCCGCGTCGTCATCGGCCGAGCTGACGACGCTGACGGCTCTCGCTCAGGCGCTGAGCGGACCCGCCAATCTCGCCGAGTCGCTCGAGGCGGCGCTGGCGACGGTCGCCGATGTGCTCGGCCTCGAGACTGGCTGGGTGTGGCTTCTGGATGAGTCGAACGAGCCTCGTCTCGCGGCGGCCCGTGCATTGCCCGCATCGCTCCGCGAGCATCCGGATGCGATGCACGGCGACTGCTATTGCCTCAAGACGTTCCGCGCCGGCGACCTGCGTGGTGCGGCCAACGTGAACGTCGTGTGGTGCAGCCGCCTTGCGATGCTGATCGACGACGATCGCGGCGACGAAGTTGGGCGACTGCAGTGCCACGCGAGCGTACCGCTCGCCGTCGGTGACCGCCGCCTCGGCATGCTCAACGTCGCGAGCCGTGACTGGCGAGTGTTGTCGGACGCGGAGCTGAGCCTGTTGACGACGGCAGGGGCGCTCGTGAGCCTGGCGGTCGAACGGAGTCGGCTGGAGTCAGCCGCTGCTCGCGCGCACGCGGCCGAGGAACGCAACCGACTCGCTCGCGAGATTCACGACACGCTCGCGCAGGGGCTCGCCGCACTCACGATGCAGCTCGAAGTCGCCGACTCCCTCGCGGCCGTGAGCTCCGAAAACGACGCCCGACTGGAGACCGCCGTTGCCCGCGCGCTCGTACTCGCGCGCTCGACGCTCGACGAGGCCCGGGCATCGGTGCTGGACCTTCGCGAAGCGCCGCTCGACGGCCGCACGCTGCGAGAGGCGCTCGAGATCATGGCGACTGACGCAGGCAGCGCATTCGGTGGTCGCGTGGGCATCGCGATCGTTGCCGAGCGCGACGCCGACGCTGGTCTGCCTCCGGCGGTCGCCGGCGGGCTCTATCGAATAGCCCAGCAGGCCGTCGTCAACGCAATGCGACATGCCAACGCGCGCCGCATCGTCGTACGCCTGGTGCGCTCTGAACGTGGCGTCCGGCTCCGCATCGAGGACGATGGCAGCGGCTTCGAGCCGACGGAGGTTCCGAGCGACCGCTTCGGCCTGGTCGGGATGCGCGAGCGGGCGAGGCTACTCGGAGGCACGCTCACCGTCGAGAGCGGCCGTGACGCCGGTACGGCCATCGACGTTGTCCTCCCGACGATCGTTAGGCCGGCGGCCGGTCGGGAGAATCGATGAACGACCCCGCAGCGGCATCTGGCACGATCCACATTGCGGTCGCCGACGACCACCCGGTCGTCCGCGACGGACTCGTGGCGATGCTCGAGACGCAGCCGGACTTCGAGATCGTTGGGAGCGCAGCAACGGGAAGCGATGCCTTGGCGCTCGTCGCTGCTTCCCGCCCCGACATCCTGTTGCTCGACCTCGAGATGCCTGTGCTCGACGGCGTGGGCGTGCTCCGCCAACTTCGCGCCGAGGGGACGCAGGTGCGGGTCATCGTGTTCACCGTGTTCGACACCGATGAACGCATCATTGCGGCAGTAGAAGCCGGCGCGGCCGGGTACCTGCTGAAGGGCGCTCCGCGAGCAGACGTCTTCTCCGCCGTGCGTATTGTCGCCGCCGGCGGCTCTCTGCTCGCCCCACTCGCGACGTCGGCGGTGTTACGGCGCGTGCGTGGCGAGGCCGCGCCGGAATCGGGGCCAAGCCTAACGCCCCGGGAGCAGACCGTTTTGGAGCACGTTGCGCGCGGGCTGGGCAACAAGCAGATCGCCGCCCGGCTCGGGATCTCGGAACGTACGGTCAAGTTTCACGTGAGCTCGGTGTTCGCGAAGCTGGGTGCGGGCAATCGAACCGAAGCGGTCACGCGAGCTGCGCAGGCTGGGCTCATTCAGCTCTGATTCCGCTCATTCCTCGCGCAAGGCCGTGAGCACGTCGACTTTCATGGCGTCTCTCGCCGGCAGATAGCAGGCGAGCACCGCGGCCACCGTGAGCAGCGCGGCCACACCGGCATAGGTCGGCGCGTCGAGGCGAGTCACGCCGAACAGCAGGCTGGCCATGTACCGCGACAATCCGATCGCCCCAAGCACACCTGCCGCGAGGCCTATGACGACCGGACGCATCCCCTGCGACACGATCAGACGCAGCACGCTCGATCTGCTCGCGCCGAGTGCCATGCGCATGCCGATCTCGGTTTTCCGTCGCGACACGCTGTAGGAGAGCACGCCATAGACTCCAGCCAATGCGAGCAGCAGCGCCACCGCCGCAAGGGCACCGAGCAGCAACATCGTGAACCGCCGCGCCGCGACCGATTCGCCGACGAGATCGTCGATCGTCCGCACGTTCGACACCGGGCTCGATGGCGAGAGCTCGGCCAGCATGGACCGGACGATGGGAACGATCGCCGTCGGCGCAGCCGTCGTGTGCACCACGAACGTCGACGGATTCCATCCCGCGCCGTTGAACGGCATGTACACCGTGTACGATGGCAGGTCGGCCAGGTCCCAATCGCGCATGTCGCCCGAGACACCGATCACCTCGGCCACGCTCTCTTGCTGGCCCTTCCAGAGAATGAGCTGGCGGCCGATCGCGCTCTCGCCCGGCCACAGGCGCTCCGCAATGCGGTGGCTGATCACGACCCGCCACGGCCTGGCGATAACATCTTCCGCGTTGAAGTCGCGGCCCGCGACGATCGGCACGCCTAACGTCTTGAAATAGTTGGGCGTGATCATGCGCCACCCGGCCCACGGGACGGCATCGCTCGGCGGCGACGGCTTGTCCTGCGCCGCGAACCCCATGCCGGTGCCCGTACCACGAAGGAGGCCGATGCTTACCGCGGCGACGTCCTTCACCTGCGGCAACGCCGCGAGCCGCGCCTGGAGCTGCGTGCGAAGCGCGCTGAGTCGCTGAACGTCAGCCTCGTTCTGCGCGTTCGGCAACGTCACGTTGAACAGGACACGATTCTCGGTCTGGAATCCACGGTCCACGTCCAGGATCGCCCCAAAGCTCCGGATGAGGAGTCCGGCACCGACGAGCAGCATGAGCGACAGTGCGACCTCGACGCTCACGAGCGCGCCGCGCAGTCCGACCGTTCTCCGGTTGCCGACGACGCTTCGGTCGCCCTCCCGGAGCGCAGCGACGATGTCGTGATACGGCGTTCGGAGCGCGGGCGCCAACCCGGTGATGATGCTCGTGAGGAGCGCGGCGCCTAACGTAATGGCGAGCACGAGGCCGTCGATCGATACCTCGGAAAGGCGCGGAATGTCACCCGGGTCGAAGGCCCGAAGCAGGCGCACGGCACCGAACGCGATGGCCAGCCCGATCGCCGCGCCGAGGACGCCAAGCAGGACGGATTCCGCCACGGCGGTCTGGATGACGCGTGCCCGGCTAGCGCCCAGCGCCGCCCGCATGGCGCGCTCGCGGATCCGGCCGGTCGAGCGCGCGAGCAGCATGTTGGCGAGGTTGACGCACGCGATGAGCAACAGAAATCCAACGGCCGACATCAGCACCCACAGCGCGCGCCTGAGCGAGTCGCTGGCTACCCATCCCTCCGACGGCTCGATCGTAACGCCCATTCCCTTCGCCTCGGGATACTGACTTGCGAGCTGGCCGGCAATGCGATTGAGATCCGCCCGTGCCGCGTCGATCGTGACGCCGGGCTTGAGCCGCGCGATGGCCGAGAGCTCGAAGCTGTCGCGATCCTCGTTAGGCCCTCGGCGGAGCGGCATGAACAGGTCACCGGCGTCGAGCCACGGTGTTCCCGGCGGAAGCACGCCGAGAACGTGATACGCCTGACCGCTCAATGTGATGTCTCGCCCGACGATCGACCGATCCGAACCGAATTGGGTGGTCCACAGGCGATGGCTGAGGACGACGATGCGGTCGTCCGCACCAACGCGATCCTCGCCGTCGGCGAACGTGCGCCCTGCCACAGGCGTTACACCGAGCGCGCGAAGGAATCCGGTAGTCACATAGGCGACGCTGAGCAGCTCGGGGTTGTCCTTGCCGGCGAGGTTGATCGATCCATACGTGATCGCGCCCATCGCGGAGAACGACCGGTTCATGTCCTGTACGTCCCAGAAGTTCGCGTGCGTGAACGACGACTGATTCCAGCCGCGGTCGCGCCGGGACTCCCAGACCTGCACGAGACGATCGGGTTGGGGGAACGGCAGCGGCCGGAGCAGCACCGTACGCACGACGCTGAAGATCGCCGCGTTGGCCCCGATGCCTAACGCCAACGTCAGGACGGCGATCAGGGAGAACGCGGGGTTGCGCACCAGGGCGCGGGCGCCGTAGCGCAGATCCGCCAGGATCGTAGTCATTCGCTCGCTCCCGCTGAGGGAGGGTTCAGGGACGTGAAGCTCGGTTGGCGGCGTAAGCGGGCCACCGGTGAGAATCGCCAGCCTGACGCGGATCGCAAACGCGGGGACCTGTCCGCGATACCAGCGATTGGCGGCGGCGCGCCCATACTGGGCCACGCGAAGCAGATACCCGTCACGGAGCTCGTCGAGCGCCTCGTCTCGCACGGCGTTGGGCAGCAACGCCCTGAGCACCGCGGTGGAAAACCGTGGAGTGACGCCGCGCATCACGACGGCTCCGCCACCGGGTTTCCGGTGCCCCACAACCGCTCGAACGTCCGGCGCGATTCGGCGAGCTTCGCCTTGCCGGCAGACGTGATCTGAAATTCGCGGCTGCCTCGGCCGCCCTCACCGGGTCGCGCCTCTCGCTTCAACGAGCGCGCATAGCCACGCTGCTCGAGCCGGCGGAGAGCGACGAAAACCGCAGCGGGAGAGACCGCACGTCGGGTGGCTGACTCGAGCTCGAGGACGATCGGCGCGCCGCGGGATCGCCCGCCTAGCCGCACCAAGGCCAGCATGACGTGATGCTCGAATTCGCCGAGTGCCGTTCGTGACATGGCGAGGACTCCGGGGCTAGCGAACTTGCAGTGATAGTATGGTTGCCGCCACCGCGGCGCAAGACGCGCCCGGCCACTGATACCTGTCACCTGTCCATTCGGACAGGGTGCGGCTGCACGATCGCTCAATGCCCTGCGCGCAATGATCCGATGATCGTTCGATCCACGTTTCCTCCCCGATCATTGGACATGACCATGACGACCAACAACGGACGAACCGCGCTCATCACGGGCGCCTCACGCGGGCTCGGGCTCGCGCTCGCGCGCGGGCTCGCGGCCCGTGGATGGAACCTCATTCTCACCGCGCGGGATGCAGAGCGGTTGCGCGGAGTGCGAGACGAGCTGGCGACGCGCACGCATGTGGCGGCGCTCGCCGGGGATGTCATCGATCCGAAGCACCGTGAGGCACTCGCCGTGCTCGCGCGCGGCCACGGCGGCCTCGACGCCATCATCAACAACGCCGGGCTCCTCGGACCGAGCCCGCAGCCGCCACTGTACGACTACCCGCTCGAGACGTTAGTCGAGGTGTTTCTCGCCAACGTGCTCGCTCCACTCGCGATGATCCAGGAGCTGCACCACGAGCTCAAGCCGGGCGCGCGGATCGTGAACGTCACGAGCGATGCGGCTATCAACGCATACCCGACGTGGGGCGGCTACGGTGCGAGCAAGGCCGCGCTCGAGCAGCTGTCGGCGGTGCTCGCGGCCGAGAATCCCGACGTGCGGGTGTACTGGGTGGATCCGGGTGACATGCGCACGGACATGCAGCAGGCGGCCTACCCCGGCGAGGATATCAGCGACCGGCCACTGCCGGAAGCGAAAGTGCCCGGCTTCGTCGCCGTGCTCGAGGGTGATCTGCCGAGCGGGCGGTACATCGCGTCGGAGCTGGCGCCGCTCGCTGTCATGACCGCATCGGTGGCGGCGTGACGTCAGCGATTCGCCTGAAGCACCGGCGAGCCGGCTCGCCGGAAGCCGTCGACGCGCTCGACTTCGAACTCCCCGAGGAGCTCGTCGCTCGCGAGCCGCCCGAAGCTCGTGGCCTCGCGCGCGATGGTGTCCGCCTGCTCGTGTCCGATCCCGACACTGACCACGTTAGGCACGCCGCCGCGCGAGACCTGCCGGACTTTCTTGGGGCTGGCGATGTTCTCGTCGTAAACGCGAGCGCGACGATCAACGCGGCGCTTGACGGGTGGCGGTCCGAGCGCGGCTCCGCCACCGGAGAGCTCGTTGCCGTGCATCTCTCGTCACCGGTCCCGTGGAGCACCGACGATCATCGCTGGGTGATCGAGCTTCGACGATTGACCGGCGAGGGGACGCGTCCCCTGCTCGATGCCCGCGCGGGCGACCGCGTCCGCCTCCGTGGCGGCGGCTCTGCCACGTTGCTCGCGCCATTCGGCGAACGCGGCTCGAGACTGCCTAACGAGTCCGTGCGATTGTGGGAAGCCGAGCTCACCTGCCCGGGCGGCGTGATGGCGTACGCGGAGGAGTTCGGCGCGCCCATCCGCTACGCCTACGTGCGAGAGCGATGGCCGCTCTACATGTACCAGACGATGTTCGGCACGGAGCCCGGCAGCGCCGAAATGCCGTCGGCGGGCCGGCCGTTCACGGCCGATATCGTCATGCGACTGCAGTCGAAGGGTGTGGTGGTCGCCCCGATCGTCCTGCACACGGGAGTGGCGAGCCTCGAGGCTGGAGAGCGGCCGTACGCTGAGCGCTTTCGAGTCACTGGATGCACGGCGGAGGCGGTGAATCGAGCGCGCGCGACTCACCATCGAGTCGTGGCGGTCGGTACAACCGTCGTGCGCGCGCTCGAAACCGTCGCGTCGCCCGACGGGACCGTGAGCGCCGCGGAGGGCTGGACCGACCTCATAGTTACTCCGGAACGCGGCGTTCGCGTGGTCGATGCTCTGGTTACGGGCTTCCACGAACCTCGCGCGTCCCACCTGACCCTGCTCGAAGCCTTCGCCGGAAGGCGTCACGTCAGTCTCGCCTACAAGGCGGCCCTCGAAAACGGTTATCTCTGGCACGAATTCGGGGACCTGCACTTGATCATAGGGAATCGGGAATCGGGAATCGGGAATCGGGAATCGAGCGTCGCCCTTTGAGCTGATGGCCGATGGCTGATGGCTGATAGCTGGGTAGTAGCGTCCATCCCGACGCCCTACCATAGTTAGGCCCCATGCATTCGCCGTCCCGTCGCGCCATCGCCCTACCGGCGCTGGTTGGCATCATCACCAGCGCGACTCTGCAGCAGCCCTCACTCCCGCGCAGTCCGAGCGCCGTCATCCTGGCGGCAGAGCAGGCGATAGCGAGCCGTCGCGCCGCTGCCGTGCGACAGGATTGGCTCGGCCGTCTTCGCCGCGATCCGTCCAACCGCTTGGCCCGCCTTGGCATCGCGTCGTTCGCCCGACTCGCGTATGACTACGCTGCCGCCGACTCGTTCATCGCTCCGCTACTGACGCGATCCGGAGCACGCCCGGACAGCATCGCCGCCTGGGCACGAATCGAGACCGCGCTCTCGGCGGGCCAGCAATGGCGAATACGTGACGCCGACTCCCTGTTCGCCCTGGCCGCGTCCGAGGGGACGGCGGCGCGAGACGGCAGCGCTGAAGGGGGCGCACTCACCCGACTCGCGTTGATACGCGGCCGCACACAGGGCGTCGAAGCGGGACTTCGCCTCCTGGACAGCGCAACGCGTGTTCTTCCCACGAACGACATTGCCAACCGGGCTCTCGCCCTCGCCTACCGCGCACAGCTCGTGCTCGCGCGCGGGACGCCGGGCGCCGGTCCGCTCGCCGATTCCGCGCTGATTCTCGCGCGACGCGCCAACGCGGCCCGCGTCGAAGGCATCGCGTACAATGTCCTGGGCCGCGAACAGTATCGCGTCCGACGGCCCGATTCCGCCGAAGTCCTGTTCGGACTCGCCGTTAGGCGCCTGAAGGACGCGGGAGACCTCGTAGGCTACGCGGGCGCCCTCCAATGGCGCGGTTATCTCCTTCGCTCGCGCGGCGAGCTCGGAGCGGCCGAGCGCGATCTGCGCGCCGGACTCGCCGTCGGCACCATTGCCGGCCAGCTGACGCTGGGCTGGACCGAGATGAACCTCGGTTACGTGGCGATGGCACTCAACGACTGGGGTGAAGCGCGACGGCACCTGGCTGCCTCCCGCGTACTGCTCGATTCCGCCCGCGACCGATGGGGCTCCGCGACCGCCATGACTGCCGAGGCGTCCGTCCGGTGGGCCGTGCGGGATTGGGCCGGTGCGGACTCGCTCCTCCGCGACGCCGAGACGCAGCTCGCACAGTCCGGCAACACGTCGCAGGTGCTGGACACGCGCGTCCAGCGCCTTCGCTATGCGCTCGCGCGGCGCGATTGGCCGCGCGCAACCGAGATGCTGGCACTCGCACGCGACACGACTATGCGTGGGCGGTCCGCGGCGTACGTCGACCTGGACTACTACGACGCCCTGCTCGCGCTCGGCACGGGCAGACCTAACGATGCCCGCAAGGCGCTCGACCGATCGCAGCGCGAGGCCGCGCGCGCGGGCGAACCCCCGACGTACCTCCAGCTCGCGCGTCGCGCCGAGGCGGAAGCCCTGCTCGGACGGCTCGACACGGCAGAGGCATCGCTGCGCGCAGCGATGGCGCGCTTCGAGCGCTATCGCGCCTCCCGCGAGACCCGCGAGCAGCGGCTCGCCGCGTTAGGCTACGCAGGTGACGAAAACGACCCCGACGTCGGCGTCGCCACCGTGGTGGCGGCGTTGGCGCGCGCGGGACACACGACATCCGCCTTCGACTTTTCGGAGCGGACCAAGGCTCGCGAGCTGCTCGACGGAATGGCTCGGCGCGAGGCGCTGCGCGACCCGAGCACAGATCGCCCGGAAGCTCGCGAGGCGGCGCTGACAAAGGTCTACACTCGCCCCATCACGCTCGCGGAGCTGCACGCCGCACTCCCGGAATCCACGGCGGTGGTGCACTTCAACACCGGTACGTGGAATGAGCCGACAACCGCGTTCGTCCTCACGCGCGACGGCACATCGGCCTACATCGTTCCGCCGGCCGACTCGCTCGTGGACCCGGTCCGCCGACTGGTGCTCGCGCTGCAAGCGAAGAACGACGCCAGGCCGCAGGCACGCGCCCTTGGCGCTGTGTTAGCCGCGCCCATCGCATCGGCGCTCGGCGCCGGCGTCTCACGCCTCGTCATCGTTCCCGCCGCACCCTTCAACACGCTGCCGTTCGACGTGCTCGAGCTCCCCGATGGCCGTCGTATGATCGAGCGCTTCGAGATCTCGTACGCGCCGAGTGCGTCGGTCTATGCCGCACTCCGTCGGCGCTCGCTGGGAACAGACGGCGACACGCCAGTGCGGGCCGCGGCTGGCGCGCGCGGAGTGCTCGCGTTCGGAGCGCCGGAGCGTCCGCGCCAGTCCGGCTTGGCGCGGTGGGACACGCTGCCTCCGCTCCCCGAAGCCGCCGCCGAGGCCCGGGAGGTCGCCCGAACTGCGCCGCGATCGCTCGCCCGACTAGGACGCGACGCGAGCGAAGCGGCGCTCAAGCGAATGTCCCTCTCCGATGTGTCTGTTTTACACTTCGCGTCGCACGCGGTGGTCGACCCCGCGGGATTGCGTGGGAGTGCACTGCTGCTCTCCCCTGGAGGTGGTGAGGACGGCATCGTGCGCCCGGAGGAGCTGAGCGCCCTCTCGCTCGACGCGGATCTCGTTGTGCTGTCCGCCTGCGCGACCGCGGTGAGTGGCGGCCACGCCGGCGACGAGGGACTTCGTGGACTGGTCGCCCCCCTGATCGAGGCGGGCGCTCGAGGCGTCGCCGCGACGCTCTGGGCCGTCGACGACCAGGCGCAGCGTCTGCTCGTTCGACGGTTCTACCAGCGACTCGCTCGCGGCGAGCCAACCGCGGCGGCGCTTCGCGGCGCCAAGCTGGAGGCGCTCCGAGGCGGCGCGGCACCGAGAGACTGGGCGGCGCTCGTGCTCTGGGGCGACCCGTTGACTCGACCTCTGGTGACTGGACAGCTCAGCCAAAGCCCGGCGACGCCCGCGCGCCCGCACTGACCGCGGCGTCAGCGCCACACGTAGGCTCGCAGCACGCTCTTCCGCTGGCGACGGCAGCGTGTGCGGTTGCAATATCTGTTTGTGTCCACCCATTGTGCGCCCACCGCCGGACCATCCGATGACGTCCGTGATGCAGCCTGACACGGTGTCGCGGGCGCTCGAGTCGATATTGACGAGATACTCCGGCGTGCTTCGGACCGTCGGGGCCCGCTATCGGCTTCCGAGCGCCGATCTGGACGAGCTCACACAGGAGGTTCGGGTTCGACTTTGGGGTGCGCTGAGCACCAATGAGAGGATCGACGCCGTCAGCCCGTCCTATCTGTACCGAGCGGCGACAACGGCTGCCATCGACATCGTGCGTCGGCGGCGATCAGCCCGAGGCGACTCGCTCGACCTGGTGGACGACGCGGAATTGAGTGCGCGTCGAGCCCCACCAACGCCGGAACTGGATGCGTCGCTGAAGGAGCTCGGAGAGCGGGTCGAGCAGGCACTGCAGTCGATCGTCGCGTCGAGGAGGCCGGTGGTCCGAATGTACCTCGCCGGCTACGGCACCGCGGAGATCGGAGAGTTGATGGGCTGGACCGAAGCGAAGGCGCGAAACCTCGTGTACCGCGGGCTGGCGGATCTTCGCCTGCGACTACGGGCCATGGGCATCGACGGCGGGGGATACACGTAATGCAATCGAACGACGAACGACTTCGCCTCGCGTACGGGACGACTCTCGAAAGTCGCGCTGACGCTCGCCGCTCGCACCCGGAACCCGAAGCCCTCGTGGCGCTCGCCGAGCGGTCGGGGAGTGAAGCCGTCCGGCTCGAGGTGCTCGATCATGTCATGGCGTGCGACACCTGCCGACGCGAGCTCGATCTCGTTCGGGCGAGCCTCTCTGCCGCGGGAATGCCACGCCAGCGCTCGTGGTTCCGGTCCCCGTCGGTCGGGTTGATGGCAATCGCGGCGAGCCTGTTGATCGTCGCCGGTGTGCGGTTGCTCTCCACATCCGGCGACGTCGAGACTGGCCCGCGGCTGCGCGGGGGATCCGCTGTTTCGACCTATCCCGTTCGTTGGCTGCCCTCCGGCGATGCCGGACTGGCGTGGCGACCAACCGCCGATGCCGTCAGCTACCGGCTCGAGGTGATCGACGAGGCAGGTAGCGCGTTGGTAGATTCCACGATGCGCGACACATCGTTCGTGCTCGCCGATTCACTCGCCAAGAACCAGCGAGGACTCTCGTGGACCGTGACTGCCACGCTGGGCGATGGTTCGACGGTTTCTTCCCTTCCCCTTCGTCTCGCGCATCCCGCGAGGTAGGGAATTTGACGAGATCGATCGTCGGGCTGCTCGCCGCCGTGATCGTCGCGGCGTGCAGTGGGAATGACGTCGTCGAGCCGGTACCTGCGATCGAGATCGGGTTGTCGGCCGGAACGCTCAGCGTCACCCAGGGTGAGACGAGCACGCTCAACCTCTCGCTGACGCGTTCCGGTGGCTTCACGGGCGATGTTTCGATCGTGATCGAAGGGATGCCGAGCGGCATCTTGACTACCGTCGCCCCGCCCTCTCTCGACCCAGCTGTTTCGTCAGCCGTCATCACGCTCCGCTCTTCTAGCATCGTTGCCCCGGGTGTCTACAACGCGACGGTGCGCGCGACCGGCACTGGGGTAATGGCCGCTACCGCCGGCCTGTCGATCACCGTGGTCGCGGCATCGTCATTCGGTCCGTAAGAGGACCTCCGCACGCCTTCCACGACGGGTACCAATAGAGCACGTCGTTCACGGCTGGCTGCTCCCTCGGAAAATCCCAGTTAGGCGTTCGTCTATTCGGCAAAGGGGAGAAACGCCGATGATGGTGCGCGTTCATACTCCCACGAATTAGCTCGCGTGCGGCGTATCGCTCCTCCCATTCACGACAGGAGGCGATGTGCGTACCGGACTGAGCGACGTAACGAGAGTCATGTCCGCACTAGTTGCCGCGGCGACGATTGCGGCCTGTGGTGGTGACGATGACGATGTAACCCCTCCGACACCGGCGATCAGCATAGCACTCTCATCGAGCGCGCTCGACATCACGCAAGGCACGAACGCTACCGCCACTGTGAACCTTACGCGGTCAGGAGGGTTCATGGGCGACGTGGCGATTGCCGTCGAGGGGCTGCCAGGTACCGTGACCTATGCGTCGGCTCCAGCCACGATCGACGGTAACGCCTCGTCGGCCATCATCACGTTCGACGTGGGCGAATCCGCGACCCCCGGCGTCATCAACGCAACGGTGAAAGCGGCGGGCACCGGCGTGAGCGCGGAAACGGCACCTCTCGCAATTACCGTGGTCGCCGCGCCAACGTACACATTTGCCGTCGCCAACGCGACGGTTGCGGCGACGCAGGGTGGAGCGGCGACGCAGACCGTCAACATCACGAGGACTGGCGGCTTCGCCGGAGCTGTTTCGCTCACAGCGGAAGGCCTTCCAACAGGCGTGACCGCAGCATTCGATCCGGAAAGCGCCGCCGGCAACTCGTCAACTCTGACACTCACCGCTGCCGCCAACGCGGCGACGGGCAGCGCAACGGTCACGGTGAAAGGAACGGCAACCGGCCAGCCCGACAAGACCGCCACGTTCCAGCTGACCGTCACCGCCGGGACGGCCGGTGGGTTCACGGTGGCCATGAATCCGAAGACGCTCACCATTCAGCAGGGAGCGAGCGGCACATCGACTGTGAAAATCACGCAGGCCGGCGGGATCGTCGTCGGGGTCTGGCTTACGGCGACCGGTTTGCCTAACGGCGTGACGGCGGTGTTCGCTCCCAACGTAACGACCAATTCTTCCACCTTGACGCTGACGGCGTCCGCGACTGCGGCGACCGGCGTAGCCACCGTGACGATCCACGGACGCAACCCCCGCCAGTTTTTCGACCGGACGACAACGCTCGCCTTGACCGTGATCCCGGCGGCGGGCGGCAGCAGCAACACATCGCTCGAGCTCTCTACCGTTGACCAGACGCCCATCTGGATCGCGCCCACGAACGTTCCGGACGGCGCGCTGGCGCTCACGAACTACTTCACCGCTGCGGGGTCTGGAGCGGCCGGCGCTACGGTCGGCACGTCTGGCGGGCCGAGCAAGGGCGAGTACATCTACTACGGCGGCGCGGCCTCGAAGCGGACTGTCGGACGCTGACCCACGACCCTTCGATCGCCGTTCGCGGCATCGTCATTCGTCCGTAAGCGGGCGTGTCTATACCACTCGACCGTTCCGAGACGACGTAGGTCGTTAGAGCCGCTTTCATCGCTCGAAATCGTGGTTAGGGTTCGGTTGTTCGCCACTGAGCTGAGGGCAGATTAGCGTGTGTTCGTGCTCTCACGGGATTCGGCCCGCGTGTGGCGTATCGCGCCTCTCATTTGCGCTAGGAGGCAACGTGCGCGTCGGCATGCTCGAAGTAACGAGACTCATGTCCGCCCTCGTCGTAGGAGTAATGGTTGCGGCGTGCAAGCACAACGACGATGGAACCCAGCCGACCACGCAGACGTACACGCTCGCCGTCGCCAACGGGACGGTAACCGCAGCGCCGGGCGGAACGGCTACCCAGATCGTCAACATCACGAGAACCGGCGGCTTCGCCGGAGCTGTTGCGCTCACCGCCTCTGGCCTACCGACCGGCGTGACAGCCGCATTCGATCCGCAAACCGCCACCGGCAACTCGTCAACGCTGACGCTCACCGCCGCCTCCAACGCAGCACCGGGAAACGCAACAATCACGGTGAAAGGGACGGCAACGGGGCAGACCGACAAGACCGCCACGTTCCAACTGACCGTCAACGCCGGGACGGCCGGCGGGTTCACGCTGGCTGCGAACCCGGCAACGCTCACCGTTCAACAGGGAGCTCCCGTAACATCGACGGTTACCATCACGCGAACGGGCGGGTTCGCCGGCGCGGTTACGCTCACGGCGACCGGTCTGCCTAACGGCGTGACGGCGGCGTTCGACCCGGCAGCGCCGACGACCAACTCGTCCACCTTGACGCTGACCGCATCGGCAACCGCTGCTACCGGCGTGGCCACCGTAACCATCCACGGGAACGCAACAGGGCTGACCGAGCAGACGACCACCCTCGCCTTGAGCGTGAACGCCGCTCCGGCAGGTGGCTTCACGTTGGTGATGAACCCGGCGGCGCTGACGGTCATCCAGGGTCTCTCCGCTACGTCCACCGTGAGCATCACGAGAACCGGTGGATTTGCCGGCTCGGTCAGCCTCACGGCAACGGGCCTGCCTACCGGGGTGACCGCGGCGTTCGACCCGACGGACGTCACGGGAGCGACATCCACCCTCACGCTGACAGCGTCAGCGACGGCTGCGATTGGTGCCGCAACGGTCACGATCAGGGGCACGTCACAAGGTCAGCCCGATCAGACCACAACGCTTGCGCTCACCGTCAACATCCCCGGCAGCTTTTCGCTAACCGT
>DATCGG010000426.1:0-25233 GCA_036509075.1 Gemmatimonadaceae bacterium
CTTCCGCTGATCGCGTACATCCACCCGTGGGAGATCGACCCGGACCAACCACGGATTGACGGGCGACGCAAGTCGCGACTCCGGCATTACACGAACCTCCAAAAGACCCACGATCGCCTTCGTCGTCTGTTCGCGCTTGGACGTTTCTCGAGTTTTCGCGGTAGCGGTCTCGCTCAAACCGCCCGCCAAGTACCCTTCCCTTCGACCGTAAGCGTTCAATGAAGACAGCTCAGGACATCAAGGTCGCCCAGTACTGGAACGACATCGCGCAGGACTTCGACGCGATCTACACTGGCCAGAACAAGAGCTCGTTCGCGCGCACACTCGATCGCTGGCTGCGCAAGGACATTTACGGCCGTTTCGATTGGGTGATGCGGAAGTCCGGCGACGTGAACGGCAAGACGATCTGCGACATCGGGTGCGGGTCCGGGCGTTTCGTGACGAGTCTCGCGAAACGTGGCGCGTCGCGAGTGTTAGGCGTGGATGTCGCGCCGGAGATGCTCAAGCTCGCACGCGAGCTGGCGAGGCAAGAGGGGGTCGGAGGTCGCACCGAGTTCGCCCAGATGGATATCATTGACTGGACGCGTACGGACGTGTTCGACGAAACGATCGCGATCGGCTTCTGGGACTATTTCGCCAATCCGACGGAGCGACTCCAGATCATCCGCAAGATGACGAGGGAACGTTTCCTCTCCGCGTGGCCGAGACTCTGGACGTGGCGCGCGCCGGTGCGCAAGGTCCGCCTAACGGTGCTCGGCTGCCCGGTCTACTTCTTCAGCAAGTCGGAAGTCTACAGATATCTCGAGGCAACAGGCTTCAAGGTCATCTCCTGCGAGACGGTCGGGAAGCTGCATTGCGTAGACGCAGTGCCCGTCTGAGTACGACGCCCTCACTTGAATTCCGTCTTGATCGCCGTTGTCGTGTTGTGGCTCTCGGCGGCCGTCGCGTTCTACGTGTACGCAGGCTATCCCGTGCTACTCGCGATTCTTCGCCGAGTGGCAAAGCGACCGGTCGACAAGAAACCGACCGAGCCGAGCGTGTCGCTGCTTGTCGCGGCGTATAACGAGGCAGACGTCATCGAATCGAAAATCCGCAACGCGCTTGCACTCGACTATCCTGCCGCCCAACTCGACATAGCGATCGCATGCGATGGCCCCACCGACGGCACAACGGCGATCGCGCAGCACGTCGCAAGCGAGATCGGACAGGGACGGGTCCACGTCTTCGCGTACCCGAGGAACCGCGGCAAACTCTACGCGCTCAACGACACGGTCCCGCAGCTGACCGGCGACATCGTCGCGTTCTCGGACGCGTCCAGCATGCTTGCGCCGGATGCGCTGCGTACGCTGGTCGCGAACTTCGCCGACGAACACGTCGGCGCGGTCAGTGGAGTCTATCGCGTGTTGCGCGGCGAAGACGCAGCGCTTGGTAAGCAGGAGGACTTCTACTGGAAGTACGAGACCTACCTCAAGCTCGCCGAGGCGGACGTTGGATCCATCCTGGGCTGCCACGGGTCGCTCTACGCGATCCGACGTGCGCTGTATCCGTTCCCCAAACCGGGCACCATCAACGACGACTACGTGATCCCAATGCGAATTCTCTCGCAGGGCTATCGCGTCGCGTACGAGCCCAGCGCGGTCGCGTATGAGGAAGCGCACGAGATGGGCGGGTTCAGCCGCCGCGTTCGCATCATGACGGGCAATGTCGAGCAGCTTCGCGAAATGAAGGCGCTGCTTAGCCCATTGCGTCCGGGGCCCCTTTTCTTTTTCCTGTCCCACAAGGCTGGCCGGCTGCTAGTGCCCATTGCGATGCTCGCGATGCTCGTGGCAAACATGTTTTTGCTCGATAAGCCGTTCTACCGTGCACTGTTCGTGCTGCAGCTCGCGTTCTACGCGCTCGTCCTTGTCGGCGCGCTCGCGCGCCTCCGGCCCAAGATCCTTCGCCTGCCCTACTACTTCTGCATGATCAACGCGGCCGCCTTCCTCGGCATGTACCACGCGCTGCGCGGGGGCCGAACGCTCGCCTGGAAACGGGACTAGGGCGAGACCGCCTCGGACCGTGCGGTACAGACCGCTCGGTGGAACTGGCTGCACGCCAGTAGGTTACTTGGGGTCTGATCTGATCCTAGTCCGACCCCGGTCCTTTTCTGGAGGTAGCCCCGTGCGGTTCGCGCAACTTCGAACGCTCCTGCCTGCGATGTGGCTCGTCGGCGTTTCTCCGCTGAGCGCCCAGGTCCTGCCAGCCGAGTATGCGCAGCGACGTGCTGCGCTCGCGGCGAAGATCCAGGACGGGGTCTTGGTTGCGATCGGGGGCAAGGAGCCCGCGCAGGACTACCTGTCGTTCTATCAGAGCGAGCCGTTCACGTATCTCACCGGCTACAACGAGCCCAATGCGGCGCTCGTGATGGTGAAGCGCGGCGGCCAGACGACGGCCACGCTGTTCGTCGAGGAACGCGAGGCCGCCGCGGAGGTGTGGACGGGCAAGCGCTTCGGCCCCGAGGGCGCAACGAAGGCAACAGGGATCGACGCACGCCCGGTGGAGCAGCTTCGACCTGTGCTCGACTCATTGCTGGGTTCCGCGACCCAACTGTATGTGGTGGGCAACGTGCAGTTCGGCGGGCGCCAGGGTGAAGAGCCGCGCGTGCTGTCGCCAGACGATCAGTTCGTTCGTGCCATCGCCGCGGGACACCCGTCGGTGAAGGTGTCGTCGGCGAACACGCAGGTGTTGATGCTGCGCGGCACGAAGAGTCCCGCGGAACTCGATCTGATTCGTAAGGCGGTCGCGATCACGGCGGACGCCCAGCGCGAGGCAATGCGCGCGATCGAGCCGGGCATGTATGAGTTCGAGGTCCAGGCGCTCATCGAGTACACGTTCCGGCGGAACGGTGCGGATCGCCCGTCGTTCTCGACGATCGTTGGGTCTGGGCCGAACTCGACGACACTGCACTACAACGCCGACGACCGGCTCATGAATGCGGGCGAGGTGGTGGTGATGGACATCGGGGCGTCGTATCGCGGCTACGCGGCCGATGTCACGCGTACCGTCCCGATCAACGGCACGTTCACGCCGGACCAGCGCGGGATCTACCAGATTGTTCGGGAGGCCCAGGCGGCGGCCGAGCGCCAGGCGAAGCCCGGCGCGAAAGCGGAGGTCATGTCCGATTCAGCGTCGGCCGTGTTGGCATCGGGCCTAACGAGAATCGGGCTAATCGAGTCGCCTACGGCCACGTATGACTGCGGAACGACGCAGCAGCCGCAGCAGTGCCTGCAGCTCAGCCTCTACTACATGCACGGCCTCGGCCACGGCATCGGGCTCGAGGTCCACGATCCCGACCAGTTCTACTTCAAGGGGACCTTGGACACCGGCAGCGCGTTCACGATCGAACCCGGGATCTATGTCCGCGAGAACGTCCTCGACATCCTGCCGAAAACGCAGCGCAACGAGGCGCTGGCCGCCAAGCTGCGACCGGCGGTGACGAAGTACCGAAACATCGGGGTCCGCATCGAGGACGACTATCTCATCAGCGACCAGGGCCTCGAGTGGATCTCGCGCGCGCCGCGCGAATCGAACGAGGTCGAAGCACTCATGCGAGAAGCGCTCGCTGGTGGCCCCAAGCGCGACACCGGAAAGCTGGACTGGTACAAGCGGACGGCAGGCCCGCAAGCCCCGTAGAGAGGACGATACATGACGATCGTTAGGACTTCGCTCGCGCTGGCGGCCGCTGTGCCGCTCGCGTTTGCGTCGACGGCGCTGGCACAGTCGCGGCGCCCCATGACGTTCGAGGATTTCGCGGCGATGAAGGCGGTGTCGGACCCGCAGCTCTCGCCCGACGGCACGACGATGCTGTACGCCGTGCGCACGACAGACGTCGACGCAAATCGGCGAGCGACGACGACCTACGCCGTGGCGTTAGGCGGCGGGACCGCGCGAGCCTTCCCCGATGACACGACGCGCGCAACCGAGGCGCGCTGGTCCCCCGACGGCCGGCACGTCGCTTACACCGCCGGTGGCCAGTTGTGGGTCGTGAATGCCGACGGCAGTGCGCGAAAGCGCCTGACGAGTCTCAATGGCGGCGCCAGCGGTCCGGTGTGGGCACCCGCTGGAAGTCAGATCGCGTTCGTCTCGGCGGTGTGGCCGGACTGCACGACCGACGCGTGCAACGCGCAGAAGGACAAGGCCAAGGAAGACAACAAGGTCAAGGCACACGTAGCCGACAACCTCCTGTTCCGCCACTGGAACGCGTGGGACGAGGGCACGCGGTCGCACCTGTTCGTCGTGAGCATCGACGGTGGCGAGCCGCGCGACCTCACGCCCGGCGCGAAGTACGACGTGCCACCCGGTCCGTTCGGCGGCAGCGAGGGGTACGCGTTCGCGCCGGATGGAAAGGAGATGACGTATACGGCGAAGGATCAGGGCCGCTCGGATGCGTGGACGACCGACGTGAATCTGTATGTGGTGCCCGTCAGCGGCGGTGCCGCCACCGTCATCACGAAGGCGAACATCGGTGCCGACCAGAATCCCGTGTACTCGCCGGACGGCAAATACATCGCATATGCGTCGCAGAAGCGCGCCGGGTTCGAGTCCGACCGGTGGCGACTCATGCTCTACGATCGGGCGAAGAAGACGTCGGCCGAGGCGCTGCCGTCGTGGGACCGCAACGCGGACGGCTACTGGTTCGCGCCCGACGGCAAGGCGATCTACGTGGCGACCACGGACAAAGGCCGGGACAAGCTGTATCGTGCGACGCTAGGCGCGACCGGCATCGCGACCGGCGCGCCAGCGCTGGTGGTTGGCGAGTCGAATAACCTCGGCTTTTCCTTCTCGCGTGACGCGCGCGGGGTGGTGTGGATGCGCGACGCGACCAACCGGCCCCCGGAAGTGTTCGCGGCGTCGCTCGACGGCGCTCGCGTGACGGATGCGCGCCAGGTAACGCATGTGAACGATGCGCTCGTGGCGCAGCTCGCGCTGAATCCGGCCGAGGATTTCTGGTTCAAGGGTGCGGGCGGTGACAGCGTGCAGGGCTTCATCGTGAAGCCGCCGCAATACACCGCCGGCCAGAAGTATCCCGTGATCCTGTTGATCCACGGCGGCCCGCAGGGCGCGTGGCTCGACAATTGGCACTCGCGCTGGAACTATCAGATGTTCGCCGCGACCGGCGCCGGTCTCGTGATCATCAACCCACGCGGCTCGACGGGGTACGGTCAGAAGTTCGTCGACGATGTGTCGAAGGGTTGGGGCGGCAAGGTCTACACAGACCTCATGAATGGTCTCAACGCCGCACTCGCGCGCGACGCGTGGATGGACTCGACGCGCATGGGGGCGGCCGGCGGATCGTTCGGCGGGTACATGGTGAACTGGATTGCCGGACATACGACGCGCTTCAAGGCGCTGGTGTCGCACGCCGGGCCGTTCAACCTGGAGAACATGTACGCGGCGACGGAGGAGCTCTGGTTCCCGGAGTGGGAGTACGGCGGGCCCTTCTGGGATCCGAAGGCGATGCGCGAACAGTATCGCGTGTACTCCCCGCATCTGTTCGCGGGAAAGTTCAAGACGCCCACGCTGGTGTTGAACGGCGAGCTCGATTACCGCGTGCCGTATACCGAGGGCCTGTCGATGTTCACGTCGCTCCAGCGTCAGGGCGTGCCGAGTCGGCTGGTCGTGTTCCCGGATGAGGGGCACTGGATCGGGAAACCGCAGAACCAGCGGTTGTGGTGGGGAGAGGTTCAGGGCTGGCTGACCAAGTATCTGGCTCCGAGAACGGCCAGCTGAAGAAGACACAGGTTATTGCTTGCTGGTACGGGTTATTGGTTATCGGAACCCTCGGGAAGCCTCGCGCAGGCGAGATGAGCAGCCCGAGGGTTCTAATCACTGATAACCAAGTCCAGTGACCAGTTACGTGTTCTGTGGCGCCGTTCGCGTGCCTAACGTTTGGCTTTTCCCTTCTTTGCAGCCGTTGTTGGATACGCCACATCCGGCGGAGGATCCCCGTTAGGCCAGTCCCCCGCCTTTCGCGCGAAATCCGGCCGAGGGCGAGACGTCACGTACGCCGCCACGTCATACGCCTGCTGCGGTGTCAGAGAGCCGGGCTTGTCGTACGGCATTGCGACACGAATGAACGCCGCGGCCGTTCTCAGGCGTGCCATGCCCGCGCCGACGTTGAACGACTGGGCGCCCCAGAGTGGCGGACCGACGATGGCGACAGCCGTGTCAGCCTTGCCCCCCTGGCCGTTGGCACCGTGACACTGCACGCAGGTGGTCGTGAACACCTCGCGTCCACGCGTCGTATCACCCACGAGCGGCTCCAGGCGCGGGAGGCCCTGCCCCTCCACCTGCGCTCCGACCGGGATGCCGTACGAAAGGAATGCGAGATACGCGACGATGTCGCGCATCGGGCGGCTATCCCGGGGCAATCCCTTGCCGTTCATGCTGCGCTCGAAGCAATCGTTGATACGATCCTCGATGATCTCGACCGTAGCGCTGCGCGGGCGATACTGGGGGAATCGCGCGTACACACCGATGAACGGCATCCTGTTCGCTTGCTGCCCGTCACCCATGTGGCAGCTCACGCAACGCAGCTTATTGCCGACGTGGGCCGGCAGGCTGTCGCGGGTGTTGGAAAGGATGGCGCGCCCGCGACGGACCGCGGCGAGCACGATCGTGTCCTTGATCTCGGATTCGGCTGGCACGCGGAACGGAACCGGCCTGCTGGCTCGCGTCGCCAGTGCGGCGGCGGCCAGAACCTCCGGACGCGACTTGGCGGTGTCGGCGGCCGCGCGCGGGGCATCTTTGCGCGAGCAGGCGAGCGCCCCCAGCGTCAGGCACGCGCCGAGGAAACCGACTGGTCGCAAGCGACGCCTGGCGCCGCTCGATCGTGAGGCCATGGAGAGATGATCGACGTGCGCTAATGGGCGTGAATCAGTGTCGCGCATTCAACGAAACAGGTCGTCGCCGCTCACGGCCGGTGAGCCGGGGACGAACCGCACGGCGCCGTTCCACAGACCCTGCATCCCGGGCACGAAACGCTGAAGCGTTTCCGCAGTGAACTGCGAGTGATGACAGGCGATCGCCTTCTTCGCCGCTTCGAGATCGCCAGGCGTAAATGGCACCTGGACCGTGAAATACTTCGCCCGAGGGATGAGCATCGGTGGCTCACCTCGCTGCGGATTGGTCAGGCGGAACGCTTCTCCCGGTAGGTACATGTACACGAGGCGCTCGGGCATGCCCGCTGCGCCCGCTCGCTGCAGCTGCGTCGCGATGTCGCTCACCAAACGATGGTCGGGGTGGCCCGTCCCGCCGTCGGGGCCCCATGTCATCACCACGTCTGGACGCAGACGCTCGATCTCCTTGGCGATGCGGTCCGTGAGTCGGTAGAGCAAAGTGCGATCGCCCAGGTAGTCGCCGAGCTTACCGTCGGGAAAGGCGAGGAGCACCGGCTCCTGCGCTCCGAGCGCCGTCGCGGCGCACCGCGCCTCCTCGACACGGGCTTTGACGAGCGCTTCACCCACGGGACCTGAGTCCGACCGCTGAAGATACGTCTGCGAGCCACTGCCGCCCGAGCCGTCCGTCGCGATGACCATGTAAACCTGGACACCCTCGCGGGCGTACCGCGCGAGCACCGGCGATGCCGCGGTCTCGTCATCGGCATGCGCGAGCAGCACGAGGAGTCTCCGTGGCGGACTCTGAGCGCCGATCGGCGTCCGCGGGGACGCTCCGAGAACGAGCAGCACCGCGGTGAGGAGCGTGGGTACCAGAGATGTCATACGTACCCGAACGTACGGGTGGCTCGTTGTGCCGCAAGGATCGAGTACAGATCGTCGAGGTGGCGGCCAGCGCGAAGCCGCAACTGCTCGTCGTCTATCACGCTATCCTGGATGTGTTCTGGAGGTTGGCAACATCTTCGATTTTCGACCCGATCAGCCATCGCTATGCAGATCACCGAAATTGCGTTTGGAACCACGGACTGGGCCGCGATCCCGCCCACCGAACACCCTGGCGAAACCGGCACCGCGTTGTGGCGCACCAGAGAATTCGGCCGGATCCGCGTTCGCATGGTCGAGTACTCGCCCGGCTATCGCGCCGATCACTGGTGCGAGAAGGGACACATTCTGCTCTGCCTCGCCGGCGACCTCGAAACCGAGCTTCGCGACGGCCGGCGATTCCAGCTTCGTCCTGGCATCAGCTATCAAGTCGCCGATGGCGCCGAAGCGCACCGATCCTACAGCCGGACAGGCGCGAAATTATTCATCGTCGATTGACCAGAGAACCTAACGACTGTCGAGCCCTGACTCTCAGCGTCGGCCCGTTTCGATCGGCAACTCCGACATCCGACTCCACTCATCCCATGAGCCGTCGTACAGGCGGGCGTCGCGGCCCAGAAGTCTCGCCGCGAAGTACACGACGGTCGCCTGCTGCCCAATGTGGCAATAACTGATGACGCGCCTGTCGGGTGTCGCGCCGGCCGCGTCCAGCAGCTTCTCCAGCGTCTCGCGCGACTTGAAGGTGCCGCCCTCGTCGATGAGCGTGTTGAACGGGAGATTCTTCGCCCCGGGCACGTGTCCCTCGCGCGCGTGCATGCCCGTGGCCTGACCGGTGTAGAAGCGCGGGTCGCGTGCATCGATGATGGCCGTGCGCGTGTCGCCGATGGCCGAGCGAACGGCGGTTGCGTCGACGATGACGTCCGATCGCGGATGAATCGTGAGCCTGCCACGCGTCGAAGCGGGCACCGCGGTCGTCACGGGCCCGCCTGCGGACTTCCACGCCGCGAACCCGCCGTCCAGAATCGACGTTTTCTCGCCGAGCCCCAGATAGTCGAGCGTCAGGAAGACGCGCGTGGTGGGCGAGTACCAGTCCTTCGACCAATACAGCACGATACGGGAGTCGTCGGAGACGCCAAGCGACTCGAGTGCCGAGTCGAGCACGACGACCGGCGGCATCTCGAGCATGAGACCGTTTCGGCGCTGCGAGATCGCGTCGTACGGCAGAAACCTGGCGCCCGGTATATGCCCAGCCTTGTAGTCTGCCGCCTCGCCGACGTGCAGGAGCACGACGTTGCCCCGCGTTAGGCGATCGCGAAGCTGGGCCGGGGTGAGCAGCAGCGAATCGGACACGCCGCGCGCGGCAGGCTGCGCCTCGGCCCGCGGTGCCACGAACACCGCGAGCAGCGGCAGCAGCCGAAATATCGACGACACGGATCCGCCGCTACTTCTTCACCGGTCCCACGATCGGCGTATCGTCGCGCGAGCTCCAATCCTCGAACGAGCCGTCGTACAAGCTTGGCTTGATGCCGACGTACTTCGCCGCCAGGAACAACAGGCTCGCCTGCTGCCCGACGTGGCAGTACGTCACAACGCGATCAGTGGGCTGCACGCCTGCGGCTGTGAATAGCCCGGAGATGGCAGCGCGATCCTTCATCTTCCCGGTGGAGTCGGTGAGTGTCGTGAACGGAATGTTCTGCGCGCTCTGCACGTGGCCGGGACGCGGCCCGCCACCGCCCTCGCCGCTGTAGAAGTTGGGGGTGCGCGCATCGAGAATGCGAATGCCCGGCTTGTCGATGTTCGCCTTGACGAAGTCGGCGTTGACGACCACGTCTGAGCGCACGTGCGGCGTGAACCTGCCGCGCGCGACCTTCGGCGTCTCCGTGCTCACCGGATGGCCGTCGGCCTTCCAGGCCGCGAGTCCGCCATCGAGCACCGCCGCGCGATCGCCGGCGCCGAGGTAGTCGAGGGTCATGAACACGCGGGCGACGATCGGCGTTATAGTCTGGCCGTAAACGACGATGAGCGAGTTATCGGACACCCCAAGCGACTCGAACAGTGAGTCGAGGTGGGCGACGCTCGGCAGCTCGGTGTTGAGATCGGGGTTGCTCGGCGCCACGTCATTGAACCACAGAAACCGTGCACCCGGGATGTGGCCGCTCGTGTAGTCACGCCGGATTGTCGCGAGGTGCAGTACGACGACGTTCGGGTCATTGAGATGGTCGGCGAGCCACTGCGTCGACACGACGGGCGAGTCGAAGCGAGCGGCCTGTGCTCGCATAACGACTGGCAACGCCATCGCCGCAACCGACAGTGACGCCATCGCGCGGGCGACCCCGCATCGGCGAATTCGAACCATGATGTCCTCGCAAACTCAGGGGGTGAAGCGGTAACCGACTTTCCAGATCGTGATGAAGTGCTTCGGATCGGCGGCATCGTGCTCGAGCTTCTTGCGCAGCTCGGCCATGTGAGAATCCACCGTGCGCGTCAGCACGATCGCGCGGTGGTCCCACACCTCCCGCAGGAGCTCGACGCGCGTCGCGACCGCGCCCTTTCGTTTGATGAGCGCCATCATCAGCTCATAGGCCTTGGGCGTTAGGCTCACCGGGTCGCCACCACGCGTCACCGTGCGCGAGGCGGGATCGATGTTGACGTCGCCGAACCTGATGACGCCGGTGGTGGCGCTCGGATCGTGTGCGTCCGTCCGGACGCGGCTTCGCCGGAGGAGCGACTTCACCCGCTCGAGCAACTCGATGAGCCCGAACGGCTTCGTGACGTACTGGTCGGCGTCGAGCTGGAAACCTCGAACCTTGTCCGCTTCCTCTCCTCGAGCGGACAGGATGAGCACGGGCGTTTGACGCCCCTCGGTGCGAAGGGATCGCAGGACCTGATAACCATCGATGCCGGGCAGCATGAGATCGAGGATGACGAGGTCCGGATCCCACTCGCGCGCGAGCGAGAGTCCGGCGTTGCCATCGTCCGCGACCTTCACGGCGTACCCCTCGAGCTCGAGGTTGTAACGCAGCCCCTGTGCGAGGTCGTGCGAGTCCTCGATGACGAGCACGCGAGTCATGACGGGCGCAACGTGAGCGCCACATCCGCGGGGGCGGCAGCTGGAGCGGGGCGATCCGCGCCCGGCAACTCGATCTGGAACGCGGCACCCTTGGGAGAAGGAACGACCTCGATCCTCCCGCCCATCTGCGCCACGAGATCCCTCACGATCGTGAGCCCAATGCCGCTGCCGCCGGCCCCCTGCGCCGCGGCCGCGTTCCCGCGGTAGAACGGCGTCCAGATGGCTTCGCGTTCCCGAGCCGGGATGCCCGGTCCTTCGTCGGTGACCGTGATGCGCGCCGATGACCCGGTCTGTGAGAGCGAGATCCGCACGGTCTGCCCGGCGGGTCCGTATTTCACGGCGTTGTCCAGGAGGTTGATGAGCACCTGGCGGAACGCTTCCCGCTGGAGCGGCGAGACGACGTTAGGCGCGAGATCGAGCGCCAGCGACGCACGCCGCGACGCGGCGAGCGGCTCGAACGCGCGGGCGATCTGTTCGATCTCGAATGCGAGATCCGTCGCCTCCGGCGCGGCTCGCGATGCGGGCGCGTGTCCGGCGCGCGCGAACGACAGCACGTTTTCCACCAGATGGGAGAGCCGATTGGTCTCGCGATCGATGTTGTCGAGGGACCATTGGCGCTGTGCCTCGGTCGTGAAGCGGCCGAGGCGCAGAGTCTCGAGGAACAGACGGATCTGTGCGAGCGGCGTGCGCAGCTCGTGCGAGACGCTCGAGACGAAGTCGGAGCGCAGGCGCGCCAGCTCCTCCTCACGACGGAGTTGTATGACAGCAACCATAGCGAGTGCCGCCGAGACGACGAACATCACGAGTAGGAGCGGCAGTCTCGAGCGAGGCAGGCCACCGATCACGAGCTGGTTCGCGTACTCCGGCCGCACGGCCGTCTCCACCTTCAGGCCCCCGAAATGCGGCGTCAGCTCCAGCGCGGCGATATAGGACGTCTTGGGCCAGTTTGCCGACTCGTACAGGGGCAGCGAGCGCCGACCGACGATGCGGATGCCGAGGAGGTCCTCGTTGTCCTTTCCGAGCATCACCGCGTTCGGCAGCAGGTGCTCGTGCACGACGGCATCCTTGAAGATGTGCCGCGACGTGGTGGCGCCGAACTCCACGCCATACACCACCGTGTCTCCGGCTTCGGTCGGCATGAGCGCATAGGCGATCATCCGTCCGGTGCCGAAGCGCGGCGACACGAGCACCTCGTAGTTCTCGTCCGGGTCGTGGACCTTGCGGACGTGGGTGGTCAACGAGTCGACGAGCCAGCGTTTGTCGGACTCGGGTGCGACCTCGAGCCAGGCGTCTGCCTCAGGCACGGCGGCCCTGGGCGCGACCTGAAGCGTCTCGGCGCCAATGGTAAATCCGAAATAGGCGGATGGCGGGAACGACTCGGGGCAGCGCTTCGGCGTGCAGAAGCGGGTGCGATAGCGGTCGTTGTTGTTGTAGTAGTTCCAGAGCTCGTCGGCGTTAGGCCGCGGGCCGTTGCGCTGAAACCGGTGAGGCTCCCGGCCGTGCATGACGTACTGGAGCGACGCCATCACGGCGCCCTCGAGCCCCGTTTCGATCTTTCGCTGCGACGTCCAGGCCGTGAACGACGCGTAGTCCCGAAGCAGGCGCGACGCCGTTCGCTGATGGGACCACACGGCGCGCTGCGCGTTGAACGCCGCCACGCCGGTTACCGCGACGCTGGCGAGCAGCAATACGAGCGGCCACGAGAATCGGCGGCCGGGAAGCGGAATTCGCGCGCGACGAGCCTGAGGCGTCACAGCGGGTGACCCGCGGCGGAAGCGAGGTATTCGATCACCCAGGTACGATGGGACCACTGCCTCGGCCCAGGCAACGCCCATTTGTGTGAGATGTGTTGAGGAGCGGTCGCATTTTGGTGCTCGCCGAAGGCGACGGGCCGCCACACTTCGGGAACACGTGCCGCACCAATCCGCAACAGAGGCATGACGCTTCTTTCGCCGGCGACGCTCGCCGGCAGCGTAGCATCCGCGCACCACAAGAGGAGCCATGCATGCAGACCTTCCTGCAGGATCTGCGATACGCGACGCGCACGCTCGGTCGTGCGCCCGCATATACCGCCATCGCCGTGCTGACCCTTGCGCTCGGCATCGGCGCGAACACCGGGATCTTCAGTGTCATCCACGGCGTCCTGCTCAAGGACCTGCCGTTCGCCAACGGCGCCCGGGTCGTTCGGCTGAAACAGCCGGTCGCTGCCGGCCAGATCGACGACGCCGGCTTCTCCGTGCGGGAGATCGCCGATCTGCGTTCCAGGAGTAGGTCCCTGCAGACGATCGTCGAGTATCACTCGATGTCCTTCAACATGCTTCGCCGCGGCGAGCCGCAGCGGGTGCAGACCGGCGTCGTGTCCGCCAACTACTTCGACGCGCTCGGCGTCCGGCCAATGCTCGGCCGCACGTTCCGGGAGGGCGAGGATCAGGCGGGTGCGACGCCCGTCGTGGTGTTGAGCTACCGCTTTTGGCGCGAGCGACTCGGGGGGGACACGACGATCATCGGCAAGACCGTCGAGATGACGGACCGCGTGCATACGGTCATCGGAATCCTGCCGCCACTGCCGGCGTTCCCTAACGATAACGATGTCTTCATGCCGGTTTCGTCGTGTCCGTTCCGGATGTCCGAGTTCTGGACGACACGACGTGACGTACGTGCGCTGACCGGGTTCGCCGTCACGCGCCCGGGCGTCGAGCTTGCTGCGGTTCGCGTGGACCTCAAGGCCGTTGCGTCGCAGATGCATAACGAGCACGCCGAGAGCTATCCGGACGCGCAGGGCTTCGGCATCGGTGCGGAGTCGTTGCTCGAGGAGCTGTCCGGCCCCGCGCGGGAGACGCTGGCGCTGCTGCTCGCGACGTCCGCGTTCGTTCTGGCCATCGCCTGTGCGAATGTAGCGAACCTCACGCTCGTGCGACTCGTGCACCGTCGCTCGGAGCTGGTGGTGCGCGCGGCACTCGGCGCGGGCTCGGGCCGGCTCGCGCGACAGCTGCTGACGGAGAGCGTCGTCGTCGCGGGGGCTGGGGCGCTGGTGGGGGTCGGGCTCGCCGCTGCCCTGCTCCGCGTCCTGGTCCCGTACGCGGCGCGTTTCACACCGCGCGCGTTCGAGATCGGTCTCGACGCCCCTGTGCTGCTTTTCACGCTCGGCGTATCGGTCGTCGTGGGCCTCGCCTCGGGAACTCTGCCGCTCGTCGGGATGACCCGCGATCTCGCGACCGGACTCCGCGCGCGCGGCGATGGCGGTCAAGCGCGTGGGCGCCGCGGTCGCGCGGAGCGCGGACTGGTCGTCGCGCAGGTCGCGGTGTCGGTGGTCCTGCTGGCCGCAGCCGGCCTGTCGGTCCGCAGCATGATCGAGCTGAGCCGCGTCGACGCGGGCTACAAGCCTGAGCAGGTATTGAGCCTTCGCGTGACCCCCAGCCGGGAGCGCTACCAACGCCCCGAGGACCGCGTTGCCGTCACGACGCGCATCGTGACGGACATGCGGGCGCTGCCGGGCGTTTCCGGTGTCGCGCTCGTCGCCGCTGTCCCGTTAGGCGAGGACGGCCGCATGTCGCACGGGATGCTGATCCAGGGTCGGCCGGTCGGCCCGAACGAGGTCGCGCCGCAGGCGGAGATGCAGATCGTGAGCGGCGAGTACTTCACCACGATCGGCGTGCCGATCATGAAGGGACGAACCTTCGACGAGCACGATCGACTGGGTACGGAGGAGGTGGCGGTCATCAGTCGGTCGTTGGCGCAGCGGTACTGGCGCGATGCGGAGCCACTCGGAGCGCGAATCTCCCCGGATGGCGGAGACACGTGGCTTCGGGTCGTCGGCGTGGCCGGCGACGTTCGCGATCACGCGCTCGATCAGGACCCGATCGATGTGTTTTATGTCGCCTTCGCGCAAACGCCGGGCGGAGAGAATGTCCTCCTGCGGAGCACGACGAAGGACCCAGCGCGGCTGGCGAAGCAGGCCACGGCGGCAATCCGCGCGATCGACCCGGACATGCCGGTGGACAACATTCGCACGCTGATGGAGATCCGCCTCGACTCGCTCGCGCCTCGGCGACTGACCGCATCGTTGCTGGCTCTGTTCGCACTGCTGGCGGTGTTGATCGCTGCGGCGGGGATCGGCGGGGTGCTCGCCTTCTCGGTCAGCCAGCGCACGCGGGAGATCGGCGTGCGGCTGGCGCTCGGGGCCCAGCGCATCGAGGTTCTCGCACTCGTGTTTCGTCAGGGTGGCGCGATGATCGCGATCGGGCTCGCGATCGGCGCCGTTGGGGCGTTGTGGCTGACGCGGTTCATGCAGGGGCTGGTGTTCGGGATCGGCGCGCGGGACCCGCTCACGCTAGCCGTCGCCTGCCTAACGCTGGCTGCGGTCGGCCTGATTGCGAGTCTGGGTCCGGCACGCCGGGCGACGGCTGTCGATCCGGTCATCGCCCTGCGGAATGGGTAGCGCCCAACAACCACGAACGCTGAGTACGCAGACTGATCGCTTCCAGCGTTCGTGGTCGGTTTTTCACGGCGCCAGCCAGTAGCTGAACTTGACAAGCAGCACGTTCGTGCCGGGCGTACGCCACAGGTCGCGCGCCCGGCTGTCCAGTGAGAGATCGACTGCATTCACGTCGTCGTTCCGCGACTGCGCCCAGACGAAGAACAGCGCCGAACCCGGGCGATACTCCCAGCGTAGCACGGCGTTCGACTGGAGCTCGGCCACCGTGAAATTCGGGTCGTCCAGTGTGATCGGCGCCCGCCCCGGGCCGCGGTCGATGCGCAGCTCGTTCCCTTCGACCGGCGAGACCGCGCTCGCGGCGAACGTGGAGACGCGCTGCTCCAGCGCCCGAGCGCCCGGGCGACGGACTTCGCCCAGACGGCCGTACTTCCCCGCGCTCAGGAATGGCTGCGCGTACAGCTGGAGTGACAGCGTCGGCGTGAACGTGAGGTTCAGGCGTGCGGTTAGTGCGGTCGTGGTCTGCGCCAGCCGCCCGGTCACGTAGCTGGTATCGCCATCGGCCGATGCAGTCTCGACATACTGCGATGGATTCGTGACCCGCGTGACGCTGGGCTGAAGCGACACCTCGGCGCGGGACGCCGGCCGGAGCGTCACGATCGGGGAGAACGTGACGCGACTGCCGCCATCGACGTCGTCGACCGATCCCTGCGTGACGAGCTCACCGCTCAGCACCCGGCGCGGATCGAAGACGAGACGTCCCCACCACGACACGTTGGGCGGCACGTAGGTCGCAGGGCCGCCGCGCAGGAAGGTCGGGGATTGCTGCGAGAACTCGCGGCGCAGCTCACCCATGAGCGTCCAGTTGTTCTGGAAGCTCGCCTGGCCGTATACATTGGCGGCGAGCCGCTCGCGGTCACCATCGAATGTCCAGCGCGCCATCTGATTGAACCACGTCTCCCACCTGCGAAGCACGCGGCCCGGCTCGAAATGTGTGTACCCCACCCAGCTCGTGGCCGTAACGACGTCGCTCCGCAGCTGGTAGCCGATATCGTTGATCTCGAACCCGCTCGTGGCCACCCGACCGTTGATCCCCCAGCGCCACGGGCCGCCGCCCTGCTTCATCGCGCGCACTTCGGCCGACATGCCAGCGAGACTCGTTCGCGTCGTGTCCAGCGGACCGCCGCGTCTATCCGGACGCTGCATGAGATGCACCGACGACCGTTGCGTCTCCGTGATTGCTTGCGGCGTGCCGCTCACGTGGCTCGCGAGCAAGTTTGCAATGACCGTGTAGGATCGGTCCCGTGAACGGAGCCGACCGTCGATTCCGGCCATGAGCGCGGTCGAGCGCAGCGTGAGCGCCGCGGCGGGGTCGAGGTCGCGGTGCACCGCGCTCGCGACGATACCTGCGCTATTCCTTCCGTCGGCACCGTCACGCGACAATCGGGCGAACGCGTAATTCGTTCGCGGTTCCACGATGGCCGACCCACGTATCCCGTCATCGTTCACGAACTGTGCGCGTTCGGTGCCGGTCATGGCGTCGAGAATGCCGAGCGTCCACGGGCCGGCCTTTCCGGAGAGCTTCGCCGCGCCCAGGATGCGAGTGACGTCCGGCCGGTCGACGGCGATTGCGCTGGCAGGATCGTCGAGTTGCGGTGTGCGGCCAATGCGTCGCGAATAGAACAGCTGCTCCTGGCCTAGGAGGTCGTCGCCGAGCACATAGCGGAAGATGTCTCCGCCCTCGACGAAGAACGGTCGTCGCTCGCGGAGAAACGTTTCGGCGCCGGTGAGGTTCACCTCGGACGGGTCGGCCTCCACCTGGCCGAAGTCGGGATTGATCGTCGCATTGAGCGTGAGCTTGGACGTGATGCCGAGGCCAATATCCGCACCGAATGCGCCGTTCACCGTGGTGCGTCGGTCGAACGGATTCGTGGGGTCGGCCGGCGAACGCGTGGCCTCGGCGAGCGTGTACGGCACGAGGTCGATGCGCCGGGGTGAACGGACGCCGTCGATCCCTGCCAGCGTTCCGAACCGCGACACGTAGCCGGCCGCGCCCGGTACGATTGGCGCCCACGTGCTGCGCTCGTTGCGGCGCGCGAGGTCTCGCATGAACTGGATGCCCCACGCGCAGGATGGTGCCGCCGCCGCAGCGCCGTCGTTAGGCTTCGCGAGCGTTGGCGCGCGCTGGCTCGCGTCGCCGCAGCGGTCGAATCGCAGCTGTGTGAGAGGAATCCGAAACTCGGCGGTCCAGCCGAGCGAGTCACGAGCGGTCGCGACGTCCCACACAGCGTCCCAGCTCGTATCCTCCTGCCACTCGGCGTCGTTGGAGATCATGCCGTCGAGCCGCGTCCCCGCCGGGTTGACCGCGAAGTGGAACCCGGTCCGGCGATCGTGGTAGCTGTCGATGATCACGTGGGCCCAGTCGCCATAGGCTCCAGCGTCGCGCCTGCCTAACGGCGCGAGGAGGGAGTCGGGGTGGTTGTCGAACATCCGCAGGGACACGTAGAGTGCGCCGGCGTCGAACAGGACCCGGGCCTCGGTTCGCTCCGACGCCGGTGCGCCCGGCGTAGGCCGCTGCTGCACGAAGTCGGCTGCGAGCTCGGCGGATCTCCACGCCGCGTCATCGAGTCTTCCGTCCAGCACGATCAGCGTCGTCGCGCGCCGGGCCCTAACGAGGGGGCGGTCGTCGGCGACGAGGCTGCTCAGCGCTCGCGTCGGGATGCCAACGGACGACTGGGCCGCGACGGCCGGACTGGCGAGATGGATCGCGGCCACAACGGACGCAAGTGTTGCTGCACGGTACGACACGATGCACTCCGGTCACGCGTCGGCATCCTCGGGGACGCCCGAAGGTAGGATCGTGTGATGAGGCGTCGGTGGAGACGCCGTGCGCTCGGCGTGCGGAAATTCTCAGCGTCGTGCAAGGACGGCACAGTGAGGTGCAAGCGGACCAGACGGTGATGGTGCCAACCCGAGTCGACGCTCGCGTGGCGAGGCGCGTCCGCTAGCGTTCCAGCCGATACCCTGCCTTGCGAACCGTCAGGATGTGTCGTGGCTCGGCGGGATCGTGCTCGAGCTTCCTCCGTAGCTCGGCGATGTGGGTGTCCACCGTTCGGCTCACGACGACGGCGCTATGCCCCCAGACCTCGCGCATGAGATCCTGACGAGAGGCCACCGCCCCCTTTCGCTGGAGCAGCGCGAGCAAGAGCTCGAACTCCATGGGCGCCAGGTAGACGGGGATGCCGCGGCGCGTCACCGTTCGTGCGGCGCGGTCCACCTCGACATCCCCGAATCGCTCGGCGGGCGGCACCGCCTGGGGGCGAGGCGCGCCGGGCGTTCGTCGCAGCAGTGCCTCGATGCGAGCGAGCAGTTCCAGGACCCCGAACGGCTTGGTGACGTAGTCGTCGGCGCCGTTGCGGAATCCAATGACCTTGTCGGCTTCTTCGCCGCGCGCGGTGAGAATCAGCACGGGCCGGTCGAACCCCTCGGACCTGAGCGCGCGGAGCACCCGGTAGCCATCCATCCCCGGCAGCATGAGGTCGAGAATCATGAGGTCGGGCACCCAGTCGCGCGCCCGCGTTAGGCCGGTGGGCCCATCGCCGGCGACGAGGACCTCATAGCCTTCGATCTCGAGGTTGTTGCGGAGGCCGAAAGCCAGGTCCGGATTGTCTTCAACAACCAACACTCGAGTCATCGCTCGCGCGAGCTGGGAACCGGGAACTGGGAACTGGGAACAGTGGCTCCGTTGTCATCCCGAGCGGAGCGAGGGATCGCGCTCGTCTCGATAGGGGGACTCTCCTCCCCGTTCCCGGTTCCCAGTTCCCGCCGTGACGCGATGGGCAACTCTACGACAAACCGCGCCCCTTTCCCAGGCGCCGAGTCCACCCAGGCGCGTCCGCCGTGCATCGCCACGAGCTGGCCGACCACGGACAGACCAATTCCGCTCCCGGCCACCGCCGCGGTCACCGCGCTCTCGAGCCGTTGATATGGCTCCCAGACGCGAGCGCGCTGGTCGGACGGAATTCCCGGGCCTTCATCGTCGACCATGATCCGCGCGCGATCGCCCGTGCGCCGCAGCGTGATCGTCACCGTCTGGCCGAGTGGTCCGTACTTGACCGCGTTGTCCAGGAGATTGAGCAGGATCTGGCGCAATGCGGCCGGATCGACCAAACAGACGACGTCGTTCTCCAACGAGGTCTGCACCACGACGTGACGCGACCGCGCCACGGGGGTGAACGCCTCCACCGCTTCCCTGACCTGGGATGCCAGCTCACTGGGGACCGGGGCGAGCCGGATCGCTTCGCGCTCGGCGCGAGAGAACTGCAGGATGTTCTCCACCAGATGCGTTAGGCGGCGGGCTTCCTGATCGACGATCTGCAGCGACCGCAGGCGCTCCTCGTCGCTCCGCACCCGCCCGAGTAAGAGGGTCTCGGCGAACATGCGGACCTGCGCGAGCGGCGTCCGCAGCTCGTGCGACACGCTGGCGATGAAGTCCGACCGCAGCCGCGCCAGCTCGCTCTCGCGGCGCAGCTGCATGACGCCGAGGGCGGCGAGCGCGACGCTCAGCAACAGCGCGCCGAGCAGCAGCGGGAGCCGTTCGCTGGGGAGCTCGCCGATGAGCAGCGCCTTGGCCAGCGTCGGCCGTAACGCGACGACGCTCTTCAGGCCGCCGAAGTAGTCGACCTTGTACGCGCCGACGTAGGTCGCGGGGTACTGCACATCCGACTGGAAGATCAGGTGGCCGTTGCCGTCGAACACCCTGGCCGAGAAGATGGAGTCGTTCGGCACCGTGTCGTTAGGCACGCCGCCGGTCAGCGATGGCGGTAGAATGGCATAGTGCCGCATGACCTTCTTCAGACCATCGGCGGCGAACTGGGCGAAGCAGAACTCGAAGCCGTAGGCGACGGCCGGCCGCCCGGCACGATCGCGCTTGAGTTGGTAGACGATCGACCGTGGATGCCCATCGACGCTCCCGGAGACCACCTCGTACACCCAGTCCGACTTGTACGTCTTCGCATTCCTGGGCAGCGTGTCGATCATCCACCGGCGCATCGACGTTGCGGGCTCATCGCCGCTCGTCACGAACGAGCCGTCGCGCATGTCCAGGCGGAAGAAGTACCGCGAGGAGTCGCGTGCGCAAAGAAGGTGTGAGGATTTCTCGTGGTCGAGGATGGACGGGCCTGGAAGCGGCCCGTCGAGGTCTCGGGCGTCGATGGTGCCCGTCGGGCTGAACGCCCACACGAGGGTCGAGTACAGTTGCTCCTTGGCGCTGGCCGAGAACTCCCACGCCGCGAACTTGGCGTAGTCGGTCATGGCGCGCTCGGCGGTGACGCGGTGGCGATGCGCCGCGTCCCAGGCCTCGAACGCGAGAAACGCCGCCAGCGCGACGGTCAACATCAGGATCGCGACCAGCGACGTGGTTCTCGAGCGCACGCCGCGGAAAAGACGGGCATCGGACATGACGGCACACTACACCGCCGGAAGGCATCGCGGCAACTCGGCAGTGCCCGGCTCAGAGTCGAATGTCAGCGCCAAGTCAAGGAACGGCGCACCGCCGGAACGGCGCCGGCAGGAGGGCGCCGGCAGGAGGAGGGCCGGCAGTAACAGCGGTGCGCCCTTCGGGCGGTGCGCCGTTACGTCGTGCCTTTCAGGATTCCGTTTCGTATTCGGACTGCTTTGGGCGAGGCTGCTGGGTCGATGATGGCCCGCTGTTCCATTCGCTCGGCGAGCCGGACGTCGATCTGCAGGTCGAGGGTTTGTCCTCCGCGCCGGATCTTCACCGGAACCTTCGTGCCCGCAGCCTTTGCATAACGAGTTCTGAACTGCTCCCCGAACGACGGGTCGCGAACCGAGATGTCGCCCACCTGGTCGAGATAGTCTCCCGCGCGCAGACCGGCCGCTTCCGCCGGGCTTCCCGGCTGCACCTCGGCGATCCGCACGCCTGACGAGTCCGGCGCGCTCGTCACTCCCAACCGAGGCTCGCGGATCGTGTCGACCTTGAGGCGGAATCCCCCAAGCGGCAGCACCGCGGCGAACGGCATCGGCTCCCGACCGTCGATGAACTTCGCGTTGAACTCATCGAACGACTTTCCACCCGCGGCGCGACTCACCGCCGCCCACCATTGCTCGCTAGTGAAGCCCGTCCACTTCTGTTTGTAGGCTGTTTGGTAGAGCTCGCGGAACACATCATCGAGCCCCTTCTTGTTGTCGCTCGCATCGCGAATCATGATGTCGAGCAGCAGTCCGGCAAGCGATCCTTTCTGGTAGTAGATGTATCCGGTGCCGTCGGTCGGATGGATCCACGTCGAGAGCGATGCGTCCGTGAGCGCAACGGGTGGCGTGGCGTCCGTCTCCTCGATCTTGCCCTGCGTGAGGATGAGAAATCCCGCCGTGTCGATCACGCCGGAGCGTGCGAGCACGACGTCCGAGTAATAATCCGTGATCCCCTCGCTCACCCACAGCCATGGCGTCGGCTGCGGCTGCGCGTACCTGTACGGGACCATGTCGGCGGGACGCAGGCGCTTCACGTTCCACGCGTGGATCATCTCGTGCGCCGTGATCGATGGGAACAGGATGCTCTCCACGAGCAGCGGGGTGTAGATCCCGAGGTGTGAGCTCTGGTGCTCGAGCGCGCTGCCACCACCCGACGTCGAATCGAACACGATGAACGTCGTGTAGTTGTCCCACGGGATGTCGTTGAACACCGCCGCCATCGCGGGAATCATCTTCTTCTGATGGTCCCAGAACGTCGACCGATTCGCGCCCTGAAGCGCGCCCTTCGGCCACGACGCCATCCTCACCCACTTGTTCACGATCTGCGTGCTGTCCACGTCGTACTCGCCAACGAAGAATGGCATGTCGACGAGGTCATGGTAGTTCGAGGCCGAGTACGTGCGGGGCGCTCCGGCGGGCTTCATGCCGGTCGTGACGAGCCAGGATGGCTCCGTCTTCACGGTGACGGTCGCGGAGAAATCCGTCGCGCGACCCTCGGGATAGAGGAAGACGTTCGTGCCGTTGAAGAACGCGAAGTTTCCGCGCGACCATGTCATTGCGTTGTCGAGCGAGTCAGCCAGGTAGTCGAACGTCACCGTGATCGACTTCGCGCCACCAGGCTGGATGCGCCACGTGTCGTAATCGAGCTTGTCCCACGTGAGCGTCTTCCCGGCGGCCACGGCGGAGAAGTTCGAGACCCATCGCGCGAAGTTCGAGATCTCGTACGCACCGGGTGTCCACGCTGGCAGTGACAGCAGCACCGTTCCGGGACCACCGACATCGAAAGTCATACCCACTCGCAGGGTCCGGGCGGGCGCGGTGCGCGAATCGAACGTGACGTCGTAGCGAATGCCACTGATCGGCGCGGACTGCGCGACCGGCTGGGCACCCGGAGCAAAGAGCGGAATGGCGAGCCCCAGGGCTCCGATGAAAAGCCAACGGAATGTCGAGCGCATGCGATGCGGGGAGTGAGGGAGCGTTGAACCGGCTGGAATGTACCCCGGCCAGACCCCCGGTGTGCATGAATCGGGCTGTCGTGACGTCTCCTACCAGAGCCTTCGAACGACAGGTCGGCTCCGAGCGCGAGGCACCACCCGGCGGCCCGCGGCCCGAGACCCTTTGCCGGCCCCCGACTCATGCACCCGTCAACGATTCGCCACCCGAAGCTTGCTGTTCGGCCTCGATCTCACACCCGTCGCACCACTGGCATTCTCGTCGCCGCCGGCTCGCTCGGCGCGCTCGCACTCGCGTGCGACAGCCGCGTCGAGGGAGCCCGGACCCGCGATACCGCGGCGATGGCGGTCGTTGCCACCGCACAGCCACCGATCGCGCGACAGAACGAGGCAGGCGCCGCACCAAGCGCTCGGGCGTTCGTGACTTTGAGCAAGACTGCCGCTGACGAGAAACAACTCGCCTCGGCGCAGCCCGAGGCTGCATTCGCCGCGACCGGGACGGGTGCCGCAATGCCCGCGGCGAGCACAGTCTCGTTCGCGACCACAGCGGGCGCGATGATCATCCGCACCGGCACCGCCGGCATCGAGGTGGACTCGCTCGATACTGCGATAGCGCGAGTGCGCACGCTCGCCCTGCGCGTCAACGGCTTCGTCGCGAACACCACGGTCCAGGGTGGGCGAGATCAGCTGCGGTCCGCCTCACTCGAGCTCAAGGTCCCATCCGAGCGGTTCGATGACGCGCTCGCCGGCCTCTCACCGATCGGCAAGGTCGAGTCGGTGAACGTCAGCGCCGAGGACGTGGGCGAGGAGTACGTGGACATCGCCGCTCGCGTCGAGAATGCCCATCGACTCGAGGCACGCATCATCGATCTGCTCGCCAACCGGACCGGGAAACTGCAGGACGTGCTGTCGGTGGAGCACGAGCTCGCGCGTGTCCGCGAGGAGATCGAGCGCTACGAGGGCCGGATGCGGTACCTGAAAACGCGCGCATCGGTGAGCACCCTCACGATCGCGGTACATGAGCGCGCGCCGGTGATCGTCCCGGTGGCGGGAGACGGGCCGATATTCATGGCATTCCGGCAGGCGTGGGAGAACTTCATCGGCGTGGTCGCAGGCTTCGTGGCCAGCCTCGGAATTCTGATCCCGTTAGGGGCATTGGTCTTCGTCGCCTGGCTGGGCGTTAGGCGCCGGGTCGTGCCGGCTCTGCGGCAGCTTGCCCGGCCCGAACCGACGAGCACCACCGGGGCATCAGGCGATTGAAGGAACATCGACGACGACTCGGAGCCGCCGAGCGTATGGACCGTCCTCCAGGGCGTTAGGTCTTGCTGGCGACGAGCGACCGCGGACCGTAGCTTCGACACTCCTCTCACGTCGCGGATAGGAGTCGATATGCTGCGCATTGGCCTCGCCTCGATTGCCGCCTTGCTCCTCGCCAGCGTCGCGGTGGCGCAGGATAGCGCGCTGGTGCAGGAACCAGCGCTCAGCGCGACGGACATCTGCTTCACCTTCGCCGGTGACATCTGGGTCGTTCCGCGCGCTGGCGGCTCAGCACGGCGGCTGACTGCCTCCCCGAATGTGGATTCGGGGTGCCGTTTCTCTCCCGACGGCCGATGGGTCGCGTATACGTCCGCGGCCAACAGCACAGCGGACATCTACATCGTTCCATCGAACAGCAACGCGGATGTATACGTGATCCCGACGGCCGGCGGCGTGCCCAAGCGTCTGACCTACCATGCGGCGGCTGACCGCGTGCGCGGATGGACACCTGACGGCAAAGTGATGTTCATGTCCGACCGTGACGGAATCGCACTCACGCAAGCCGGCGGCGCGCCACGCCTGTTCGTGCAGCCCGTCGACAGCGTCACGGCGACCACCATCGATCTTCCGAGTGCGTGGGATGGCGCGCTCAGCCCCGATGGGAAGCGCCTTGCCTACATGCCATACCCGACCGCGAACCAGATCTGGAAACGCTACCGTGGCGGTCGCACGACGCCGATCTGGATCGCAACGCTCGCCGACGCGGCGATTGAAAAGGTACCCCGCGAAAATTCGACGGATCAGCGGCCGATGTGGGTCGGCGATACCGTGTTCTTCATCTCGGATCGCGACGGATCGGCGACGCTCTACGCCTACGACACGCGGTCGAAGCGCGTCGCGCGTCGCGTCGACAACAACGGCCTCGACATTAAGTCTGCATCCGCAGGACCGGGCGGCATCGTCTACGAACAGTTCGGCGGAATTCATCTCTACGACGTCGCGACCGGCAAGCACGCGCCGGTACCGATCCGCCTGAACGGTGAGTTGACCGAGGCGTTGCCTCATTGGGTAAGCGTGAGCGACAGGCTGCAGCATCCGGCGCTCTCGCCGAGTGGCGTGCGCGCTGCGTTCGAAGCACGCGGGGAGATCGTGACGGTCCCGGCCAAGAAAGGCGACGCACGCGATGTCACGCGAACGGTCGGAGCGACGGAGCGAAGCCCAAGCTGGTCGCCGGACGGCCAGACGCTCGCGTACTTCTCCGACGCCGGCGGT
>DATCGG010000427.1:0-9967 GCA_036509075.1 Gemmatimonadaceae bacterium
GGTGGCCAGCGGTGCACTCGCTCCGAGAGCTGTACGCACAAGAGGGCCGAGACCCGTGAGTGCCAGGCCCAGCCATGATTGACTGACATCGGCAACGTCGTCTCGCGGCGCGACGCCCAACGGGCTGGCCTTCTCGGCCAGCCCGTTGACCTTTTGGGGGGAGGATTGATCGCCCGAACCGGTGATTCTTCTCCGTTTCCGCGAAATCATTCGAAAGGGTGACGCGCAATCACGGCCGCGAGTGCAGGATGCCGCCCGACTTCAACCCCTCACGCAATGAAGAAAATCATCTGGACGTTCGGTTTGATCTCCGGCGCCATCATGGCCGTCTTCATGGTCGCCACGGTGCCGTTCATGAACGACCACGGAGCCAACAGCCTCGTCGTCGGCTATGCCGGCATGGTCGCCGCGTTCCTGCTCGTGTACTTCGGTGTTCGCTCGTACCGCGACAACGTCCTTGGCGGAACGATCAGCTTCGGGCGCGCGTTCGGCGCCGGCATCCTGATCGCCGCGATCGCGAGCCTGTGCTACGTCGCGACGTGGGAAGTGATCTACTACAAGTTCATGCCAGACTTCTATACGAAGTATGGGGAGTCGGTCGTCGAGCGGGCACGGAAGAACGGAAAGAGCGAGGCCGAAATCGCAACCGTGCGAGCCGACATGGACACCATGGTCAGGCGCGTCGAGAATCCGCTGTTCGTCACCGTGGTGACGTTTGCCGAGCCGTTCCCTGTGGGCCTCGTGATCGCCCTCGTGTCCGCCGGCGTGCTGCGCCGCAAGCGCACAGAGCGCGGCACCGTGCTCGCAACGGCTTGAGCGCCTAACGCCGGAGAATGCGCGCCGGGCCTGCTCCACGTGCCCCGATCGAATGTTCGCGGGTGTGCCTCAAACCATCGCCTCCACAGAGATGTCTCACGTGCCGTGGAGGGCCGCTCTCGTGATCATGCTTCGTTCTCTCGTCCTGCTGCTGCTCGGTCTCGCGCTCGCGCCTGACAACACGCTTGAGGGTCAGCCCCAGCGCACGATGGTGCCCGAGGACATCGCGACGGTGCGCCTGGCGGGCGACGTGCAGCTCTCGCCCGATGGGCGCGTGGTCGCGTTCGTCGTCCAGGAGGCGCCGCGAGCTCTGCGCCCCGGTGTCTCACGCCGTGCCGGCGTCTGGCTCATCGCCACTGACGGCGCTGGCACGCCTCGCCGAGTCGTCGTCGCGGCGACCGACTCCGCGGCCGACAGCTTCTCCCCGCGCTGGTCGCCCGACGGCCGCTCACTGGCTCTCATTTCGAACCACGAGGGCGCGCCGCACGTCTACGTGTTGCCGGCAGACGGCAACGGTCCGGCGCGACGCCTAACGTGGGCTTCGGAAGGCGTGGACGGCTACGCGTGGGCCCCCGACGGATCGGCCATCGCGTACACGGCCGAGGACCCACCGTCGCCCGAGCGCCGCACGCGTGCCGAGCAGTCGACTGCCACGGTCGTCGGCCGGGACGCGGCGTACACGCGACTGTGGACGGTCGGCGCGCGCGCCGGCGACACCGTCGCCACGCTCGTCACGCGCGATAGCCTGCACGTCGAGAACTTCGTCTGGTCCCCGGACGGGCGCACCTTCGCCGTGATCGCGCACGCGACGCCGTTTCCGGAGGACCAGGAACGGATCGCACTGGTGACGGTCGACCGCGGGACCGGCCGCGTCGTGCGGCGCCTCGCGGACCACCTATCGCTCACCAACGTGCTCACCTGGTCGCCCGACGGGCGGTGGATCGCGTTCATGGAGTCGCCGGCCGAGTCGGCGTATGCGTGGTGGTTCGCGGTCGTGTCGCCTAACGGCGGCCCGACGCGCCCGCTCCTCAAGGAGGACTCACTCTCCGTGCTCGCGGCCACGTGGATGCCCGACTCGCGGCACCTCCTGGCCGAGATCGTCCAGGGCACGCACACGATGCTGTCGTCGGTGGACGTGACCGCCGGCACGCAGCGGCTCGTCGCGGCGATCGTGGCCTCGCAGGGCGACTTCGGTTTCAGCTCGAACGGCCGCCGCATCGCCTACCTCGGCCAGGCCGTGACGTCTCCGCCCGACGTCTGGCTGGCCGAGCTCGACGGCAGCGTACGGCGCCTAACGACTTTGAACCCCCAGGTCGCTCAGTGGCGTCTCGGGGCGGTGCGCGAGCTGACGTGGCGGAACTCCCGCGACGGGCTCCTCCTGCACGGCGTGCTCGTCACCCCGCCAGACTATGTCCCGGGGCGGCGCTACCCCACGATAGTGCAGGGGCATCAGGGCGACCTGCCGTGGTACGTCGGCTGGCTCGGCCGGTGGTGGTCGTGGGGCCAGCTCCTGGCGTCGAACGGGTACGTCGTGTTCCTCCCCAACTACCGCGGCGTCAGCGGGCAGGGCTACCGGCTGCACATGACGCTCGGCGACTGGGGCGCGGCGCTGCAGGACCTCCTAGATGGCGTCGATTACCTGGTCGGCGAGGGGATCGCCGACTCGGCGGCGTTAGGCATCGGCGGGTGGAGCAACGGCGCCTTCATGACCGAGTGGACGATCACGCACACGACGCGGTTCAAGGCTGCGGTCGCGGAGGCCGGGCACTCCAACTTCTTCTCGCTCGCCGGCGCGACGGGCGGGTACCGAATGTTCGGCGACCTCTACGAGCGGCGCATCGTTTACGATGCCCACTCGCCGATCACGTTCATTCGTCAGGCGAGGACGCCCACGCTGGTCCTGCATGGGGAGGGCGACCGCGGCGTACCGGTGACGCAGGGTTACGAGTTCTACAACGGGCTCAAGGCGATGAACGTCGAGACGGAGATGGTGGTCTACCAGAACGAGGGGCACGGGATTGGCTCGCCCGCCAATCAGGTCGATATCAACCGCCGTGTCCTGGAGTGGTTCAACCGACATTTGCGGCCGGGTCGCACGCCCGACCGCTGACACGAGGAGGCCGACCGACGGGTTGGACGGAGTGGGTCCGTCGCCCGTGTGCGCGGTCGTTCACTCTCGTCGAACTCGTGCCGATACCACCATGCGCCACCGGAGTCCACTCGCCGCCGGCGTCGCAACCCGAAGTCTGAAATCCACCGCGCCAGACACGGCTCCCGGCGCCAGAAGCCCGAGCGTCCCCAGCGCTCGAGAGAAGTCGAACGACGCCCCCGCCCCCGGTTTGGCGTTGGTGGCGTTCAGGATCGTGACGACGTCTTCCGGTCGCATGTACCCGCTGCGCATGAGCATGGTGTCGCCGACACTCGTTAGGATCGCGACTATGGGCGGAAACAGCGTGTCAGCCGTGGTGTTGCGGATGCGCACCGGGACCACGAGCTCGCGCTTCCCGCCGTCGAGCCGGCTCGGATCGAGTATAATGCCCACTGGCCGCGTCACGGTGTCCATCGCCGCCACCGACGGTGCGTCTGAGAGCAGCTCGATCCGCGCAGTCTGGAGTTGAAAGGTGCCGTTGCGTGAGTCCGGCCAGACAGGGTGAAAGGCTCCCCGTGCATCACTCGTTAGGCCAATGTAGTCACCAACATCACGCCAGCGCGAATAGGCACTCAGGAAATCCATGATGAGTGTGTCGCCCGCGGAGCGAAGGCGACCCAAGCCTGGACGCATGTTGCCCGGCCCTGCCGGACGCGACGTCTCCGACGAGACGCGCACCGCTGATAGAAACGTTTCGCCGCCATCGAGCGACGCGGAGTAGAACACGTCGTAGGCGTCGTCGGCAGCCGCGGCACGCGTGTCGAGCCACATCACCCCAACCACGCCCGAGTCGTTCACGGCGATGGCGGGTAGGAACTGCGACGCGGAGGCTGGCGCCGCGGCGTCCACCATGTTTGGCGCGCTCCACGTTGTACCGCCATCGGACGACCACGCGACCGCAATGCGTGGCTTGCCCCGGGTCCACCGCATGTCGGGGAACGCGGCATACACACGGTCACGATAGCGCGGCGAGCGCACGTCAGCAGCAAACGTGGCCGTGTTGTCGCCGACGATGCTGCCCGCGCGACGGCGTCGCAGCGTGGAGTCGGTACTGTAGCGTTGCTGCTCGAAGCCCGGACGTAGCGCGCTGAACGTCACGCCACCGTCCGTCGAGAAGACGGTCCCATAAGCGGCCATCGGGCTGCCGCGGTTCTCCGGAAGGCGAAGATCCGGCCCAGTGTAGAGCGGAACGAGCACGGCGCCATCGCTCAGCACAAGGACATCGGTGACGACGATGCCCGGCAGCGTCACTGCAGTATCGAACGTGCGTCCGTCATCGACGGAGCGATGAAGGCGGGGACCAGCATCGAGATTGCCTGTCACATAGATCTGGCCGGCCGTTGGTCCCGGAGAGTGATCGACCGCGATCGCGACCCGGTCGTAGCCGCGTCCGAGGCGGGCTGGCGCAAGCCAACTCTGCCCGCCGTCCTCCGAGCGATACACCGACATGCCTTGCACGAGTCCAACCTGCAGCGCCGTTCCCTTCGGCGTGAACGCGATCTTCGGATCGATCGAGCCGAGATCCGGTTCTTCGGGAAGCCGTGCGTCGTACCAGGAGAACCCACCATCGAACGTCGCGTACGTCTTGTTGACGTACGCGCCCTGCGGCAGCGTGAACGTGATTGCGGTCGCGACGAGATTGAGCGGGTCGCCCGGGTTGGCGGCGACGGCGGATTCGACGTGTGGGACGTCTCCGTCTCGACTCACGAGCACGTTAGGCCCGACTGCGATACGCACCTGTCCTGGCAATTCGCCGAATGCGACTGTGGTCGCGGCGAGCAAGGCGAAAGGGAGTGGCCTCACGCGCGGCCCCAAAAGAGGCAGTAGATGAGCAGCATCAGGCGCGCCGTTCGTCCGATCGGACGTGCCTTCACTCACAGTGCACCGCTTGCCCCTTGTACAGCATCTCGGTACTCGCGCCGCGTGGCTACCTCTTCACGCGGACCGACGCGGTGCCCGCCTTGTCGCCACTCGTTGCCGTAATGACCACGTTGCCCTCGGAGAGGCCAAGCACGCGACCCGTGTTGTCTACGATGGCGATCGTCAAGTCGCTGCTCGCCCACTTCACCTGCGCCCCCGGGATGACGCTTCCGCGCGAGTCGTAGACGGTTGCGGTAAGCCGGAACGAGCCGCCCACATTGACCGTGGCGGTCGCCGGCGTCACTTCCACGCGGCTGACGGTCGGTGCCTGGACCACGATCGTTGCCGTTCCGCTCCGGCCTTCGCTCGTTGCCGTGATCGTCGCCGTCCCCGGGGATACCGCGGCTACGATCCCCGTCGACGTGACGGTCGCAACATCCGGCCGATTCGTCGACCACGTCATCGTGCGACCATCGAGTGGTCGTCCGGACGCGTCGCGTGGCTGCGCCTCGAGCTGGAGAGTCTGCCCGACGATGAGCGTCGCCGACGTCGGACTCACGGCGACCGAGGCAACCGGTGCTGGCGACACCGTAATTGCGGCGACGCCGCTCTTTCCCTCGACGGTCGCGGTGATGATTGTGTTCCCCGGCGAAAGCGCCGTGACGGAGCCGGTCTCACTCACGGTCGCGATGTCGGGGCGACTCGAGCTCCACGCGACGGAGCGGCCGGACAGCACGTTGCCCTGCGCGTCGAGCGGCTCGGCGGTGAGCTGCGCGGTCTCGCCCACCGTAAGATCGCGACTGGACGGAGAGACTCGCACCGCGACCACGGGGACGGGCAGGACCTGAATCTGGGCGACTGCGGACTTCCCTTCGATGCTGGCGGCGACCGGCACCGTGCCGACGTACCGCCCGGTGACAATGCCGGTTGGGGAAACGGTCGCGAAGTTGGGGTCGGCGACTGCCCAGAAAACCTTCCGGCCGGTGAGCACATTGCCCGAGGCGTCGAAGGCAGACGCCGAGAGCGTTACGGTCGCACCAATCACGACGGATGCCGCGGGAGGAGCAACCTGTACGCTGGCGACCGGTGGACCGGAGTGCTCGAGCCCATCGCTGTTGCAGGCAACGACAGCTAGCGCGGTGACTGCGGCCACCGCCAGCACCATCCAAGTCGGTTGCGAACTCCTCATGCGCAGCGGGCTGGACCTGCCGAAATCGATACGTCCGTTCAGCGGACGCGGAACCCGTTGCAGGAATAATTGCCCGAAGGCACAAGGACCGCCATGCCTAACAATGCGCCGCCCGATGGGCCAATGGTGAGCGCCGTCGCCGTTTCGCATAGTGGAAGATGTCATCGAACCGCTCGCGCACATTCGAGTACCTTCTCCAAGGCATCGGCTGGTCGCATACTTCCCAGGAGCTCGACCGCCTCGGGCGCTTCGCGCGCGCCCATTACACCGGCGCACAGCTCAAGCAGGTCGAAGCGGCGATCGCCAGCCGCGGGCGCGCCTTGCGCGTACCCGATACGTCGCCGGATGACCTGGAGGCGGACGACTTACTCGATGACTCACGTACGGCCAGCGAGGCCTGACGACGTCCCGGCGCTCGGGCGACTCGGCGCGCTCATGGTCACCACGCACCACGCGTTCGACCCGAAGCGCTTCATTGCCGCGGGGTCCCACACGGAGGAGGGCTACGGCTCGTTCCTCGGCCTGCAATTGCACGAGCGGAACAGCATCGTTCTCGTTGCCGTCGACGAGAACCAGGTGATCGGCTATACCTACGCGGGAATCGAGGGGCGCGACTACATGTCGCTTCGCGGACCAGCGGGCGTGCTATACGACATCGTCGTGGATCCAGAGCGTAGACGCAGTGGTGTTGGACGTGCGCTGCTGGATGCGACGGTAGCCTCGCTGAAGGTGCGTGGTGCGCCGATGGTCGTGCTCTCCACGGCCGAACGCAACGAGCCCGCCCAGCGGCTATTCGCCAGCGCGGGATTCAGGCGGACAATGATCGAGATGACCCGCGAGTTGTAGGCTCGGCAACGGAGCCTGGACCTAGGAGGGCGGTGCGGCAGTTGGTCTTTGATCGCTCGCCGTTGGATGCGTGGCCATGACTTGCTCGATAGCAGCGAGCAGCTCGTCACCGGCGATCGGCTTTCTCAGGTAGGCGGTGACGCCAGCCGCAACGTAGCGAGCCTCGGCTTCGGGCGCGTCATCGGCCGTGTAGACGATGGTCGGGACCTTCAGTCCCGCGTCGACGACGTGTCTCTGCACCTCGAGTCCGCTCATGTGCGGCATATGCGCATCGAGCAGGAGGCAATGCGGCGGGGTAGCGCCTGCGGCGAGCGACTCGAGAAATTCGCTACCGGAAGCATAGACGCTCGCGCGCAGCCCGAGCGACACGCAGAGACGGCGCAGGCCGGTGCGAACGGATTCTTCGTCGTCGATTATGACGATAAGCATTTAAAACGTTCGCGGGTCCACAGCACTATACGCGCGACGATGCCCGGCGTTGAGCTTTTCCGTTACCCAACGTTGCTGACGGACCCTGGTTGATCAAGTCTCGAGGGAACAATCGCGCCCATTTGACCTCAGTTAAAGCAGAGTCCGGCAGGTCGCGTAGTCGTAGGTCCCATCGATTGAGACAGGCCCAGGCGCGTACAGTGTCCATGCGTGCTTGTCCCTCTCTTCGTGCTGGCGCTTGCGCCGCAAGTTCCGACTCAGGACGCGAGCGCCACGCCGCCTGCGGTGCGGGCGATCGTGGAGGCAGCGGCTGTCCGGAACCACGAGGCGCGCCCCGGTCACATGCGCGCGGAAGCCGAAACCGAGATCGCGCTCGTCCAGCGCCGCGTCTCGGGACGGCGCGAGATCGTTGCGGTGCAGCAGGAGGCGTCGACGATCGACTGGATGAGCGATAGCCTCGTCGAGCAGCGCATCACCGGGTATCGATCCGAACAGGTCGGGATGTCGTACGCGACGACCCGGATCTACCGCGTCGGGTGGATCGTACCACTGCTCGCAGGAGACCGCATCCGGCTTCGCCTGCCGAGTCCCGCTGGTGTCTCGAAGGTCGAAAAGACGCTCGAGCCAGTGGTCCGCCCCCTGCGCCGACTGCTGGCCGAGCCAGAAACCGTCGCCACCGTGCATCCCCTCGCGCGCGACGGGCGGCGCTACTACACGTACCCGCGCGTGGACACGCTGCAGGAGCGGATGCCTAACGGCGATTCGGTCGACGTCCTCCGCATTGCCGTCGTGCGGCGCGAGGACGTGCCGCCCGGGACGAGCGTGTTCGAGGGCGATGTGGAGATCGACGCGCGGACGATGCTGCTCGTCCGCCTGCGAGGCCGGGTGTTCATTGTGAGCGGGTACGCGCTCAAGGTGCGGGACGCGCTCTCGGATCAGGTCCGGATCGTTGGCTTCATGGACATGTGGAACGGCCCCGAGCGCGACGGCTTGCGCCTGCCCGACGTCGAGCGACTCGACATCGTCAACGGCGGACTTGCCGGAGAAACGGCGGAGCTCATCCGGTTCGTGACGCGGTTTCGGGCGCATGACGTCGTGGAGCGGGGGCCGCCATCTCCGGCGGCGGCGGGGCCCCGAACGCCGCAGGTTCGCGTGACGTACGCGCCGATGTCGCAGCAAGCGTCGTACGACGACTGGATACTGCCGTTAGGCAGCGCCACGCGGATCGCGCAGACGCAGCCGATCGACGACCTGTATCCGGACCGCCTGCAACCGAATGGGCCTCCCCAGCTGACGTTCCGCGCGCGGGATCAGTATGACGTATTCCGGTTCAACAAAGTCGAAGGATTCTATACCGGGCTGTCGGCCAGTTGGTACGCGCGCGATCGGGCGCCCGGGCTGGGTGTAACCGGGACGACGGGGTACGCCTGGTCCGAGGAGACGTGGCGCGGCTACCTCGCGGCGGGGCTTCGGCGCACCACCTGGCGCACCAACATCGGGTTCGGGCGGCTGCTGGACATCACGAACGACTTTCGCTCGCCGTTCGACTCCGGCAGCGTGTGGTTCCCGCTGCTCTGGTCGTCCGACAACTACGACTACGTGGACCGCCACGTCGCGCGCGTCGCGTGGGAGAAGCTGCTCACGCCACACGGCACGTACGTTCGACTGGAAGGCGGGGCGATGCGGGACGCGGAGACGGTGGACTCACGCCGCCGCGGTCTCCTATTCGGGCCGTTCACCCCGAATCGCGTCGTGGACCCAGGGCGATACGCGCGTATCGTCGCGACGATGGAGTGGAACCCCGACGTCCAGGCCGACATCACGCGCGAGCGATACGGCGGCAGCATTCGGTACGAGCTGGGCGCCGGCGACCTCGATTACCAGCGGACGGAGGCGGCACTGATCTCGCGCTACGATGCCGGCCACGTCGTGCTCATCGGACGACTGTACGGCGGGGTGCTCACCGGTACTCCTCATACGCAGCAGCTTTTCGAGATCGGGGGGACCAACAATCTTCCCGGCTACGATTACAAGGCGTTCGCCGGGGACCGCGCGTGGATCGCGCGCGGCACGGCCCAATACGCACTGCCGTACCTGCGGTCACCCTTCCCGTTCATCGCTGGCTTCGTGATGCCGGCGATCGCGCCCGAGCTCAACTTCGGCGTCCAGACCGGGATGGCGTGGGCGACCGACGATCAGGCGCGCGCCGCCGTTAGGCGGCTCGGCGACAAGGTCGATGAGGTGACCGGCGAGCCAATAATCGATCCGGACAGCGGAGAACCGGTGCCCGTGTCGGTTCCTACGGACAAGCTCCGCGCGACGGCAAGTCTTGGCGTCCGCGTGCTGAGCGGCGCGGTCTATCTCGGGTTTGCGCTCCCCATCGATGCGACGCGCGACACGCGCCGAAACCTGCGATTCGTGTTCGGCTTCGGTCGACAGCTTTAAGACGAGGCCTGCGACCGCGAGCGGCACGACGAACGCTGAGTACGCAGACGCAAGCGCCGCTGAACACGCTGAGAAAACCCGCAAGTCTTTTCAGATGTATTTCTCAGCGTTCTCTGCGTGCCGTTCCTCAGCGTCCTCAGCGTTCGTGGTTCCTTTGTTGAGTGTTGGCCGTATGGGTCTCGATTTCGCGCCTCACAGCACGAGGCGCGCGAAGCGGCCGAGCCGTCGCTGCC
>DATCGG010000428.1:0-3456 GCA_036509075.1 Gemmatimonadaceae bacterium
CGATGTCGAATCGCGAGGTACGCTCGTCGATGGTTCGTGCGGAGAAGCTCAACGGGCCATAGAGCGTGGGCATCGCCTGCACCTGAATGCCCGCGCCGGTCGTCCACTCCCGCGCAAGGCCCGCCGCCACCACGAGCGTTCGATCTGCCGCCCGCTCGTAGGCGAACAGGCTGCGGACTGCGAGCACGTACTCTGCGGCCACCCACGTGTGGGGCAGGTCCCCCACGTGCGCCGGCGCGCGACGATCCTTCCACGCGATTTCCGGCCATTGATTCCACTCGGGCGGCCGTCGGTCCGACAGAAAGAACCGCAGCAACTCGAGCGCCTCTTCGCGGCGCCCGAGCCGCACGAGCGCACCGATGATGCGGATCTCGTATGGTGAGTAGTTGGCCCATTCAAGCGTGCCACTGCGCTTGCGGCGCCAGTCGTACATGTAACGCTCGAATGTATGTTCGACTGCTCTGCGGTCGAGGCCCTCGGCAACGTCCAGGAATGCGATCGCGTTCGCCGTGGCGGTCGGGTCGAAGTCCGCCCACTCGACGCTACCCGGGATGAAATCGAGCTTGTGTGCAGCGCGCGTTCGCTCGATCGACCCGAACAAGGCAGAGGCGAAACGCTCCGCCAGGCTGCTCCAGCGCGCCGCGACCTCATGGTCCTCGATCACGCGTGCGAGCTCCCCCGCATCGCGCAGACCGCGCAGCGCCCAGAAGTCGTCCCAGTAGGAATGCACCGGCTGTGCCAGGTAACCTTCGTGGCTGACGGAAACAGGCAACAGCCCGTCCGCCTCACGCAGTCCTTCAATGCAGGCAACGGCTTTGACGACGAAGGGCCAGGACTCCTCGAGGAACCGGGCATCCGCCGTAAACCAGTAGCAGTCGGCGATGGCGGTGATCAACTCACCGTGGCTGTCGTGTTCCACGAGCCAATCGGGTCCGTTGCGGTCCACGCAGCACGGGACGAAACCGTCCGCGCGCTGGTAGGGCGAATACCAACGGACGAACTCCAGCACTTCCTCCCTGTGCGCCATGCGCAACAGCGCCGCGCTCATGATGGTGCCGTCGCGAATCCAGGAGCGCGTGTAACGCCGTGGCCCGGGTTGCAGCGCTGGGCCTGCGCGCGTCACGAGTATGTGCGCCGTCGCCGTGAGCGCAGCGCGGATAGCGTCCATCGCCCACCCGGAGCCTACCCACTGCGCTGCGGGAAGCTCCTTCTTCCAATCGAATGCCGGCTCACCAATCGGGAGCGACGAATGCGTGGTCGAACATTCCACGCTGCGCTCCGCCGTTCCGCGAGGGCCGAGCGCCAGATCGAAAGCGAGGGCGCAAGAAGCAAGGCCAAGCGCGTCGTGAACGCGTGTTTGTGCGGACCTCCGCCCGCCTGTGACAAGACGCAGCGCGACGAAACCCTCGTCGAAGCTCGTCGCCGCAACGTCGGAAGGTGCGGTCGCGGGCACAACGGTGGCAGTCTCGTTCACGCGCAACGTACCGCGCTCCCAGGTCACGTCGTGGATGGGGCTCACTCCGCCAATCGTGCCGGCGCTTTGCCAGGGCGGGGTCACCTGGAACGGGCGAACGAGCAGCAACAGGCGCGCTGTCAGGGATTTATCCGAGCGGTTCTCGATTCGATAGCGCACGCGAACGCGCCCGTCCGGCGTCGCTTCGCCTTGAATGCGCAGGCGCCACTCTCGGGTTTCCCATGCTGCAGACGGCACGGGAAGCACGTGATCGACCAGTTCCTGTCGCGCAATGACGTCCGCCCACGTAAAGAGCCGGTCGTCGATCGCCACCATCGGCTCGATCGAGAATGACCCCGGCGCCGGCTCTACGGCACCGTCCTCGTTCATCAGGGCGCAGTGCGTGCCGTCGGCGGTCCCGATCGGCGTCCACAGCGTTTGCTCCCGATGCAGCCAGCGCGGGTACTGGCCACGTTGCTCGTGCCGCACGATGTTGTAGCAGAAGGCTTCGATCGAACGGCTGAACTCGAACGACTGGGGATGCAGGACGGCGGCGTCCGCGAGCGGTGCGTTGAGCTCCAGCCGAAGAAAGCGCGTCCGCAGGTTAGGCAGGTAGACGTAGCTGCGCACGCCGCTTGAACGCTTCGTCGCGTGCAGCGTCCGCCAGCGCTGACCGCGCGACGATGCTCGCACCCGGAAGCCGCTCGCCGGTGCGCCGTCGCGCCAATCGATGATCAGACCACCGAGCCTGCGCGCCTCGATGAAGTCGAGCGCAATCCAGGGCCTCGCATCGTCGGGGCTCGGCATCCAGCCGGACCCGCCAAGCGACTGATTGGCATCGAAGCCGTGGAGGGCGCTCGAAGCGCTCGCCGTCGCGCCGGTGAGCGGGTCGTAATCCTGGATCCTGAGATCGCTCACCCATAGCGCACCTGCGCCACCGTCGCACGCGACGATGGCGAGCTCGATCGCTCCGACATCTTTTGGAACCCCGCCACTCTCGGGACCCCAGGCGAAGTCGAACTCGCGGCTGTCGATGCGAAAGTGCTTCCAGCGCGCCGGCGGCTGCAGATCTCTTTCGACGTGACGCCAGACGTTCTGTCCGCTCGAGTCGACAAGCTTGAGCTCGAGGTGGTTGGTCGGACCCACGCCACGCAGCCGGAACGTAATCGTGTAGTCCTCGTACAGCTCCCGCTGCACGGGGCACCGGGCGACCACAAACCCCGCCCCGCCTTTGAAATCAAAATCCAGCCGCAGCGCCGGCCGCCCGCCGGCCGATGCCGACGACAGGACGAGCCCCGCCTCTCCCGCTGCGACAGGCAACCAGACCGCCGCATCCAGAGGCACTACCGAGACACTTGCTGCCCGGGCCATCACGTGCCCGCTGCAACCGGCGTCCCGGGGAAGAGGTCAGCGGGCTTCTCACGAACCAGCCTGCGGCTCTCGGGATCCTTGATGAGGTGGAAGAAGCGCGTGAACGTGGGCCCCACTCTCTTGCCGCGGCCGATGTGGATGATGGCCGCGTCCTTCAAATCCCGGGACAGGATGTCGAGCGCGCGGGTACGCGTCTCGCCGTCGATCGCGTCGAGCACCTCGTCGATCACCACCCAGCGCGGTTCGTGAATCAGGAGACGTGCGAGCATTAGACTTTGCTGCGCATCCCAGTTCAGCTCGCGATCCCATGCCGAGGTTCGATCGAGCATCGGGGTCAAACGCCCGAGACCCATCCGCTCGAGCGAATCGATGAACCTATGCGCCGCGAAGTCTTCGACGCTCCGCGGATAGGCCAGGACCTCGCGCAGAGTGCCAGGCGGCAAGTACGGTCGGCGCGGCACGAAGAAGACGGATTCGCCACTCGGCCGGCCAATGCAGCCTGCGCCCCAGGGCCACAGACCCGCGAGTGCGCGAAACAGCAGGGTCTTGCCGACTCCGGGTTCCCCCACCACCAGCACGTGCTCGCCGGCCTTCACTTCGACTTTCCGGTCGTCGAGCATCGTGCACCCCGC
>DATCGG010000429.1:0-19356 GCA_036509075.1 Gemmatimonadaceae bacterium
GAGCAGCCGGTGCGCGCCTAACAATCCGGCGGAGCATGTGCTTGGGGTGCGCGCGCTTGCTGCTCGCTCCTGACGGTCAGGCCCTAGCGTTGCAGGAGGCGGGGCGTCGGGGTGAGGAGGCGTCGCGCGGCGCCGCAGCGATCGCCGGGCCTGAGCACAACGGTAACCGGCCAAGTCACACTGGCCCGGCGGCGCCGGCTGCGAGCGCGTTCCGCCGACAAACCCCGATGCCTCGCCGACAGGGCCGCGATGCCGACCGTCAGACCGGCAAGCAGCAAGCAGCCGCAAGCCGACTCGCGGGATTCCGCGACCTCGCGGGATTCCGCGACGCAAACGTGCCATCCGCCGAACGAGTCGCGAGCCCTCACCGCACGTGCATGGCTCGACAACACAAGCGCTTAGCAGATCACAGCTGATCACGAAAATCGTGTGGTCCCGGCGTTGCTTTCCCATCGCGGCGCAAGACACTCGCGCCCACTTCGAATGGGCACGCACTCACTCCGGAACCACACCATGCATAAAACTCCGCGCATCATCATTGGCGGCGTCGTCCTTTCTTCCATCGGCGCGTTCGCCATCTACCGCACCACCTCCGCTGCCGACCGCGATGCGGCCGCCGTTATCGCCTCGGGCACCGTCGAAGCCACCCAGGCCGAGCTGGGCTTCCAGGCCTCGGGCCGCCTCGAGACCATCACCGTCCGCGAGGGCGATCAGGTCACCAGCGGTGCTCAGTTCGCGAACCTCGACCAGTCCGAGCTGCTCGCGCAGCGCGAAGTCGCTCGCGCGCAGGTCGCGGCCGCACAGGCAGGGCTGTCCGAGCTGCTCGCCGGCTCACGAAAGGAAGAGATCGCGCACGCAAGGGCCTCGCTCGCCGTCGCGACGACCAAGCGCGACTACGCGAAGCGTGACGTCGAGCGCCTCGCGCCGCTGGCCGAGCAGTCGCTCGTCAGCCGCCAGGCGTACGATCAGCAGCGCACGAACCTGAGCGTCTCCGAAGGCGAGGTCGCGAAGGCGAAGGAAGATCTCGACATCCTCGTCACCGGCCCGCGCGCCGAGAAGATCGCGGCGCAGCGCGCGACGCTGGCGCAGGCGCAGGCGACGGTCGATCGCATCGACGCGACGCTCGCGCAGACCGTCCTCAAGGCGCCGTTCAACGGCACCGTAACCGTTAGGCACCGCGAGCCCGGCGAGGCACTGCAGCCCGGCACGCCGGTCGTCACCGTCCGCAACTTCGACGACCGCTGGGTGCGCGTCTACATCCCGGGCGACGAAGTGGGCCGTCTCACCCTCAATCAGGTGGCGACGATCACCGCCGACGCCGAACCGAGCAAGCAGTACAACGGCAAGATCTCTTACATCGCGAGCGTGGCCGAGTTCACGCCGCGGAACGTGCAGTCGACCAAGGACCGCGTGAAGCTCGTCTACGAGGTTCGCGTGCGGGTAGCCGGCGACACGAAGGTCGATCTCAAGCCAGGCCTGCCGGCCGACGTGAAGTTCGCGTCGCCAACGAACGCCACCGTCGCCAGCAACTGAGGACTACCAGTCATGCATCGCACCGATCGAACGGAACACGGCGGCGAAGGGGGACCCGCGGTGTCCGTCGTTGGACTCACGCGAACCTTCGGCGACCTGAAGGCGCTCGACGCACTGTCGTTCGACGTCGCGGCTGGGGAGCTGTTCGGCATCGTCGGACCTGACGGTTCCGGCAAGACGACCACGCTCCGCATCCTCGCCGGCGTGCTCCGTCCGACGGGCGGCGATGCGACGGTCGTGGGTACCAGCGTGGCGAAGGACCCCGAAGGCGTGAAACACCGGATCGCCTACATGTCGCAGCGGTTCGGTCTGTACACGGACCTCTCCGTGCGGGAGAACATCGAGTTCTACGCGGACCTCTACGGCGTGCCTCGTAAGGCGCGCGCGAAGCGACTCGAGCGGCTGTACGCGTTCTCCCAGCTCGGCCAGTTCGAGAAGCGCCTCGCCGGCGCGCTCTCGGGCGGGATGAAGCAGAAGCTCTCGTTATGCTGCGCGTTGATTCACGAGCCGGAAGTGCTCCTGCTCGATGAGCCGACGTTCGGCGTCGACCCGATCTCGCGCCGTGAGCTGTGGCTCATCGTGCACGAGATGGTGGCCAACGGCATGACGGCGATCGTGTCGACGGCGTACCTCGACGAAGCGGAGCGGTGCGACCGGGTCGCGCTGCTCAGCAAAGGCAAGCTCGCGGCGCTCGACGCGCCGGCGGAGCTGCAGGGAAGACTGCGCGGCCGCACCATCGCGATCGACTCCGACGCGCCGGTCAAGGCGATGGAGATGATGCGTGCTCAACCCGGCGTCCGAAGTGCGGCACTGTTCGGCCAATCGTTGCACCTAACTCTTCAAGCCCAAGGGCAGGGATCCGAGCTCCGTGCGCTGCTCGAGAACGGCGGGATCGCCGTTCGCAGCATGCACGCGCTGGAGCCCTCGCTCGAGGATGTCTTCATAGATCTGTCGGCCACCGAAAATGCCAACTAACACGACCAGCATGGCCGTCGAGGTCGACGGCCTCACCCGGCGCTACGGCGCTTTCACCGCGGTGGACGCCGTGACCTTCACGGTGAAACGCGGCGAGGTGTTCGGCTTCCTCGGGCCTAACGGGGCCGGGAAGACGACCACGATCAAGATGCTCACGGGGCTTGTCAGACCGTCGAGCGGAACCGGACACGTAACAGGCTTGGATGTGTCGACCGAAGGCGAGGCCATCAAACACGCGATCGGCTACATGTCGCAGCTGTTCTCGTTGTACCACGACCTGACGGTCTCGGAGAACATCGAGTTCGCTGCGGGCCTTCGCGAGGTGACGGGTGAGCGCTTCCAGCGACGCCGCGAGTGGGCGCTCACCATGTCCGGGCTTACCGAGCACGTGAATCGCTCGACGGGCGAGCTGCCGTTAGGCTGGAAGCAGCGCCTCGCCCTGGGCTGTGCCGTGCTGCACGAGCCGCCGGTGCTGTTCCTGGACGAGCCGACGTCGGGCGTGGACCCGCTCGCACGCCGAGCCTTCTGGGAAGTCATTCGTCAGCTCTCGGCCGCCGGAACGACGGTGTTCGTGAGCACGCATTACATGGAAGAAGCGGAATACTGCGATCGTCTGGCGCTGATGAACCGCGGCAAGCTCATCGCGCTGGGTACGCCCGGTGAGATGCGCGCCACCATGCAGGAAACGGTGCTGCGTGTGGAGACGGAGAACGCCCCACGCGCCATCGGAACGCTGGCAGGCGCCGAGGGGATCGTTGACGCCAGCCTGTTCGGGCGGGCGCTGCGTGTGGTGGTCAAGGAAGCAGACCAAACGGCGAAAGTCATTCGTGAACGTATAGAAGCAGCGGGTCTTCGAGTCCGGTCGATCGAGATCGTGCCTGCGTCACTGGAGGACGTGTTCGTTTCCCGCGTCAGGCATGCGGGCGGAGCAATGATCTCATGACATCGATATCGATAACCCAGGATTTTCCGGTGCCGGCGCGACCCGCGAGCAAGACCGCGGAGTTTCACGCGCACGTGCCGAAGATCTTTAGCATAGCCCGGCTCTGGGCGATCGCGCGCAAGGAAGCCATCCAGCTTCGCCGCGACGCCCGCAGCTTGGGACTCGCATTCGTCCTGCCGGTCATCATGCTCATTCTCTTCGGCTACGCGATTACCACCGACGTCGAGCACATCACGACGGCGATCGTGGACCGCGACCACACACCGGAGAGTCGGGCGCTCACGTCGGCGTTCAGCGAGTCGAACTACTTCATGGTGAAGGCGACGCCGCAGACCGACGTCGGCGTGGAGGAGCTGATCGACCTGGCGAAGGTGCGGGTCGTGATCGTGATCCCCGAGCGGTTCTCGGCGGATCTCAAGAGTGGCCGTGCGGCACCGGTGGAGTTGTTGCTCGATGGGAGCGATGCGAAAACGGCGAACGTGGCGCGAGGTTACGCTGACGCGATCGCGCGGACTTATTCGCAGAATGCGACCATTATGCCGCGCCGTGGTCCGGCGCCGGTCGTTGCCGAAGGGCGCGTGTGGTACAACGAGACGCTCGACAGCGCGTCGATGATCGTCCCGGGACTCATCGCCGTGATCATGTCGATCATCTCCGCCATGCTCACGTCGCTCACGGTATCGCGTGAGTGGGAGCGCGGAACGATGGAGCAGCTCGCCGCCACGCCGGTGAGCCGCACCGAGGTCATCCTCGGCAAGCTGGTGCCGTATCTCGTGATCGGGCTCATCGACGTAGCGATCGCCGTGCTCCTCGGGATTTTCGTGTTCGATGTGCCGTTCCGGGGCAATCTCCTCACATTCACGTTAGGCACCGTTGTCTTCCTCATCGGTGTGCTCGGACTCGGCACGCTGCTCTCGACGGGGCTCAAGTCGCAGCTTCTCGCGAGCCAGGCAGCGATCTTCGCGACGTATCTGCCGGCGCTGCTGTTCTCCGGCTTCATGTACACGATCAGCAACATGCCGACGGCGCTGCAGTGGATCTCTCGCGTCGTCCCGGCGCGGTATTACGTGTCGTTCACGCGGGGCGTGTTTCTCAAGGGAAACGGCCTCGACGTACTCTGGCCGGCGATCTTCGGGCTCGCGATCTACGCGGGGTTCACGATCGCCATGAGTGTCAAGAACTTCAAAAAGGAGCTCACATGATCCGGGTCGACGAGATGGCCGCCCCGGCACCGACCCGGCGTTGGTTTTCCTGGGGGCGGCTCAAGCAGATGATCAAGAAGGAGACGTTGCAGCTGGTGCGCGACCCAAAATCGCGGCCAATCATCTTCGTCTCGCCCGTGGTGCAGATGATCCTCCTCGGCTACGCCGCAACGACCGATGTGAAGGACATCTCGACCATGGTGGTGGATCACGACAATACGGCGGAATCGCGCGCGTTGGTGGAGGCGTTCAAGACCACGGACTACTTCATCATCACGAAGCACAGCGAGCGCGATGCGGACGTCGTGTCGGCGTTGGCGAAGGGTGACGTGCAGATGGGCCTCACCATTCCGCCGGGCTTTGCGGCCGACATGCGCAGTGGTCGAGGCGCGTCGGTCCAGACGCTGTTCGACGGGTCGGACGCGAGCCAGGCGACCGTCGCGCAGTCGTACGCCAGTCAGATCGCCGGGCAGTTCGGTGCGAAGATGGTGGGTGCCCGGATGCAGGACGGTGTGGAGCTGCGCTCGCGGGCGTGGTTCAACCCGAGCCTCGAGAGCAAGTTCTTCAACGTGCCGGCGATCATGGGGATCCAGATCCTGACGATCTGTCTCATCCTCACGGCGCTGGCCGTGGTTCGCGAGCGCGAGATCGGGACGCTGGATCAGCTCCTGGTCAGTCCGATCACGTCAGCGGAGATGATGTTGGGCAAGACGATCCCGGTGCTTGGGCTCGGCCTGTTCCACCTGCTGATCTATACCGGGCTCACCATGTTCCAGTTCGGCGTCCCGATGCGGGGGTCGTTCTTCGCGCTGGTGCTGGCCTCGTTCGTGTACATTCTCACGGCGCTGTCGTTAGGTCTTCTCATCTCGACGGTGTCAAAGACGCAGCAGGAAGCGTTCATGCTGCTCATTCTGGTGCTGTTGCCGGCAGTCATGCTGTCGGGCTTCGTGTCGCCGATCGAGAGCATGCCCAAGATCTTTCAGTGGATGACCATCGTGAATCCGATCCGGTACTTCCTGGAGATCGTGCGAGGCGTCTTCCTGAAGGGGATTGGCGTCGCTGAGCTGTGGCCGCAGTATCTGACTCTGACGTTCATGGCGGCCGTCATCATGACTACCGCGACGAAGCGATTCCGGCGGGCGATCGCGTAATTCCGCGGGACAGAAAACACCAAGAACCACGAACGCTGAGCACGCTGACGCTTAGCGCCGCTGAGGACGCTGAGGGACTTTTCTCATCGGCATCATTTCACCCTCAGCGTGTTCAGCGGTCGTAGTCGCAGCGTCATCAGCGGTCGTGGTTCATCTCGCCCGCTCCAACGCCGATGAGTAGCTCCCGGGCTGCCGCCACCGATTCCTCCGAGCCCGCGACCGCAAGCACGTCACCGCTTCGAACGCGGTCGTGGCCCGACGGCACCAGCACCTGCTCACCATCCCGCAGGATCGCCAGCACCGTCGCCCCCGTCACGCCACGCAGATTCAGCTCGGCCAGCGTTCGGTCCGACGCCGGGCTCGACTCCCCAATGCGAACCGAGACCGGATCGCCAAGTCCGGGAAGCGCCAGCCGTACGCGTTCCATGTCCGTCGCAAACGGATCATCGCCATTGGCAGGAGCGTCGGCCATCCCGCTCCCGATCTTCATCGCAATGATCTCGGCGCCCGCCTTCGCGTGGCCCTGCAGGTTCATGGCGCTTCGCCAGAACGCCACGGCTGGAATCGCCACGAGCGCGAGTGGAGCGAGCGCGAAGCGATAGGACGGCAGGAACGGCAGTGTGATCGCCACGATCGGGATGGCGATGACCGCGAGGATCGCGAGCTGCAGCGTGACGACCAACGCCCGGCGCGGCGCGGCGCCGACGTCGACGTCGCCGGGCTTCGGCGCGGGAATGGCCTTCTGCGCGAGCTCGACGCCGAGGTGGCGCGCCGTCCGAGTGAGGCCGATGAGCAGCGGGAGCCCGATGATCGCGGCCGCGGTCGGCACGACGGCCCGCGCGAGCCGTTCCGAGAGCCCGATCGAGTCGTGGATCAGCGTGGCGGAACGGCCAGCCTCCAGCGATGCGCCGATCACGATGGCGATGATGAGAACGGCGTCGAGCAGGAGGAGCCTAACGAGCCGACGCGTCAGCGACAGCTCCGGCGCGCCATCGCCCGACCGCCGCATCCGCTCGATCCACGACCCGTACAGCGACGCGAACGTCTGCAGCGGGGGCGGCAGCTTGCGATCCACCCACTCCGCGACCGGCCCCGCCGCCCGGATCAGCCACGGCGTCGTGAGCGTCGTGATCGCCGAGACGGCCACCGCGACCGGGTACAGAAAGTCGCGTGTGGCGCCTGACGAGAGACCGACACCCGCGATGATGAACGAGAACTCGCCGATCTGCGCGAGGCTCATGCCGGCCTGCACCGACGTTCGCGGACTGTAGCCGGTCAGGAACGAGCTGATCGTCACGAACACCAGCTTGCCGAGGATTACCGCGACCGAGAACGCCAGCACCGCCCCCCAGTGCTGTGCGACAATAGCCGGGTCGATCAGCACCCCTACGGAGACGAAGAAAATGGCGGCGAACACGTCGCGCACCGGCTGCACCAGATGCTCGACGACCTTTTCCTCGCCCGATTCGGCGACGAGCGAGCCCGCGATGAAAGCGCCGAGCGCCACCGAGTACCCGAACGACAAGGCGAGCAGCGCGGCAGCAAAGCAGATGCCGATGCTCGCCACCAGTGTGGTCTCGGGGCGGTTCATGCGAACGACCGCGCGGATCGTTCGCGGCACGACCAGGAGGCCGACGCCTATGAGGCCAGCGAGGAATGTCGCGAGCCGGGCCCCGGTCACCGCGAGACTCGAGGCCGACACCGCAGTGCCGGTCGCGACCGTGGTGAGAATCGCGATGAGGAAGATCCCGATCAGGTCTTCGATGATGAGAACGCCGAAGACGATCTCGGTGAATCGCCCCTTCACGCGCTGCTCCTCGAACGCCTTCGCGATGATCGTCGTGCTCGAGATCGCGATGACGGCGCCGGCGAACACGCTCTCGAGCGTCGTCCAGCCGAGGAGTTGGCCAAGCACGTAACCGATCCAGACCATCCCGCTGCTCTGGGCGACGGCAACGAGCCCCGCCGTCGGGCCGATCCTGAGCAGCTTGCGGAGGCTGAACTCGAGCCCTAACGAGAAGAGCAGCAGAATGACGCCGAGCTCGGACAGCGTTTCCACGATCGCCTCGTCGGCCACGAGCGGGATCGGGATGTGCGGGCCGACGATCATCCCCGCCAGCAGGTAGCCAAAGACCACCGGCTGACGGAGGCGCTGAAAGACGACGGTAGTAACCGCCGCCACGCACAGCACGACGGCGAGGGTCCGCAGGAATTCGTGAGCGTCGTGCATGGGCGACCGTTATGTCGTTGGGACGGCGGACCCCTGGTCCCCGATCCGCGGTGTGACTGGCGGAGACTGGGAACGCGCGGCTGCAGGGGTGCTCCATCGCCGCGAGATCCAGAGCAGCACCGGCGACGCCACGAAGATCGACGAGAACGTTCCGACAATGATACCGAACGTCATTACGAGAGCGAACGGCTTGATGACCTCGCCGGCGAAGAAGGACAGGAAAAGCGCCGTCGCGAGGGTCGTGCCGCCCGTCAGAATCGTCCGTGGCAGCGTCTCGTTGATCGACAGGTTGAGGATCGTCGCCAGCGAGCGGTTCCCGCGCGATTTCAGATTCTCGCGAACGCGGTCGAAGATGACGATCGTGTCGTTCAGCGAGTAGCCGAGGACCGTGAGCACGGCCGCGACGACGACGAGGCTGACCTCGAGATCGAGATAGCGGATGAACGCGATCGTCGCGATCACGTCATGCGCCGTAGCGATGACCGCCGCGAGCCCGAATCGCCACTCGAACCGGAATGCGAGGTAGATGAGTGTCGTGACGAAGCTGACCAGGATGGCGATGAACGCTTTCTGCTGAAGCTCGCCGCCGACCTTGGGGCTCACGCCCTCGTACCGGATCATCTTGTAGGCGCCGGCACCAAGCTCCGAGTCGAGCGCCTTGCTCGCGGCGGCTGCGACGGCTTCGGTCTGCTTCTGACTCGCGCCGCTCGCATCGAGCCGCGCGCGAATGACGAAGTCGCGCGGCGAGCCGAACGACTGAATCTCGGCTTTCGGAACACCGCCGCGCTCGAGCGCACCGCGGAGCCGATTCATCTCCACCACCTCGGTGGTTCGCACCTGCATCATCGTGCCGCCCGTGAACTCGATGCTGTAGGTAATGCCTTTCGCGGCGAGCGTGATCATGCCCGGCACGATGATCGCCGCCGTGATCCCATATGCCCAGCGCCGCACCTTGATGAAGTCGTAGCGCGCGTTGGCGAACAGCCGGATGGTGAAGTGCTTGAGCGTCGTCATCGTGGGCCGACGCTTCACCCAGATGAGGAAGAACGTCCGTGTCACGAACACGGCCGTCACCATCGAAGCGACCAGGCCAATGAGCAGGGTGAGCGCGAAGCCCTGCACGGATTCCGTCCCGACGACATAAAGAATCATCGCCGTGAGCGCGGTGGTGACATTCGAATCGACGATCGCGCTCATGGCGTGGCGGAACCCTTCGTCGATGGCTCGCCTCACGGAGCGCCCGGCGTCGAGCTCCTCGCGCATTCGCTCGAAGATCAGCACGTTCGCGTCCACAGCCATGCCGATCGACAAGGCAAACCCGGCCAGCCCTGGCAGGGTGAGCGTGAAGCCGAACGCTGCAAGCCCGCCCAAGCAATACAGCACGTACAGCCCGAGCGCGCCGACGGCCAGCAGTCCGGAAAGCCCGTAGTACACGCCCATCACGAGCAGCACGAAGCCGACGGCCAGCACCGACGCCCGCACGCCCTCGGCAATGGAATCGCTACCTAACGATGCGCCGATCGTACGCTGATCGACGACGTGGAGCGGCACCGGCAGTGCGCCCGCGCGCAGCACGAGCGCGAGGTCGTTCGCTTCCTCGAGCGATTTGCCAGCAAGCTCGATCCGGCCATTCATCCCGATCCGGTCGCGGATGACAGCGGGCTCGCCCTGGACGCGCCCGTCGAGCAGGATCGCCAGGTAATTGCCGATGTTCCGGCCGGTCGCGTCCCCGAACTTGCGGCCACCGCCGCGCGTCAGCTCGAACTGGACCTCCGCGGCGTTGGTCATCGGGTCGCGACCGGCAACGGCCTTCTGCAGCTCCTCGCCAGTGATTATCGCCCGCGATTGCACCGCATAGAGCGGTCGCGCCGTTAGGCCACCCCGCGTGATCGCGGTGCCCCAGCGCAGCTCCAGCCCACGCGGCACGAGCTGCTGAAGCTCGGGGCGTGCGAGGAGCCGGTCGACGTCGGCAACCCTGTCTTCGGCGACGAGGAACTCACCCGGCACGCGTCCCTGATTCAACAACCTCGAGAACGGGCCGCCGGTCGCACCGGCGGGTCCGGTTGCGGCGGTCGTCGAGTCGGTGGAGTCTGCGCGCGACGTCAGAAGATCGGTGATCGCCTTGCCGGACGACGGCTCGCCGTCGTTGGCGCGCGTCGCCGCCCCGCCGGAACGACTGGCAGTGACGCCCGCTCGTTGTAACGCCGCGTCGATCGCGGGCAGGGCCAATCGAAACTGATCTCTCGTATCGGTCAGGCGGAACTCGAGAAACGCCGTGCGCTCGACGATCGACCGCGCGCGGGCTGGGTCGGTCTCGCCAGCCAGCTCGACGATGAGCCGACAGTTTCCTGCAACCTGCACGACGGGCTCGGTCGTTCCGAACTCGTCGATGCGCGTGCGCACGACACGCTCCGCGCGACGGATCGCGTCGGAGCAATCTGATATCACACCGCGCGACTCATCGACCTCGAGCGCGAGATGCACGCCGCCTCGGAGATCGAGCCCGAGCTTGATGGGCACTCGGCGAACGGTGGTATCGCGCATCTGTCCGCTCTGCGCGTTGTACACTCGCTGCTTGACGGAACGTGGCACGAGCGCGAGCACGCTCGTGGCCACGAGGGCGAGGATGACAATCACTCGCCACTTGATGGATTTCATGTGGACGGTTCTCCCGCATTCAGGCCATTCGCCGGCCAGGCCGCGTCGCAGGATGCGAGCGGCTCAGCGGTTGGCCGGCGTCGGATTGTTCAGGGCGCGCCTAACGGCGCTAACGGCCTACGCGAGCGCGGGTGGTGCGCGGGCGGGCGGGAGAGCGGCAGGCGCCGAGGCAGGCGCCTGCCGACGCGGCACTGCGATATCGCCGACCCGGACGATTCCCGGGAGGTCGAGACGAGCGTACGCGGACGGGACGAACGGCGTGGTCGCGCGACGCTCCGAGACGTCGGCAGCGAGCAGTCGCTTGCCGAGCGTGATCGACTGCGATGTGGTCTGCGTCCGCGATTCGCGACTCCCGACAGTCAGCTGCCGGGACGCACCCGGGATGCCGAGCAGCGCGAGCTGCAGGGCTCCATAGGTGAGCCAGGCGAACAGCAGGTGTCGGGCGCGAAGCATCATGGGCCGCAAGGTACACTGCGCGAGATTTCGTGACAACGCGAAATGTCGTATCGCGCGGCACCCACGACTCCTCGGGCAAAACTGTCTAAGCCGATATAAAGCAACGATATACGTGTGCCGGGTCGAGTGGTCCTCCGGTTGCTTTTCCACGAGCCTGAAGTTCCGATCGACCTCTCGTGGTGGAGACCACTCCTATGATGACGCTCAAGTGGATCGACCTGCATTGCCCGGTCTGCGAGTCGGTCTTTGAATCGATGGCCGCGTCGGCGAACGACGAAGCCGGCCAGGACTTCTATATCGATCCGAGCACGCCGGCGAGTATCGCTATCGCCGTGCTGCCTTTCCTGGTGCACGTCTGTCCCCGGTGTGGCTATGTCGGCTCCGTGGCCGACTTCGGAGACGAAGTGGAGATCACGGACGACGTCCGCGCGCGCGTACAGGCCGAGCTCGCCCCGCACCTCGGCACGTCGGTGCGCATTCCATGGCTTGCACTCACTGTCGCCGGCTCGGACAAGTACGACGGCGCGGCGAGGATCGCGGAGTGGCGCGGCGACGATGCGCGCCGGGTCGCCGAGCTCTGGGTCCGTGCAGCGTGGTGCTGCGTCGACGAAGGCGACGTGGAGGCGGAGCGCTACTACGCACGCCATGCCGCTCGGTGGCTCGCCAACGCGCTCGACTCCTTCGGCGAGTTCGACGAGAACGAGCAAACGACCATGGCGTACCGACTCGGCGAGCTGTGGCTGCGCATCGGCGATACCCGGCAGGCGAACGCGTGGTTCGAGCGCGCGGGGAGGTCGTCATGATCGTGCAGCGAGCCACGCCTAACGTCGCACGGCGCGCGCGCCCGTCGTGTAATCTCGCAATCTCGCGACATGGCGCGACGCGAACCGTCACCAACGCGCGCGGCGCAGGTGCCTTCAGCGTTCGACTGCGTTGGCTGACTTGGACTTACCCGCTCGTCACCGAGACGACCCCGTGTGGCCCTGGCGTTGCTTTTCTCCTTGGTGTAACCGGCGCGAGTTCCGCGCAGACCTCATTCGACTATCCGAGCTCCACATGCCTACTTCATTGATCTCCTTGCCCTCTCGCGTCGGCCTCGTCACTGCTGTCGCTGCGGGCTGCCTTTTCTCGAGCTACAGCACGCTCGAGGCACAGACCACCGCGCCCGCTCCCATGACACTGGGCGGCGCCGCGCGCATGGCTGCCGAGCGGAGCGCGAGCACCGCGGCGGCGCGCGAGCGGTCGTCGCAGGCGGACGCGCGCGTGTCGCAGAGCCGTGCCGCCCTGCTCCCAAACCTGTCGACCACGGCGCAGTACGGCACTCGCAGCTACAACACCGCTTCGTTGGGCTTCGACATTCCTGCCGGCTCCTCGATACCTATCAATCCGGATGGAGAAGTGCAGGGCCCCGTGCGCAGCATCGATGTGCGGGCGAAGATCACGCAGAACCTCATCAACATCCCGAACGTGTTGAGCTGGCGCGCGACCGCGACGGACGCCGATGCCGCGCACTATAAGGCAGACGATGCCGCTGACAACGCGGCCGAGCGTGGGGCGACGGCGTACCTGAGCGTCCTTCGCGCCGAAGCGCGGATCGCTGCACGTCAGGCCGACTCTTCGCTCGCCGCCGAGCTTCTCGACATCGCGAAGCAGCAGCTCGCCGCGGGCGTCGGGATCTCGCTCGACGTCACGCGTGCGGAGTCGCAGCTCGCCGACGCGAAGGCAAAGCTCATCGCGACCCGTGGTGAGCGCGATCGCGCCGTCCTTCAGCTCCGTCACGAGCTGTCACTGGCCGATGCAGCGCCGCTCGTGATCGGCGATTCGCTGCGCGCGCCGTCGGACGAGGACCGGATGGGTCGTGAGGAAGACATCATGCAGAACGCCCTCCAGCATCGTGCCGATTTCAAGGCCGCGCGTTCGTCACTCGACGGTGCGCGGATGCATGCACGTGCGGCCGCGGCGGAGCGGTTGCCGTCGGTGGCGCTTTACGCGGACCATGGGTCGAACGGTAAGGAGACCGACCGCATGTTAGGCACGTACTCCTATGGCTTGCAGGTATCCCTTCCGATCTTCGACGGTCTGCACATGGAGTCCAAGAAGGCGGAAGAGCGCGCTCGGCAGCGCGAGGCTGAAGTGACGGCGGTCGACACGAAGCGACAGGTCGAGACCGACGTGCGGCAGGCGATGATCAGCGTGAGCTCGGCGCGCGAGGAAGTTGCGGCGGCGCAGGCGCGGCTGGTTTTGGCGGAGCAGGAAGTCAACCAGGCGCGCGAGCGTTTCCGGCAGGGCGTGAGTGGGAATGCCGACGTCATCACGGCGTCGATGACGCTCAACGCGGCGCGCGATCAGGTCATCGACGCGCGGACGTCCTATCATCAGGCACGCGTCGCGCTCGCCAGCGCGCAGGGGATGACGACCATGATTCAATGAGATGGCCGCCAAGGGCGGCAGCGCGTTAGGCGCCAGACAACAGAAGGGACAAGGCGACTGAACGAGGGCAATGGTGCGGGGTGCGCCATTGCCCTCATGTCATCCCGAGCGTAGCGAGGGATCGCGACCTTTTCGATAGAGGCCGAACAAGACGGCAGACGGCAGACAACCCCGACGGCAGACGGCAGAGGGCCGACGGCAGAGGAAGCAGCGCAGTCTCGTCTGCCGTCTGCTGTCTGCTGTCTTCAGTTGTCTGCCGTCTGGTCGCGGCGGTCTGACCCCTTTGATCGGGGTGACGGCTCGAAGAAGAGCGTGGGACTTACCTCGTTCAGGCCGGACGCCGTGAGCCACGATTCGAGGTTGTCGGCCAGCGATTGTCGTGTTCCGTGGTCGAGCGATTCGAAGCCACGGAGCAGTTGCTCCTGGATCGTTTCGGGCGCGTTCGCCAGTATGGCGTCGCCGGCGGGAGTGAGGCTGAGGACCGCGCGGCGGCGATCGATCGAGCTCGGTGCACGACTCACCAGACCGTTTCGAACCAGGCGCGCGACGACCTCGGAGATCGAGCTCTGCGTCGTACGCGTCCGCGCAGCGAGGTCGCTCAGCGACTGACCGGACCTTGCCGACAGTTGGCGGAGGACGAACAGCTGTGCCGTGCTGAGCCCAAACGCGCGCTCTGATGCTCGCGTCGCGATGCGGATTGCGTGCACCACGCGCCGCAGGGCGTCCATTGCACGCGCCGCGTCGGTCGGCTGCATCAGAACCGCTCTCCCTGGGCTTCGCGGGTCTGGCTACCTAACGGGCGAATGCGGGACCACATGGTGTAGAAGAACACCGCGAGCCCGGCGACCTGAACGATCCCGGTCATCACCGTGCCGGCGCGGAGCCACGTCACACTCGAGACCTGGCGTGCGAGCTCGCCGGCGACGCGTCCGGCGGTCCCGCACGCGACGAGCCAGTACGCCACGTTCGCCGCGCGGGGCGAATACCGCGTGTCGCCCTTCGCCGGCCGAGGGAAGAGCCATAGCGCCACACCGAGGATCATCATCATCACGAAACCGACGAAGATCGCGTGCGTGTGCGCGCTCACGAGGTAAGGCGAGGGGAATCGCTGTCGCAGCTCGCGGTCGGCCATCATCCAAAGTCCAAGTCCCAGGCCTAACGCGAGAAACCCGACGCCGGTCTTGAGATAACGGCGCACGAGGGAGTGCACGCGTCACCTCGCAGCGGCGCGCCGTAAGGGAACGGCGGTCGGTGCAGGTGCCTTGCCGGCGGAGTGCTTGCTGCCGGGCGGTCCGTCGATCGTACGCCAGAGGTTGTAGACGAACGCATAGGACGCAGCGGCCGACAGAATTCCGCCGACCGCAACCACGACCCGTGCGAGCGTTCCAAAGGCCGTATTGGGCAGCATCACATAACCCGCAACGAACACTGCGAGGCCACCATTCGAGAGCCACCAATGGATGGCGGCCAGGTGGCGACTGTGGAGCGGATGGCCGGTGAACCGCGGGATCACGTGATACGCGACGCCGAAGATCATCATCGCGACGAAACCCAGCAGGTTCATGTGGAGGTGCGCGGCACGATAGATCGCCCACGCCGGATGGACAGCCATCGCCACGCCGAGTGAGACGCCAGCGGCGAGCCACGCGAGGCTCGCATTGAGAAACGCGTTGACGAACCAGTCCATCAGCCGCCTCGGGTACCGGGTCGCGGCGTGATGGTCGCGAGCAGAACGAGCTCCTCGTCTGCCGCGCGCATGCCGTGGACCTCATTAGGGTCGTAGGTGATGACGTCGCCGGTAGTGATCGGACGCTCCTCGTCGGCACCGCTCGTCAATCCGCTGCCGGAGATCACGGTGAGGGTCACGCTCGACGCATTCCGGTGGGGCGCAACCGACTGGCCGGGAGACAATCGAAAGACGATGAGCCGAGTGTCGGCGCTGTCGTGCACGGTCGCGGTGGCAGGGCGTGTCGGGTTGGCGGCGACTGCCTCGCGAGCCACGCGGCGGAGGTCGAAGATCTTCATGAGCTCTCTCAGTGCGACATGGTGGCGAACTGCTTCGGCGTGCCGACCTGAATGATTCCGACCGCGCCCTTCTCGGCGTCGGCGAAGCTGTGGGTCACGAACGGGTAGAGTCCTTCGCCACTCGCGTTCTTGTCGAACACCGTCTCGAACACGGCACCGCCGCCGGCGGGCACCATGTAGGTCTGTACGCCCTCGAGCACATGGTCGGGGTTGCCGTCGGGGTACACGCGGTCGAACACCGCGCCGACGACGTGGAAATCGCTGTTGAAGGACGGGCCCGCATTCACGACGAAGAGCCTAACGCGATCGCCGACGTCCACCTTGAGCGGGGTTTCCTTATACTGCCCCGCGCGGCCGTTGAACACGACGTAGCTCGCGTTCTTGGCCATGGCGGCCTGCCAGTCGGGAATGGTACCGCCGGTGGTCGAGTCCTTCTTCGCGTAGAACTCGCTCTGCACGAGCACGAACTCCTTGTCTGCCTTCGTCCCCCAGCCGTCCTTCGGGTCGACGATGATGGCGAAGTACATCCCCTGCATGAGGTGCATCGTCACTGGCGGAGTACCGCAGTGGACCATGTAGGCGCCGGGATCTCGCGCGGTGAACTCGAAGGAGATCGTGTCGCCCGGGTTGATCATCCGATACGCGACATTGGCGGGGATGCGGGCCGCGTGGAAGTCGATCGAGTGCGGCATCGGGGCCTTGTTCACGACCTTGATGCGGACCAGGTCACCCTCGCGAACGCGAAGGACGGGGCCGGGCACGGTGCCGCCGAATGTCCATCCCTCGTACTTCACTCCGTTCGCGATCTCGACGGTGTCGTGCGTGATCGGGATGATGAATTCCTTGATTGTCGGGTCGGCGACCGCGGGGACCCGCGCGTCGTAGACGGGCCGAGTGGCGGTGATCGTCTTGCCAAAATCAACGCGGGCGACGGTGGGCTCGCGCCGGGCCGCCGTGACGCTGAGGGCGACCGCTGCCGCGGCCGAGAAAGCGATTGTCGTCGAAAGGAGCGTGTAGGACCGCATTATCGTGCCTCCAAAGTGTCGTGTCGCCTATGGAGGCAAATTGCTTCGGGCCCGATGTATTCTCGGTCGGCGGAGGGGAGGAACCGGCGTAAGGGGATCCCCTACGCGGGAACAGGGAACTGGGAACTGGGAACGGGGAACCGGGAACCGAAGCCCTCTATTCGGTATAGTCGCGATCCACGGTAGAGTGTTCCTGTCCCCGGTTCCCCGTTCCCGGTTCCCTATTTCCCGCCCTAGTGGGCCATCCCCCCACCCACCGTCTTCCCCGTCCGGAAAAACACCAGCAAACACGCCCCGCAGATGAGTGCGATGCCCATGAGCAGGAACAACCGGTCGAACGCCAGCATCGATGCCTGACGGTCGATCACCATGTTGAGCAGCCCATCGGCCCGGTGGCGCGCCTCCTCGAGCGACCCACCCTGGCGCATCGCGCCTAACGTCACGCGCGTAAGCCACTCACGCACTGGTTCGCTTTCCGGCGACAGATGCGTCACAAGCGCCGACCGGCTCTCGGCCGAGTAGTGCGAGAGGAACGTCGACGTCAGCGCAATACCCACGCTGCCGCCGAGCTGGCGCATCAGGTTGAACAAGCCGGTCCCTTGCGGGAGCTGCGAGGGCTTCAGGTCCGCGACCGTCGCGTTGGCGAGCGGTACGAACACCAGGCCTAACGCCAGTCCACGAAGGGTGATCGGCCACACGGCGTCGTGGAGCCCGATCTCGGTCGTGAACTGCGAGTGATCCCACATCGCCAGGAACCAGAGTGCCGACCCGCCGGCGATGAACAGCCGGGCGTCCCACCGCGCGGACAGCTTTCCGCCGATCGCCATCCCGACAGCGCTCGCCAGCGCACCGGGCAACAGCACAAGCCCGGTGTTCCACGCCGTGTGGCCTAACAAGTTCTGCAGGAACACGGGGAGCGCGAAGTTCTGGGCGTAGAGTGCCAACCCGAACACGAACGCGTACGACATGCCAGCCGTGAACTGCCGGTTCCTGAGCACGCGGAGATCGACCATCGGGTTTTTCGTCCGGAGCTCCTGCCAGATGAACGCCACGATACCGGTGACGAACAGCGCCAGGTACGTCTGGATCTCGCGCGACGCGAACCAGTCCTGCGACTCGCCGCGCTCGAGCATCACCTGAAGCCCGCCAATGCCCACGATGAGGAAGGCGAGCCCGAACCAGTCGACGCTCGGGCTCTGCACCGGCTTGTGCTCCGGCTCCGGCACGAGGCGCCAGGTCATGAAGGCGGCGATCGCGCCGATCGGCAGGTTCACGAAGAAGATCCACGGCCACGAGTAGTGGTCGGTGATCCAGCCACCGATGGTGGGGCCTAACGTCGGCCCGACCATCACGCCGATGCCGAAGATCGCCATCGCCGTTCCTCGCTCTTCCTCGGGGAACACGTCGTACAGGATCGCCTGGGCAGTCGAGATCAGCGCGCCGCCGCCGGTCCCCTGCACGATCCGCCAGAAGACGAGCGCCTCCAGGGAGGTCGAGTTGCCGCAGAAGAAGGACGACACCGTGAAGAGCAGAACGGACCCGGTGTAGTAGTTGCGCCGGCCGAGCCGGTAGGAGAGCCACCCGGTCAGAGGCAGAATGATCACGTTCGCGACGATGTAGCCCGTGTTCACCCACGCGACCTCCTCGAGCGTGACGCCCAGGTGTCCCATCATCTGCGGGATCGCGACATTCACGATGGTGCTGTCGATCAGCTCCAGCATGCTCGCCAACACCACCGCGAACGCGATCAGGTACCGGTTCCGGTAGATCTGTTCGCGGTTCATCTCACTTCACCTCGATCGCCACCTCGGCCGACATGCCCGGCCGAAGCGGGTGAACGTTATCCACGCCGCCAGTGACGGCGATGCGCACCGGAACGCGCTGCACGACCTTCGTGTAGTTGCCAGTCGCGTTGTCGGGCGGCAGGAGGGCGAAGCGAGCGCCGGTTGCCGCGCTCACACTTTCCACCTTGCCCTCGAATCTGTGATCGTCGCCGTAGGCGTCGATCGTGAACTCGACGGTCTGCCCGACCCGAACTTGGGCGAGCTCGGTTTCCTTCAGGTTGGCGGTGATCCACATGTCGTTAGGTACGACCGACAGCAAGAGCTGGCCGACCTGAACGAGCGAGCCGGGCTCGGTGCTGCGTTTGGCGACGACGCCGTCGACCGGCGCGGTGATCACCGCGTAGCTGAGCTGCAGCCTCACCTGATCGACCGTGGCGCGTGCAAAGAGGAGACGCGCGGTCGCGCCCGATGCGGCGGCGTCGTACGCGGCTACCTGGCTTCCCGCGGCGCGCGCGGTTTCGCGCGTGGCCGCCAGCGTGGCCTTCGTGCCGTCATACGCCGCCTGTGCGGCATCGAGCTGCTGCTCGGAGATGATCTTCTTTGCGGCCAGGCCTCGGAACCGCTCGAGATCGACCGCGGCCTTCGTGAACGCAGCTTCCGCCGCGACGATGGCGGCCTGCGCGCTCGCAGCCTGGGCCTGACTCGACGCGAGCTGCGCGCGTGCCTGACCGGCGTGACCGTCCGTCCCCGCGGCCGCTTCGGCGTTCGCGAGATCGGCTTCTGCCTGACGGAGTCGTGCGCGGAGGTCGCGATCGTCGAGCAGGACGAGCGTGTCGCCGGCGCGCACGTGCTGGTCGTTGTCGACGAGCATCGCGCCCACGAACGCCTGCACCTTCGCGGACACCGCGGTGATGTGGGCTTCGACCTGCGCGTTGTCAGTGGTA
>DATCGG010000430.1:0-23454 GCA_036509075.1 Gemmatimonadaceae bacterium
TGCTCTATCTGATCTACGCGATGGGGCTCGCGGCGGCGCTGCTGACCGCGATCTACATGACGCGCATGATGCTCTACACCTTCCACGGGCCGAACCGGAGTGGCGAGAAGGAACGGTCGCATCTGGCGGAAGCGCCGTGGATCATGACGGGCCCCCTCGTCGTGTTAGGCGTGCTCAGTCTCTTCGGCGGCTGGCTCAACCTACCTGCAGTGCTGCCGATTGGCCCAGTTGGAGCGCTGGAACGTTGGCTCGAGCCGGTGGTCGGTTCGGCAACGAATGCTGTGACGGGCGGGCCGCACGAGGTGGCGCACAGCACTGAGTTGGCGCTCATTGGTGCCGCGGTCGCGATCGCCGCGCTCGGCATCATCATCGCGCTCGTCCGCCTCAAGCCCGAGCGGCTCGTGCCCCAGGCGCAGGCGCCCGAAGAGCATGGGATCGAGCGCGTGCTTCTGCACAAGTACTATGTCGACGAGCTGTATGACCGGGTCATCGTCAGGCCGACGGTCTGGATCTCGAGGAACGTTCTGGCGACAGGCGTGGACGAAGGCATCATCGACAAGCTCCTCGTCACGTGGGTGGGGACGGGAATTCCACGCCTGCTCGGATGGTTCGGCTCGCGCCTCCAGTCGGGACAGGTCGGTACGTATGCCTGGGTGCTTCTGATCGGCGTCATCGCGGTGCTCGGCGCCTTCACCTTCCGCTGATTCCTGTGCTCGCCTTTCTGAACTCGATCGGATACGAGTCGTGGGTCCTGCCTACGCTGCTGGCCTTTCCCGTGGCCGGCGCGCTGGTGATCCTGCTGCACGGCAGCGCCAGCAAGGGTGAGGGAACCGGTGGGCTCGATGACGCCGCCGCGATGTTCCCGCGGCGCATCACGCTGTTCACCTTCCTCCTCGAGTTCGTCGTCTCGATAGGACTCTGGTGGGTCGTCGCGCCGGGAGAGACCGGGTTCCGGGCCGTCGTGGACCTTCCGTGGATTCGTACGTGGGGCATCCGCTTTGCGGTCGGCGTTGACGGCATCTCGGTAATGTTGGTGCTGCTCACGACGTTCATCATGCCGCTCGTGGTGTTAGGCGGTTGGACGAGCGTGCGCACCAAGCTGCACGCGTATCACGCGCTCATGCTGATCCTCACCAGCGGGATGCTCGGCGTGTTCATGGCGCGCGATCTCTTCCTCTTCTACGTGATGTGGGAGGTCATGCTGGTGCCGATGTATTTCATCGTCGGCATCTGGGGCGGCGCGCGACGGCTCTACGCAGCGCTCAAGTTCTTCATCTTCACGATGGTCGGGTCGCTGCTCATGCTCGTGGCGATCCTGTATCTCGGCATCAAGGCGGGGGACCCGGCCACCGGCATCCCGAACTTCGCGTTCGACCAGATCTTCGCCGCGGCGGCGCAAACACCGCAAGGCGGACTGAATCTCTCCTGGTTCGGGATCTTCCTGCCCGGCAGCACGCTCCTGTTCCTCGCGTTCTTCAGCGCCTTCGCGGTGAAGGTGCCGATGTTCCCGTTCCATACGTGGCTGCCTGACGCCCACGTCGAGGCGCCCACAGCCGGATCGGTGATCCTCGCCAGCATCATGCTGAAGCTGGGGACTTACGGGTTCATCCGATTGGCGATTCCGCTGTTCCCGGCGGCGGCGATGAGTCCGGGGATGCGCACCGGCATCATCATCCTCGCGGTGATCGGCGTGATCTACGGGTCACTCGTGGCAATGGTGCAGCCGGATTTCAAGAAGCTGGTCGCGTACTCGTCGGTCGCGCACCTCGGCATGGTGATGCTCGGTCTCTTCGCGCTCACTCGTGAAAGCGTCCAGGGCGCAATGATGGTAATGATCGGCCACGGGCTCTCCACCGGTGCGCTGTTCCTCCTCATCGGCATGATCTACGAGCGAACGCACTCGCGTGAGATCGCTGCGTACGGCGGCATTGCGAAGGTGGTGCCCGTGTTCGCGACGGTCCTCACGATCGTGGTGCTCTCCAGCATCGGGTTGCCTGGCACCAACGGCTTCGTGTCCGAGTTTCTCGTGATGGTCGGGTCGTTCAAGACGTTCCCCTATTTCACGACGGTGTCGGCGTTAGGCGTCATTCTCGCCGCGGTGTACCTTCTGTGGCCGCTGCAGCGGATCATCTACAACCCGCTTGACAAGCGCGAGAACCTGCATCTGAGAGACCTGAACTGGCGTGAGATCGGCCTGCTCGTGCCGGTCGTCTTTGTCATCTTCTGGTTGGGCCTCTATCCGAAACCCGTGCTCGCTCGCATGGAAGGCGCAACGACCTCGTTCGTCCGCAGGGTGGAAGCGGGGGCATCTCAGCGCGCCGCGAGCCTGCCACCCGGAGTCCGCTGATGCCGATCGACGTGACCCTGCCTGGTGGGCTGACGCTCGCGCTCGCACCCGACCTCATCCTGATGGCCGGGGCCATGGTGCTCATGTTGTGGTCCGCATGGCGACCCGACAGCGCGAGCCATCAACGATCGGTGGGAATCGGCGCACTGGTCGTCACGCTGATCACGACGGTCGCCGTGATCTGGTTTGCCGCGAGCGGGGCGAAGGCCAAGGAAGGCATCGTCGCGGTCGACGGCTTCCGATGGGCGGCCGACCTGATCTTCCTCCTGGCAACGTTCATCGCGATAGCCCTCTCGATCGACTACAACACGCGAGAGGGCATCGACGCACCGGAGTCGCACGTACTCGTGCTGTTCGCCACGAGCGGCATGATGATTCTCGCCGCCGCGCGAGACCTCATGATCGTCTTCCTCGGCATCGAGCTCATGTCGATCGCCGTCTACGTGCTCGCGGGGCTCAACCGCCGCAGCGCCCGTTCGGCCGAGGCAGCGATCAAGTACTTTTTGTTAGGCGCCTTCTCGACAGCATTCCTGCTCTACGGCATTGCGCTCGTGTACGGTGCGACGGGATCGACGAACCTCGCAACGATCGGCGCGACGGTCGCGAAGTACCGACTCGGCGACAGCCCGATGCTGCTCGCCGGGATCGCGCTGCTCCTCGTCGGATTCGGCTTCAAGGTCGCTGCGGCGCCATTCCACATGTGGACGCCCGACGTGTACGAGGGCGCGCCGACGCCGATCACGGGCTACATGGCCGCAGCGGTGAAGGCGGCGGCATTCGCAGCGTTCCTCCGCGTGTGGCTCGAGGGCTTCAACGGCGCATACCTCCGTTGGCACGTTGCCGTCTGGTGGCTGGCCGCGATCACGATGGTGCTGGGCAACGTCGTCGCGCTCGCCCAGCAGAACCTCAAACGGCTCCTGGCCTACTCGAGTATCGCGCATTCCGGATTCGTGTTGGTCGCGCTCGTGGTGGGCACACCCGCGGGGTCGTCGGCGTTCATCTTCTATCTGTTCGCATACACGCTCGCGACCATGGGCGCGTTCGCCGTGATCGTGGCGCTCGGCCAACCGGGAGAGGGGGACCTGACGATCGACAGCTACTCGGGACTCTGGAACGATCGACCGTGGATGGCGGCCGCGATGACCGTGTTCATGCTGGCGCTGCTTGGCTTCCCGATTGTGGGCGGCATTGGCTTCCTCGCCAAGTGGTACGTGCTTCAGGCAGCGCTGCAGGCACCGGCACCCCAGTTCCGACTGGCGGTGCTGCTCGTCATCGCGACCACGATCTCGGCGGGCTATTACCTGCAGGTAGTCCGGGTCATGTACATGAAGCCGCGGCCCGCGAACGCCCCGACGCCGCTCCCGGCCGGCGGCCTAACGCGTTTCGTCATCGGCGCCGCCGCGATACTTATCGTCGCGCTCGGCCTATTCCCGGACTCCATCGCCGCCCTCGCACAGCGGAGCGCGGCGCAGCCTACGACCACCACGCCGGCCGCCTCGGGACCGATGGCAGCCATGTCACCCGGCTCCGCGGGCGCGGGCCGCTAGCGTCACGGGTCCGCGCGTGCGGGCCCGTCGTGCGTTCTGGATCGCATGCCGATAGCTGCGGGGATCTTTCGCCAAAACGACATCCGCGGCGTCGTCGGCGATGACCTGACCATCGAGGCCGCTCGTGCTATCGGCGGCGCGTTCGCCCTGTATCTGGCGCGGCGCGGCGTCACAGGGCCCGTGGCTGTCGGGCGCGATAACCGACCGAACGGGACGGCGCTCCGCGATGCCCTCGTAGGCGCGCTGACGGCATCCGGGGTCGATGTCGTCGACATCGGCGTCGTGCCGACACCGCTCCTGTACTGGAGCCTGTCGCACCTCGACGTCGGCGCTGGCATACAGATCACCGGCTCGCACAATCCGCCGGCGTACAACGGATTCAAGATCTGCATCGGCAAGGACTCGGTCCACGGCGAGGGCATCCAGGAGCTGCATCGCCTCGCAACGGGCGGCGTATTCCCGAGCGGCACAGGTAACGTTAGGCACGAGACGGTGATCGAGCGCTACATCGACGACATCGTCCGACGGACCGGACCCCTGGCTCGCCCGCCACGCGTCGTCATCGACTGCGGGAACGGCGCCGGGGCTCTCGTGGCGCCCGCCTTGTTCGAGAAGCTTCTGCCTGACGCGAAGTGCCTTTACTGCCAGAGCGACGGCACCTTTCCAAACCACCATCCCGACCCCACGGTCATCGAGAACCTTCAGCCGCTGATCGCCGAAGTGACGCGCCGCGGCTACGACTTCGGCGTCGCGTTCGATGGCGATGCCGATCGCATTGGCGTCGTCGACTCGACAGGCCAGATCATCTGGGGCGACTACCTGTTGATTCTGTACGCGAGAGACGTCCTTGCACGGACAGGGAAGGGTCAGCCCATCATCTTCGACGTGAAGTGCTCACAGGCGCTTCCCGAGGCAGTAGCCCGGGCCGGAGGACGGCCCGTCATGTGGAAGACGGGGCACTCGCTCATCAAAGGGAAGATGAAAGAGCTCGGCGCCCCCATCGCCGGAGAGATGTCGGGCCATATGTTCTTCACCGAGTCGTTCTACGGTCACGACGACGCCATATACGCAGCCGCGAGGCTCATGCGAATTGTCTCGGAGTCGGGGCGGTCCATCGGGGACCTTCTCGCGGATGTGCCCCGATTCGTCTCGACCCCTGAAATCCGAATCGACTGTCCTGATGATAGGAAATTCGCGATCGTGGACGAAGCCGTGAAATACTTCGCGCGCGACCATGAAGTCGTGGGTGTGGATGGCGCGCGCGTGTTGTTCGGGGAAGGGTGGGGACTCATCCGGGCGTCGAATACGCAGCCGGTATTGGTCGCTCGCTTCGAGGCCACAACGGCGGAGCGTCTGACTCAGATTCAAACGGAGATGGAGAGTTGGCTTCGCTCGCAGGGCGTCGCGACCTGACGTGCTCACTCGACGCTGGCTGATTGCCGCGGCGGTAGGCGTCGCGCTCCTGCTTCTGCTCGGGAAGGCGCTCGCCGGCGTCTATGTCGATTACCGTTGGTTCTCGGCGCTGGGGGCGGAGTCCGTCTGGTGGGCACGGGTCGAGAACCTGACGATCCTGCGCGGCCTCTCCGGCGCGGTTGCGACGGTCTTCTTCTTCTGCAACCTGTATGCGGTGCGGCACTCGGTGGTCTCGCTCGTCCTGCCGCGTCGCGTCGCGAACATCGAGATCGGGGAAGAGGTGCCGAGCCGCTATCTGCTGCTCGCCGTCATCGCGATGTCCCTGCTGTTCGGGATTCTGCTCGCCTTTCCGCAAGACGATTGGACGTCACTGGCGCTCGTCCGCTGGGGCCAGCCGTTCCGGGAGGCCGATCCCTACTTCGAGTACGACCTCGGGTTCTGGATGTACTGGCTCCCGTTCGAGACATCGTTGCACGTGTGGTCGCTGATCGCGCTGCTCGCTGCGACCACGGTCGTCGTGTTTCTCTACGCCCTCACGCCGAGTTTGCGATGGGAGCGCGGCACGCTTCATGTGTCGGGCTACGTGCGCCGGCACCTGTCCTTGTTAGGCGCGCTGCTCATCTTCCTGCTCGCCTGGAGTTACCGGCTCGACGGCTTGGGGCTTCTGTTGAACGGAACGGGTCCGGCCGGGGCATTCACGTCGGCGGACTGGAAGGTCGCCGTTCCGGCCAATTTCGTGCTGGCGTTCGCGACGGCGGCGGCCGCGGTCCTCGTCGGCTGGGCCGCGTGGACAGGACAGATGCGCATCGCCTTCGTCGCGGTCACCGCGGTGCTGGCGTTGTCGCTCGGACTCCGTCAGTTCCTTCCACCGCTCGCTCAGCGCCTCGCCGGTCCGGTAGACCCCGTGAGCCGCGAAGAAGGGTATCTCAAAACGCGGGCCCTCTACACCCAGCGAGCCTACGCGGTCGATCGCGTCATCACGGGGGACTCGGCCGATCAGATCGCGTTGCCCTCGCTTCGCGATGCGGCGCAATCGCTGTCCGAGTGGGACGCGGGCGCGATCCGACGCGCCACGGAACGACGTCGCCAGGGAATCGTCAGCGGCGCGATCGGTTGGGCAACGGACAGCGGGCGTCTCGTGGCAGTCGCGGCACAACGGCCAACCGGCCCCGATGCCGCGGACCCGTTCGCCGCGTGGACGGTGACGCGCATACGGGCATGGTCGAGCGACGACCGTGGCGGCATAACAGGAGTCGCTGGAGGTGGGGTCGAGGAGGGCGGCGCAATCCGCGCGGCGCTCGTCTATGACTCGGCCGCGGGCCCTCTCGTGGTGTCGGACCGTGAGGGCCCGGTGGACGCGCCCGAGATCTCGCAGTGGCCCTCACGCGTCGCGCATGCCTGGGACCAGCAGAATCTTCGTCTCATGTTCAGCGACGTGGACGTACGCGAGCCTCGCATGATACTGCACCGCGATGTTCACGACCGGCTTCAGATGCTCGCGCCGTTCTTCTGGCAGTCGGCGCACGTCACGCCGATCGCCTGGCGGGACACGCTCTATTGGGCCGTCCACCTGTACACCGCGACGGATTACTACCCGGTTAGCGAGCACACGCGTCTCGGCGGCGAGGATGTGTCATATGTGCGGCATGCCGCAACGGCCATCGTACACGCGCAATCGGGACACGTCACGTTGGTCGCCGATTCAGTGCTCGACCCGATCGCGGCAACGTGGGTGCATCGGTTCCAGCCGCTGTTCACGAGCTGGAGCTCGCTGCCCGACGGCGTGGTTGCGAACGTCCCACCGCCGATCGAGAGTGCCGTTGCGCAAGCCGCCGCTTTGGCGCGTTACGGAACGCGCGCCGACCCAGCGGTGATCGCAGCGCACTTGCCCGGGTCGTTCAGTGGAGACACGGCGCTCTTCGGCGGCGCCTACCGTCCAATGTACCTAACGCCGGCGGACTCGAAGCTCGCGTGGACGACGCCGCTCCTCGACGAGAGCGAACGAGTACGTGGGATCGTCGTGTCCGTCGGCGGGCCGCAACCGGTGACGTACTGGCAGACGCTCCCCGATCCCCCGTTGCGCTGGCCCGCGGTGCTCGAGCGCTTGCTGCGCGTTCCGGAATCGCCGGCGCCTCCGCGAGATGTGACGCTGCGTCGTGGTCCGGTCCGCGCTGTTCCGATCCGAGGCGGTGGGGCCGCGTATCTGCAGACCACGTACGCGTGGCGAAGCGACGGTGCGCCGACGGTCGCGCGCGTCGCGATTCACGGGACTGGTGCCGCCCGCGATTCCGTTGGATTCGGGTTTACACTCGCCGAGGCGATCGGGATGCGGCCGGAAACGCCCGATGCGGCCTCGACCGTCACGCCAGCCGCTTTTCGCCAACGCGTCAACGATCTCTACGCCGCGATGCGAGATGCGCTGCAGCGCGGCGATTGGCAGGCGTTCGGCAAGGCGTACGATGATCTCGGTCGGTTGCTCAAGCTCCCGACCGCGAAGTGATTACCATCCGTACTTTCACCGCGGAGAGCACGTGAACATTCACGAGTATCAGGCGAAAGAGATTCTGCGCGGCTTCGGCGTGCCGATCCCGCCAGGTGATGTCGCGACCACGCCCGCCGAGGCCGAGCAGATCGCACGGCGGATAGGACGTACGGTTGTCGTGAAGGCGCAGGTGCACGCCGGGGGTCGAGGCAAGGCGGGGGGCGTGAAGCTGGCGAAGACACCCGAGGAGGCACGTGACGTGGCTGGGAAGATCCTTGGGATGCAGATCAAGGGCCTCACGGTGCAGAAGGTGCTCGTAACCGACGCCGCGGACATCGCGACCGAGGCGTACGTTGGCATCATCCTCGACCGCGCGTCGAAGAAACCGGTCTTCATGGTGAGCCCGGCGGGCGGCATCGATATCGAGGAGGTTGCGGCCAAGACGCCGGATAAGATCCTGCGGCTCCCGATCGACACCCGCTATGGCCTCATGCCATTCCAGGCCATGGAGCTCGGGTTCTTCCTGTATCCGGACGCGGCGAAGGCGCGCGCGGCGGCGAAGATCATGAAGCAGCTCTACGACGCGTTCATGGCCAACGGGGCCTCGCTCGCGGAGATCAACCCATTGGTCGTCACGCCTAACGGCGAAGTCGTCGCTCTCGACGCCAAGATGTCGATCGATGACAACGAGCTCGATCGCCTCCCGAAGATCGCCGCGCTGCGTGATGAGTCGGCCGAAGCCCCAAGCGAGGTGCAGGCACGCAACGCGAGCCTCACGTTCATCAAGCTCGACGGCAACGTCGGCTGCGTGGTGAACGGTGCGGGGCTCGCCATGGCCACGATGGATCTCGTGAAGTACTACGGCGGCGAGCCCGCGAACTTCCTCGACATTGGCGGCTCCTCGAATCCCGAAAAGGTCGTCAACGCACTCAAGATCATCACGGCCGATCCGAGTGTGAAGGCCATTCTGTTCAACATCTTCGGCGGCATCACGCGCACCGATGACGTGGCCAACGGCATCGTGACGGCGACGAAGCAGAACCCGCTCAAGGTACCGATCGTGATACGCCTAACGGGCACGAACGAGGAGATCGCGGTGAAGATCCTTACCGAGAACGGGTTTTCCGCGATGACGGACATGGACGAAGCCGTGCAGCGCGCCGTGCAGCTCGCAACGGGAGGACAGGCTGCGTGAGCATCTTCATCGACAAGAACACAACGGTCATCGTCCAGGGAATCACGGGCCGCGACGGATCCTTCCACACGCGCCAGATGATCGAGTACGGCACGCAGGTCGTGGGCGGTGTGACGCCGGGCAAGGGCGGCCAGCAGTTCGACGACAAGGTCCCGATCTTCAATACGGTCGCCGAGGCCGCCAAGGAAACCGGCGCGAACACGTCGGTCATCTACGTCCCGCCCATGTACGCGGCGGACGCAATGATGGAGGCGGCCGACGCCGGCGTGACGCTCATCGTCGCCATCACCGAAGGCGTCCCCGTGCTCGACATGACCCGCGTGTATCCCTTCGTGAAAGAGCGGGGCGCCCGACTGCTCGGCCCGAATTGCCCGGGACTCATCTCGCCGGGCAAGTCGAAGGTCGGCATCATCCCCGGGCGGATCTGCGCGCCGGGGCCGGTGGGCGTCGTCAGCCGATCCGGTACGCTTACCTACGAGATCGTCTACCAGCTCACCCGCGCCGGCATTGGCCAGACGACGTGCGTGGGGATCGGCGGGGATCCGATCAACGGCACGAACTTCATCGACTGCCTAACGGCGTTCGAGCAGGACCCCGATACCAAAGCCGTCGCGCTGATGGGCGAGATTGGCGGCACCGACGAGCAGAATGCGGCGCAGTTCGTGAAGGAGCACATGAAGAAACCCGTCGTGGGGTTCATCGCGGGCCAGACAGCACCACCAGGTCGCCGAATGGGTCACGCGGGCGCCATCATATCGGGGTCGGCGGGAACGGCCGCCGAAAAGATCCAGGCGTTCCAGGACGCAGGCATGGGTGTGGCTCGCCGCCCGATCGACTTCGTGGAGCTCATCAAGGCACGTCTCTGAGATTTCGAGCTTGAGACTCTCGGACTTCATTCCCGCGAACCAGGTCGTCATTCCGCTGCGCGGGGATACCGTGATCGGTGCAGCGGATGAGCTGATCGAACGCCTGACGGCGGCCGGCGCGGTTTCCAACGCCGAGAAGCTGCGGACGCGCGTTGCAGAAGAGCGCCCCGAAGACATCGTCGCGATGGGCGACCGCGCGTTTCTCCTGCATTACCGAACGGATGCGGTCACCGAGCTCCGCGTCGTGTTGGGAACTGCGCAGCAGCCGATCTGTCGTGAGCTCGGCGAAAACGAAACACAATGCGCGCGGATCCTTCTGCTCATCGTAGCGCCAAAAAAATTCGCGACCGAGTATCTCCAGCTCGTCGGTGCGTTTGCGCGGCTGCTGTCCAAGCTGGCGGTAGTGGACGAGCTGCTCGCGCAGCCGGACGCCGCCTCGTTCGTAAACCTGCCGGTGTTTCGCGACTACGAGCTGCCCGCAAAGCTGACGGTACGCGACATCATGACGTACCAGCCACGCACGATCGCGCCGGACACTGTCCTCAAAGACGCTGCGCGCGAGATGGTGCGCCTCGGGGTCGGTGGATTGCCGGTTGTCGACGGAGACGGACTCGTCGTCGGCATGCTGGGCGAACGCGAGTTGCTTCGCTCCCTGAGCGGTTATCTTCAGGGCGGTCGCGGCGAGGGGCCGAGGGCTCCGGGCGTTCCAGCTCCAAAACCCACCGTACGCGACGCGATGACTCGGCAGGTGCTCTGCGTGTCGCCCGATGAAGCGATCGCGGACGTGTCATCGATGATGACGAACAAGGACGTCGACCGCGTCCCCGTAGTGCGCGACGGACGCATCGTCGGGATGCTCACGCGAGGCGACATTGTGCGCAAACTCCTCGGACACTGAACCGGAACGGATTACGAAATGGCTGGTACCCGCACGCTCACGATCATCAAGCCCGACGCATTCGGCTCGGGGAAGGCAGGGAAGATCATCGCGCACCTCGAAGGCGCCGGGTTTCGCGTCGTCGCCGCTCGTGTCACGCACCTGAGCGAGGCGGAGGCTGGTGCGTTCTACGAAGTTCACCGGGAGCGGCCGTTCTATCGTTCGCTCGTCAGCTTCATGACCTCCGGCGCCTGCATGCCGATGGTACTCGAGCGCGACGACGCGGTCACGGCTCTGCGATCGACCATTGGCGCGACCGACCCCGCCGAGGCGGCCGCTGGCACGGTGCGCAAGCTCTACGCGGAATCCAAGGAGCGAAACGCCATTCACGCGTCCGACTCGGACGAGAACGCCGCGCGGGAAGCAGGCTTCTTCTTCTCCGAAACGGAGCTCGTTCGGGCGCGGTAACGGCTCGCTAAGTCTCGCGGGCACGCGGACTTGTTCCAACAGTACTAAGGCGGTAGATTGCTCGGCTATGCTGTCCTTTGACATTCGTTCGCTCGCTGCGAAGGCCATGCACGTCGACGGCGAGCTGGCAGCGAACGACCCGGTTTGGCGGGACGAAGACACCCGTCCGTCCACGCCGGTCCATGTCACAGGCCGGCTCTCCGCCGCCGGTGCTGACCGGTATTACTTCAGCGGTCACCTCGAGGGTGAGGCAGCCGCGGAATGCCGGCGGTGTTTGACGGACGTCACGGTATCGATCGCCGAGGATATCCAGCTGCTCTTCGTGGAAGCGGATACCGAGGGCGCCGACGATCCGGACGTGTACGTCATCGATTCACGCGCTCACGAGTTGGACATGCGTCCGGCACTTCGCGAGCAGTGGCTGCTGGCCGTTCCTGCGTTCGCCCAATGCCGGGTCGATTGCAAGGGACTTTGTCCGACCTGTGGTGCCGATCTCAACGCCGGCGCGTGCGACTGTGCGCCGGTTACTGACAGCCGCTGGGATACGCTGCGGAAAGTCCGCGGACAATCCAACTGACGGCTCGACCTTTCGACGCAATTCACTTCCATGGCCGTTCCTAAGCGCCGAACCTCGAAGCGGAAAAAGCGCGCCCGCAACACGCACAAAACCGCACCCGCGATCGTCATCCAGCCGTGCCCGCGCTGCCAGGCGATGCGCCGTCCGCACCACGTGTGCAGCGAATGCGGCTACTATGACGGAAAGCAGCGAGTAGCAGCCCGGGAAGCCTAGCTTGGCGCGGATAGCGCTGGACGCCATGGGGGGCGACTTCGCCCCCGATGCGGCGGTTGCCGGAGCGCTCCATGCCATCCTCGAGCTTCCCGCCGAGCACACGCTGCAGCTCGTCGGGCCGGTCGATGTGATTCAGGAGCGTATCTCGGCGCTCAGCACGGGCGAGCTCGCCCCCGCTGCGGCGCTGACGCACCGCGTCGAGCTCATCGAGGCACCGGACGTCATCGAGATGTCGGACAAACCGACCGCGGCGCTCCGCAGCAAGCCCAATAGCTCAATGGTCGTCGGGCTCAGGCTCCAGACCGAAGGCCGATCGGACGCGTTCATCTCCGCCGGCAATACGGGCGCACAGATGGCCGCGTCGACCGTGTTGCTCAAGCTGCACGCGGGCCTAACGAGGCCCGCGATCGCCACGCTGTTCCCGACCGCCAGGCAACCGATCGTCGTGCTCGACTCCGGCGCGAACGTGGACTGCTCCCCGCAGGAGCTCGTGCAGTTCGCGCGACTCGGCGCCGTGTACGCCGAGGACGTGTTGGGCCGGCACAACCCGATCGTTGGCCTCCTCAGCATCGGCGAGGAAGCGGAGAAGGGGAATGCGGTCGTGAAGGAAGCCAACCAGCTGTTGCGATCGGCGGGGGTGAACTTCCAGGGCAACATTGAAGGCCGCGACCTCCCTGCCGGCGGCAGCGATCGCGGACCGATCGACGTCGTCGTCTGCGATGGCTTCGTCGGCAACGTCGTACTCAAGTTCTACGAAGCGATCGCTCCGATGATGATCGGCTTGATGTCCACGCACGCGGGCATCGAGAAGGCAGTGCTGATGAAAGCGCTGAAACACCTCGACTACTCCGAGTACGGCGGCGCGCCGCTGCTCGGCGTGCGCGGCGTCAGCGTCATCTCGCACGGCAAGTCATCGCCGCGCGCGATCAAGAACGCCATCAAGGTGGCCGCCAAGACCGTCGAGTCGCGCATGAGTGAGCACATCGGGCGCCGTCTCGGCGAAACCAACGGGAACCCGGACTCGGCAGCGTGAAGCAGCGTCCAGTCACGTATTTCGCGGGCACCGGGCGCGCAGCGCCCCTGAAAGTCGTCACGAACAACGACTTTGCCGCGTTAGGCCTCGAGACGTCGCACGAGTGGATCGTCGAGCGGACGGGCATCACCGAGCGGCGGATCGCCGGCCCGGGTGAATCCACCTGCTCGCTCGCTGCCGACGCGGCCCGGCAGGCGATGCAACGCGCCCACATCACCGCCGGTGAGGTGGACGTCATCATCCTTACCACCGCCACGCCCGATCGGCTTCTCCCGGCTACGGCAGTCGACGTGCAGGCGGCACTTGGCGCGACCCGCGCCGCCGCGTTCGACATCTCGGCCGCGTGCTCGGGGTTCATCTACGCGGTGCAGGTCGCGGAAGGGCTGCTCGCTGCAGGATCCCACGAGACGGCGCTCGTCATCAGCGCGGAGAAGATGAGCGCGATCGTCGACTGGACGGATCGCTCGACCTGTGTGCTGTTCGGCGACGGCGCGGGCTCCGCGGTCCTCCAGCGAGCCAAACACGGGAAGGGCGTGTTGTCGACGTTCATTCGCAGCGACGGAACCCTGGCGGAGCTCCTGTACCGTCCAGGAGGCGGCGCCACGGTGCCGTTTTCGGAATCCGTGCTGAGTGAACGGACCCATTTCGTGAAGATGGCGGGTCGTGAGGTGTTCAAGCACGCCGTCCGGTCGATGTCCGAGGCAGCCGACCGGGCGCTCGACGGCGCGCGCCTAACGGGCAACGACATCGATCTCATGATCCCGCATCAGGCGAACGTCCGAATCATCGAAGCGACTGCGAAACACGCGAACATTCCGATGGAGAAGGTCTACGTGAACGTCGACCGCTTCGGCAATACGTCGTCGGCGTCCATCCCGATCGCGCTCGACGAGGCGATCGAGTGCGGCCGTATCAAGGAAGGATCGACCGTGCTCATGGTGGCGTTCGGCGCCGGGTTCACCTGGGGCTCGTCCGTCGTCCGGTTCTAGCCCTCGTTTCGATCGGTCTGCATGAACGTCGTTCTGCTATTCCCGGGACAGGGATCGCAGAAGCCGGGAATGGCCAGGGATCTCGTGGACGCGCTCCCGGCTGCGCGCGAGACCCTCGCCACGGTGGATGCCGCCCTCGGTGAGCCGCTGAGCACCCTGTGCTTCGACGGCCCCGGGGAAACGCTCACGCTCACGCATAACGCGCAACCTGCGCTGCTCGCCCACGGCGCGGCCGTCTGGGCGGCGGTGCGAGAGCGCGTCGGCCCGCACGTTCGGGCGGCTGCCGGCCATTCGCTGGGCGAATTCACCGCCTATCACGCCGCCGGCGCCTTCGATGTGGCGCACGGCGCGAGGCTCGTTAGGCGACGTGGCGAGCTGATGTTCGAGAGCGGTGAGCAACGGCCCGGCACCATGGCGGCTATTCTCGGCGACGTGGCCGGTGGGATCGAGGCGCTCTGTGCCAAGGCGAGCGCCGATGGTGGCTGCGTCGTTCCCGCGAACTACAACACGCCCGGCCAGGTCGTCATCTCGGGTGAGGTGCCCGCCGTCGAGCGCGCGATGGAGCTGGCGAAGGCGGCCGGCGCAAAGCGCGCGATTCGGCTGAACGTAAGCGGCGCGTTCCATTCGCCATTGATGGCGGTTGCCCGTCAGGGGCTGGCGTACGCGCTCGAGCAGGCACAGCTGCGCGATCCTTCCTTTCCGGTGTACGCGAACGTGAACGCCGAGCCCGTTAGGTCAGCGGCCGACGCCCGACGGCTACTGCTCGAGCAGCTCACCGCGCCCGTGAAATGGATGCAGGTGGTGGAGCGACTCGCGTACGATTACCCCGACGCGCTGTACGTCGAGATGGGACCGGGGAATGTTCTCACCGGCCTCGTGAAGAAAATCGCGCCGTCCGTCGAAACCATGACGTGTGGTACGGTCACCGAGGTCGAACAACTGCTCTCGAGAGTCGCATGAAAATCGACCTCACCGGGCGTGTCGCCCTGGTCACGGGAAGTACGCGCGGCATCGGGCGGAGTATCGCCGAGGCACTCGCGGAATGCGGTGCTCGCGTCGCGATCGTTGGCCGCGACGCGGCGAAAGCTCAGGAGGTCGCGACACAGATCTCGCCCGAGGCTCGTGGGTTCGGCTGTGATGTGGCCGACGTCGCCTCCGTGACGGCAATGGTCTCCGCGGTGGAGGCGGCCTTCGGGTCGCTCGATATCCTCGTGAACAACGCAGGCCTTACGCGCGACAACATCATGCTGCGTCTCAAGGATGAGGATTGGGACGCCGTCATCGACGCGAATCTGCGCGGCGCGTTCGCGGCCACGCGTGCGGCCACCCGGGGCATGATGAAGCGCAGGTCAGGCCGCATCATCAACATCGCCAGCGTCGTGGGGCTCGTCGGTAACAAGGGGCAGTCCAACTACGCAGCGAGCAAGGCAGGACTGATCGGCCTAACAAAGGCGGTGGCCAAGGAGTTCGCGTCCCGAAACATTCTCGTCAACGCGATCGCGCCTGGGTTCATCGAGACGGACATGACGAACGCGATGACACCGGAGGCCCGCGCGGCGCTCCTGGGAAGCATTCCACTCGAGCGTCTCGGCTCGCCGAAGGACGTCGCGGCCATGGTCGCGTTCCTGGCCTCCGAGCACGCCGGCTACATAACGGGTCAGGTCCTCGTCGTGGACGGGGGCATGGTGATGTAACACTAGGCCTTGAAACTGGTTATTTTATCTTCCTTCAACATCCTTCCTATCCATCGCAAGAGGGACTCAAGTCATGGCGGACCACTCGGAGAAAGTGAAAGACATCATCGAGAAGGAGCTCGGTGTCGAGCGTGAGAAGCTCACCAACGAAGCCAGCTTCATCGATGATCTGGGTGCCGATAGCCTCGACATCGTCGAGTTGGTGATGGAGTTCGAGAAGGAGTTCAACATCGACATTCCCGACGAGGACGCCGAAAAGCTTCGCACTGTTGGGGATGCGCTCGGGTATCTCAACGAAAAGGTCAAGGCGTGACGAAGAGACGGGTCGTCGTCACCGGGGTCGGTGCGCTCTCGCCAGTCGGCAACGACGTGGCGACGACCTGGCGTTCGTTGGTCGACGGGCGCTCCGGCGCCGCGCCGATCACGAAGTTCGACGCGAGCAGCTTCCCGGTACGATTTGCATGTGAGGTCAAGGGATTCGATCCGCTGCAATACATGGATCGAAAGGAAGCCAAACGCGCCGACGGCTACACGCAGTACGCCGTAGCCGCCGCCGTGCAGGCGATGCAGGATGCCGCGTTTCCCGCCGGCAACGGCTACGATCCGGACTCCACGGGTGTCATCCTCGGCAGCGGCATCGGCGGGTTGAAGAGCTTCGAGGAGCAGCACGACGTTTATCGCGAGCGCGGCCCGGGGAAGATCTCTCCCTTCTTCATCCCGATGTTCATCGCGGACATCGCGGCCGGCATCGTCTCGATGCGCTTCAACGCGAAGGGACCGAACTACGCCACGGTGTCGGCATGCGCGACGAGCGCGCACGCCATCGGTGATGCGTTCCGTGCCATCGCGTACGGCGACGCGGACGTGATGATCACGGGGGGCTCAGAGGCGACGGTGACGCCGATGGCCATCGGCGGCTTCGCGAATATGCAGGCCCTGTCGGAGCGCAACGACTCGCCGGAGACGGCGTCGCGCCCGTTCGATGCGACGCGCGACGGCTTCGTGATGGGCGAGGGGTCGGCCGTCGTCATCCTCGAGGAGCTCGAGCACGCGAAGCGGCGCGGAGCGAAGATCTACGCCGAGATCGTCGGCTACGGCGCCACGGGCGATGCGTATCACATCACGCAGCCTGCGCCGGATGGGGAAGGCGCTCAGCGAGCGATGCGACGCGCCATCAAGGACGCCGGCATCTCGCCCGCGGACGTGAGCTACGTCAACGCACACGGCACCTCGACGCCCGCGAACGACTTCAACGAGACGCGAGCGATCAAGGCGGTGTTTGGCGACCACGCAAAGAAGCTCAACGTCAGCTCCACGAAGTCGGCAACCGGGCACATGCTCGGAGCCGCTGGCGCGCTGGAATTCTTGGTCAGCTCGCTCGTGGTCCGCGATGGCGTCATCCCGCCGACGATCAATTATCAGAACGCGGACCCCGAATGCGACCTCGATTACACGCCTAACAAGGCGGCGCACCGCGACGTCGAGGTAGCCCTGAGCAACAGCTTCGGCTTCGGTGGCCACAACGTGGCGCTCGCCGTGCGAAAGTACCGCGAGTGATCCGGGCGTGACCGCGCGCACTCCGCTCGAGCTACCGCTGAATCGGCTTTCGGACCGAGCGCTCCAGCCCATTGCCGAGAAGCTTGCGGCTGGTCAGCGGCTTGATGATGCAGACGGCCTGACGCTGTACCAGTCCCCAGACCTGTTAGGCGTCGGCGCGCTGGCGGACGCGGTGAATCGCGCGAAGCACGGCAACGTCGTCACGTTCGCGGCGAATCAGCACATCAACCCCACGAACGTCTGCATCCTGCGCAAGACCTGCGTGTTTTGTGGGTATGCGCGGCTGCCGAAGGAAGAAGGCGCGTACCGCTACACGCTCGAGCAGGTCCTTGCCGAGGCCGAACCGGCTCGCAACGGCCTCACGAAGGAGTTCCATATCGTCGGCGGCCTCGATATGAAGGCGGGCCTCGAGTACTACACGACGATGTTCCGCGCGCTCAAGCGCGAGTTTCCTCACGTCCACATCAAGGCGCTCACGGCCGTCGAGATCGCCCACATCGCGCGCATCGAGAAGATGTCGTGGGAGGACGTGTTGGTAGCGCTGCGCGATGCGGGTCTGGACACGATGCCTGGCGGTGGTGCCGAGACGTTCAGTGCCGCGGTTCGCGAGCAGATCGCCGACAAGAAACTCGGCGGGGCCGAGTACATCGACGTGCATCGCACAGCCCATCGTCTCGGAATCCGCACCAATTGCACGATGTTGTATGGCCACGTGGAGACGCACGCCGATCGCGTCGCTCATCTGCGCATGCTCCGCGACCTCCAGGACGACACGGGCGGCTTCCTCGCCTACATACCACTCGCATATCACCCTGACGACAACGAGCTGGGCGTTCAACTGAACCGGAAAGGCCTCGCGACCACGGGGTTCGACGACCTGCGGATGTTGGCCGTCGGTCGGTTGTACCTCGACAACATCCAGCACATCAAGACGCACTGGATCATGGTCACGCCCTTCCTCTCGCAGACGTCGCTGTCGTTCGGCGTCAACGACATGGAAGGCACGGTCGTTCGCGAGAAGATCTATCACGCGGTGGGTGCTCACACGCCGCAGGCCATGACGCTCGCCGAGATTCTCAAGTTGATTCGCGGCGCAAAGAAGATTCCGGCGGAGCGCGATTCGTTCTACAACATTCTGCGCACCTTTTCGGAGCAGGCATCCGAGGTGGCCGCCGTCGAGGCGGCCTGACGTGCGCGTCGGACGGATTCCGTACGTCAACTGCTACCCGGTGTACGGGGCGATCGATCGTGGCGTCGTCCCACTCGGTGGCAAGATCGTCACGGGCGTGCCGAGCGCGCTCAATCGCCGCATGGCCGAGGGAACGCTCGATATCAGCGTCGTGTCGGCCGTGGAATATGCGCGCGACGCGAGGCGGTACCTTCTGCTGCCGGATCTCGCGATCTCCTGCGATGGGCCGGTGCGCAGCGTCATGCTGTTCTCGCGCTCCGCGGCAGAGGAGCTCGATGGCAAGCGCGTCATTGTGAGCAAGAGCTCGATGACGAGTGTTGCGCTCGTCGAGCTGCTGTTCGAGAACGTCTGGCACGCGCGTCCGGACTTCGTGGCGGGCGACGCCGAGATGTCCGACATCGCGTCGTTCGATCGTGAGCCACACGAGGCTCGGCTGGTGATCGGCGACGCCGCCCTTGTACTTCGAGGTGAGGCACGCCCCCACGTCATCGACTCGACCCGCGTCTCGGGCCTGCCGTCGTACCCGTTCGCGTACGACCTCGGGGAAGCCTGGAAGTCGTGGACGGGCTTGCCGTTCGTATTCGCGGTCTGGGTCGCGCAGCGCGCCGCCCCGGTGGCGCAGGCGTTAGGCATCCACGCCAGCCTGATCACGTCCCGCAACTGGGGGCTCGAGCACCTGGCGACGCTGGCGACCCAGGCGTCCAAAGCGACCGGGGTATCGGAGCCCGTCTGCCTCGAGTACCTCTCCGGCCTCGATTACGGCCTCTCGTACGAGCACCTGGCGGGCCTTACCGAATTCTTCCGCCGCCTGGTCGCCGCCGGTCGGGTGCCTAACGGGACTCTGGCATTCCTGCCGGCCGCGTGAGCCGCCGTATCGATTCCTGATTCCCGATTCCCGATTCCCGATTCCCGACGATGAACGACGTCCTGGACTTCTACACCAATGCTCCGCTTCTCGAACTGGGAGCCGAAGCGAATCGGATGCGCGTCGACCGCCATCCCGAAGGGATCGTGACGTTCATCGTCGACCGCAACATCAACTACACGAACGTATGCGTGGCCGACTGCGGCTTCTGCGCCTTCTACCGGCGGCCGAAGCACGGGGAAGGGTACACGCTTTCGTTCGAGCAGATCGGCCAGAAGATCGACGAGACCAAGGCGCTCGGTGGCGTCCAGATCCTCATTCAGGGTGGCCACAACCCATACATCCCGTTCGAGTGGTACCTCGACCTGCTGCGCTATATCAAGACCTATCATCCGATTCACATCCACGGCTTCAGCCCGAGCGAAGTCGACTTTTTCGCGAAGGTATTTCGGATGGAGGCGGTGGATGTGATCCGCGAGCTGCGCAAGGCAGGGCTCGACTCGATCCCGGGCGGTGGAGGCGAGATCCTCGTGCAGCGCGTCCGCGACATCGTCGCCCCGAAAAAGGCCGGGGCAGACCGCTGGCTCGAGATCATGGAGCTGGCGCATAACGAGGGAATGAAAACGTCGGTGACGATGATGTACGGCATCGGCGAGACGCTGGCCGAACGCATCGAGCATTTGCAGCGAGTGCGTGACGTCCAGTCGCGCACCGGCGGTTTCACGGCGTTCATCTGCTGGCCGCTGCAACCGGAGAACACGCCGACGATGTCGCACATGCCGCGCACCGACGCCGTCGACTACCTCCGAACCGTCGCCATCGCGCGCATTGTCCTCGACAACGTGCCCAACTTGCAGTCGAGCTGGGTGACCATGGGCATGAAGGTTGGTCAGCTGGCGCTGACCTTCGGGTGCAACGACTTCGGGTCGCTCATGATCGAGGAGAATGTCGTCTCGGCCGCGAATACGACGCACCGAACCACGATCGAGGAGCTCGAGCGGCTGATCGTCGATGCGGGCTTCACCCCGCGCCGCCGGCGGCAGGACTATACCATCCTCCCGGCACCCACCGGGGCGGCCGCCTGATGGGAACCGGGAACAGGGAACCGGGAACAGAGGCCCCACGGGGAGTCGCGGTTCCCGGTTCCCAGTTCCCGGTTCCCGCTGTTCGTGTCGGCATAGGCTACGACTCCCACCGCTTCGCGCCCGGCACCGAGATGATCCTGGGCGGTTGCCGCATTCCATGTGACGTCTGCCTCGTGGGACACTCGGACGGCGATGCCGTCACGCACGCCCTCACGGATGCCGTCCTCGGTGCAGCCGGCGCGGGGGACATCGGTGAGATGTTCTCCAACGCCGACGAACGGAACCGCGGGCGCGACTCGATCGAGATGCTACGCGCTGCGGTTGATCGGGTGCGGACCCTCGGCTGGGTCGTCCACAACGCCGACCTCACGGTCGTCGCCGAACACCCCAAGATCGCACCATACCGCACCGTGATCCGGACTGCGCTCGCGGCCGCGTTAGGCATCGACGCCGCCGCCGTCAGCATCAAAGGCAAAACGAACGAGGGAATGGGCTGGATCGGTCGAGCGGAGGGGCTGGCCTGCATGGCGGTTGCGTCGCTCGCACCCGCGGGCCGCCCGTAGCACGATCGGCCCGGGATGAACAGCGTCCTCGCCTGGCTCGCAGCGCTGCCTCCGGCGACGCTCTACATCATTCTGGCCCTCGTCGCGGCAACCGAAAACTTCCTCCCGCCCATCCCCGCCGATGTCATCGTGGCGTTCGGCAGCTTCCTCGCCGCGCGCGCCGATCGATCGCCCGTTCCAACCATCATCGCCGTCGTGGTCGGCAACGTCGGGGGCGCGCTGGCGATGCTCGCGCTCGGGCGACGTTACGGGTCCGCGTGGATCCGCAAGCATCTGAGCCGGGTGATAGGCGAGAGTGCGGAACAGCGCGTGCAGCACTGGTACAACCGGTACGGGCTACCTGCGCTGTTCCTCAGCCGATTCCTTCCTGGTGTCAGGGCCGTCGTTCCGCCCCTTGCCGGTGCGATGCGAGTTCCGCTCGCCGGCGCCATTGCGGCCATCGCCATCGCGTCAACCATCTGGTACGCCGCGCTTGCGGTGATCGCCTATCGACTCGGCTCGGAGTGGGACCGCATCATGGACGCGATCAAAGGCTTTCAGACAGTCGCAGCGATCGTTGCCGGTGCGATCGTCGCGGTTGGTGTCATCGTGTTGTTCGTCGTGCGTCGCCGGAGCCAGGCGTGAACGGATTGGACCCTGGCGACGAGGCCTCACGCAGGTTTCTGCTCGAGTCGTTTAACGACTTTCTGGTGCTCGAGCAAGGCGCCTCTCCGCGGACGGACGAAGCGTACGGACGGGACCTCGCCCGCTTCGCGACGTACGCGGTGTCCCGTGGGGCGGTTGGGCCCGCGGATGTCAGCGCACGCCTGCTGCGCGAGTACGTCTACCATCTCAAGGATCTCGGGCTCGCCCCGGCATCAATACGACGCAACGTCTCGGCCTTGCGAACGTACTTCAAGTTCCTGCTCGGCGAAGGCCGCGTCACGCACGATCCCAGCGAACGGCTCGAGTCGCCGAAGCGTTGGCGGACCTTGCCCGAGGTCCTCAGTGTGGCGGAGGTGGACAAGCTCCTTGCGTCACCCACGCTCGATGACCCGCTCGTGTTTCGCGACCGGGCACTCCTCGAGCTGGCGTACGGGGCCGGACTGCGCGTGTCGGAATGGATCTCGATCGGCGTGCGCGACGTCATGTTCGACGAGGGGCTTGTCCGCGTCTTCGGAAAGGGCAGCAAAGAGCGGCTCGTCCCGATCGGGCGCCGCGCCATCGGCGCGCTCGCGTCATACGTTCGGGAGTTGAGACCGCGACTCGAGCACGGGGAAGGGCGTGGAGCGCTGTTTCTGAATGCCCGGGGGCAGCCCCTCACGCGAATGGGCGCCTGGAAGATCCTGCAGAAGTATGTCGCGCGCGCGGGGATCGAAAAGCACGTGTCGCCACATACGCTCAGACATTCATTCGCCACCCACCTCCTGGAAGGCGGCGCTGACCTGCGGGCGGTCCAGGAAATGCTTGGGCACGCGGACATCTCGACCACCCAGATCTACACCCACGTCGATCGCGAGTATCTTCGGACCGTACACCGTCAGTATCATCCGCGCGCGTAACACTCACCGTCTGCGCTCGTCGCCGGCGGCAAGGCCGGCCCAATGCTTCTCGTCATCGACAACTACGATTCCTTCACGTACAACCTCGTCCAGTATCTGGGCGAGTTGGGCGCCGACATCACGGTGCGCCGGAACGACGCCATTTCGGTCGACGAGGTTGGCGCACTCGCGCCGACCGCCATCGTCATTTCTCCCGGGCCATGCGCGCCGGAGCAGGCCGGCGTGAGCGTGCCGCTCATCCAGCGGTGGGGCAGCACCATTCCGACGTTAGGCGTCTGCCTCGGCCACCAGGCGATCGGGGAGGCCTATGGCGGGCGCGTAGTCCGGGCGCGCCGCGTTATGCACGGCAAGTGTTCGACAGTCCGCCACGACGGCACGGGGCTCTTCCAGGGACTGCCTAACCCGCTGCCCGTGATGCGGTATCATTCGCTCATCGTGGAGCGCGAGTCGCTACCGCCCGACCTCGAGATTCTCGCCGTGGCAACGGACGACGCCAGCGAGGTGCACGCGATGCGCCATCGCCGCCATCCGGTGTGGGGCGTCCAGTTCCATCCCGAGTCGATTCTGACGACCGGCGGAAAAACAATTCTTCAGAACTTTCTCGCGCTCGCCGGATGAGGCCTGGGCGATGGCTTCCGGCGCTCGCGATCATCGCGTCATCGCGCGCCGGCGCTCAACAATCGCTTCGGATCAACGGACCGGAACACACGGAGGCGACGTTCCTGCTCCGCACGGCCGCTGCCGGGCCACACGACCTGATCGTCGCGGACTCGTCGCGGCGCTTGACGTTCCCCCGAGGCACGACGCTTCCCAGAACCACCATCATCGTTGGGGGAAACGCGTCCGTAGCCGCCGCCGTACGCGGCGACTTCATCGTCGTCGGCGGCGATCTGTTCCTTCAGCCGGGCGCGGCGGTCCAGGGTAAAGCCATCGCCATCGGCGGTGGCGTCTAC
>DATCGG010000431.1:0-11230 GCA_036509075.1 Gemmatimonadaceae bacterium
TCATGGAGCCGAGGTTGAACTTCGTGTCGAGCTTGTTAGGCACGTCGAAGTCCTTGTTCGCTTCGCCGAAGGCTCCGGCGTAGATCGGCTTCCCATCTTTCGCGAGCAGCACGGCCCCCGAGAACACGTCGGCTTTGACCAACGTCGTGACGTACTGCTTGATCGCCTCCGCCATCTCGGCGTCGCTCGATACCGAAGGCGCAGCCGCCGCGGCCTTCGCGCGAGGTGGGCGTCCGCCGATCCCCGCAATGCGATACGGCGCCGAGGGCTCCACCTGTACCGAGATGGCGGTGTAGTCGCCCGTGAGCTTCTGCTTGAGGAGGGCCGTCGTGCGACCTTGTGCTTCCTCCTGCACCTCGACCCAGTCGAATCCGCCCGACTGCTCGTGCTGGCCCATGAAGAAATCGATGTGGGCCCCCATCGGCAGTGAGCGCATTCGTCCCGCGAACGCCGAATCCACGTAGGCCCGTATCGCAGCAGGCGTGGCGGTGTTGATGAGCGCGACGACCTCTCGCGCCCGCTTGGTGGCCGGGGACGTGCCCTGGCGTGGACTCATGGTGAAGGCGCCCGCTACAATGGCAGCCGAGACGAGCACATGGCGCGCAGTCATGTCTATCCGGTGCGTTCGAAGTGAAACAAAGGGGTCGGAGTCGTTTGAAAGTCGGTCCCTTCTCGGCACCGAATGGTTTCAAACGACGCTGACCCCTTTGATCTAGCCGGGCCGTGAGCGAACCGTCAGGGCCGGATCGTCACCCCGAGCGAAAGCGATGTGCGCTGAAAACCGGCCGAGCCCGTAAGGTTGGAGTTCGACCAGCCGCCATCCAGGCGAACGCCCCAGTGCGAGCTCACATCGCGCTCTACCGAGGCGCGACCCATCCCGAGCGGCTGCCACTCGCTGCCGGTCTCTCGCAGCGCACCACCGCGCGCATATGCGGACAGATACCACACCCTCGCAACGCGCTTGGAGACGTTCACCGCCGGACCGGTCTCGACGTACTCCTCCGGAGAGAAGAACCGGAAATCGAACGGCGCGTCGTAATGCTGGTACGTGGTGGGCCACTCGACCGTGAAGATCGGCACCCCCTCGAACGACCACCGTGGAGTCACCCGGAACCGCAGCCGCGTATTGTCCTCGGACCAGCGCGTCGCGTCGGCCGAGACAGCGAGCGACAGCCCCGACGTCAGGCGTTCCGAGATGCCGATACTCCCGAACGTTCCGGTGAGGTGATTCTGAATCGCGGCGACGTTGTCGTTGATGACGACGTGCGCCGCCGCGACGTCCAGCCGATGACGATCGCTCGGCAGCCATGCGACGTTGATCTCGCCGTCCCACGGCGAGAAGGCGATGTCGTCGTAGGCGCTGAGCCCTGCCCTCGCCGACAGCGCGACTGCGCGGGCTGGCCGCAGGTCGAGCGCCGTTTCCACCTCTCGCGACCGCAGCTCGACGCCGTCGCCGCGGAGCTGGGCGGCCCGACCGGTTACGCGCACCTTACCTAACGCCAGCGGCGCGGCGCCGCTCGCGAGCTCGGCGGCGCGATACGACGTCCCGTCGTGATCGCGGAACCCCCGGGTGCCGAGGGCAAACGACGTGCGCGCGCGCTCCTCCCACCCCTGGGCCAGCCGGTCCATCGATGCCGAGCCGCGCCCAGCCTCCCGCTCGCCATGCACGAGGTCTACCGCCGCGCCTAACGCGCCGAGGTCCGCCAGCGCCATGGCTCGTGCCTCCACGAGGGACCGGTCGTTCGAGCCCGTCGCGATCATGGAATCGGCGAGGGCGAGCGCCGCACGCGGCCGGCCCTGCGCGAGGCGCACGTAGGCAAGGCCGATCGCCGCCTGCTCACGATCGAGGTCGCTGCCGTCGGCCTGGATGGCCCGATAGCGGCGCTCAGACTCGGCGAAGTGATTGCCCCAACGCAGCACGCGGGCGGCCCCGAGCCGCGCTGCGCCGCGCTCATAGACACACTGCGCCGCGACACTGTCGTAGGCGACACGCGCAGCATCCAGCTCGTTGGCCCACGAGAGCGCGAGCCCGAGGTCGAGCTGTGTCTCGCAAGCACGCGGATGCAGTTCCAGATATTCCGAAAACAACTGCGCCGCCTGCTTCGGACGGTCTGACCAGAGGTACTGGCGGCCCAACCGCGGCAGCAGCGGCAGTCGCAGGTAACGATCGAGCGCGATAGCTCGCTCGTACGCAGCGATGGCCTCGTACGGCTTCGATTGGTACGCAGCGACGTCGGCCGCGTGCACGAGCGAGTCGGCGACAGTCCGGGCATCCTGCGAAAGCAACGTGGCGGGAACGACCAGCGCCGTTGCGGCGAGAAGTCGAGCCGTGCGCACGCGGATCCGATTTGTGCTCATGTGAATTCGATTTCCCTTCATGATGTCGCCCTTGGTCCCGCGGTCGCGCCAACACGTGCGATGTGCCAGACCTGCACGGACGGCCGCTTTCGCAGCAGCCCGTCGATGGTGTAGATCGCGCTGATGACGGACATCAGCATCCAGTACACGAGCGGGTACAGGACAGCGAACGGGAAGTAGCGCGTGAGCCCACGGTCGTAACGACGGTCGAGCAGCACGCCAGTGGCGAGCTGCGTTAGGCAGGCCGTCGCCGTCAGCATGCCCCAGAGGCTCGGGATTGGCGACGAGCCGTACGGCGAGAACCCCATGGCGTGTGCGACGAGCCAGTAGGTCGTCAGCGCCAGGAACGTGTACGCCCAGGCGATGGATAGCACACCTTCCCAGAACACCGGCCACAGGCGCCTGAGCTTCCAGGTCATCGGAACGTGGCGATGCTTCAAGAGCACCTGGGCAAGCCCGCGCGCCCAGCGGCGGCGCTGCTTCCACAGCTCGCCCAGCGTGGGTGGCACCTCCATCCACACGACCGCCGAGGGTTCGTACCTGACGTCCCAGAAGCGGCGCTGGAGCTTCCAGGTCATGTCGATATCCTCGGTGGCCATGTCAGGCGAGAACAGGCCGACGTCCACGAGCGCCGTCTTTCGGAACGCGGCGATCGCGCCGGACACTGTGAGCACGCGGCCCCAGATGCGCTGGGCGCGGCGCTGCACCGACACGATCGACGCGAACTCCAGCGTCTGCAGGTTTCGGAGGAGCGAGCCGCGGTTGGCGACGCGGGGGTTGCCGGTGACCGCGCCGACGCGCGATGTCTCGAAGTGGGGGACAAGCGCGCGGAGGACGCACGGCGTCACGACGATGTCCGCGTCGAGCACCACGACAATCTCCCCGCGGCACAGCGGGAGCGCGTCGTTCAGACCCATGGCCTTGCCTTCGTTCACCGTCTTGTCGAGCAGCCGGACGACGCCCGTATGGACGTAGCGCCTAACGACCGCAGCGGTGTTGTCCGGCGAGCCGTCGTTCACCACAATGACTTCGTACGACGGATAGTCGACCGCGAGCAAGGCCTCGAGCGTTCGGCCGATGGTATCGGCCTCGCGATGGGCGGGAATGACCACCGAAACGAAGGGCAGTGTCGTCGCCGTAGCGTTACCCGGCGCACTGTTGGCGAGATTCGCCTTCCCCTCGCGACGGCGCGCGAACGCGATGCTGAGGACGATCCATACACATGCCATCGCGATCGGATATGCGCCGTAGAAGACGAGCGCAGCGCGATACGGCACCGAGTCCGAGATGGCGCGAAAAACGTCGACGGCCGGAGAGAGATCGAACGTCATCACAGCTCCTCCGGGTCGACGGCGATGTACGCCTTGACGCCATCCTTCAGTACGACACGGACCTCCGGCGCCGTCCACACGACGTCGCCCGCCGGCAGCTCGAGCCGGCGACCGAGCGTGTCACGCTCCCAGCGTATCACGACCGGGCGATTCGATCGGCGGCGCGTGGCCTTCCTCGCGAGCCGAATGTTGTAGCTCGTCCATGCCAGCATCGCGACCACGCATACGGCCAGCGCTGCGGTAAGTAAGCCAAACGCGATGCCGAGCGAGCGCGCAGTCTCCTGGCGAAGGACGATGGCCCACCAGGAGACGAAGATCGTCCACCCGATCGCGATCGCGATCCACGCCGCGACTCGCGCAATCAGTTGTGGCTCTCGCTCGGCCGACGCGCGTTCGGCGTGCGAGGGAGGCGGGATCGGCTCGGTTCGGGATGGCGTGAACCGAATGGGCCGAACAGGTCGTACACGGGTCTCCGCTCCGGCAGCGCGCGGCGGAGGCTGAAGTAAGGTTGGGGGCCGCGCTGGTTCGCGCGGTCCGATTGTCTGATGATCCACAGCAAACGAATTGGAGTCGCCGCGCGGTGACTCGCGCGCGTTCGGCGACAAACGGCCGCCTGGTTTAAGAGTGTTTAATGCTCCCCCACGTCACCGGGTTATTCGACACCGAGCGGCTGCGACGGAGCGCACGTTAGGCGCGTGCGCCCGATCACTCGGCGGGTTGTCGGGACGAGTCGATTCGGATCTGCGGCAGTGCCTCAGCCGGGTCTGCGGGCGGAAGCAGTGGTGGCGCGGGCTCGGATGCAACGGCCGGCTTGTTTCGCTCGGTGTTCGCCGCGGCGGGCGCCGACGCGTCGGGAGCCCGCTTGAAGAACGCGCTCAGCATGTCGATCGGCACCGGAAAGATCGTGGTCGAGTTGTTCTCGGTCGCGATCTCGGTGACCGTCTGCAGATAGCGCAGCTGCAGCGACGCGGGCTGAGTCGACATCACGCGCGCGGCTTCGGCCAGCGTCTCGGACGCCTGCAACTCGCCCTGCGCGTTGATCACCTTCGCGCGCCGCTCGCGCTCGGCTTCTGCTTGCCGCGCTATCGCGCGCCGCATCGTTTCCGGAAGCTGCACATCCTTGATCTCGACGGCGGAGATCTCGACACCCCAGAAGTCCGTGCGCTCGTCGATGATCTGCCTGAGCAGCTCGTTCACCTTGCGCCGGTCAGCGAGCAGCTCGTCCAGCTCTACTTGCCCGAGCACCGAGAGCAGCGTCGTCTGCGCGAGCTGGCCGGTGGCGTAGAGGTAGTCCTGTATCTCCAGGATGGCGAGCCCGGGGTCGGAAACGCGGAAGTAGAGCACCGCGTTCACGGTGACCGAGATGTTGTCGCGCGTGATGACTTCCTGCGCCGGGATGTCGATCGCGACGACGCGCATCGACACGCGCTTCATGCGCGACAGGATGGTCGGCACGAAGATGAGCCCGGGCCCTTTCGTTCCCGTGTACTTCCCCAGGAAGAACATGACGCCGCGCTCGTACTGGTTGAGTACGCGCAAGCTCGAGAGGACGTAGGCTCCGACCACTCCGAGCGAGATCAGCAGTATCTCCATAACGCGACCTCGGCGAGCGGACCCTCAGGACCGCGTTGCCACTCGCAGCAACCGCCACGCCCACACGGAGAGCGCGGCCGCGAACACGGTGAGCAGGATGAACCAGGGATCTCGCGCCAGCGCGGTGGACTCCGCGATAGCACGCCAGACATGCGCTGCGGTGACGAGCGTGAAAACCGTCCCTGTGGTAATGAGGTACGCTTTCATGGCAGGCCTCGGTTCAGGAAACGCAACCCTCACATCATACGCGTTGGTTCCCCCGCGCGCGAATGGCGACTCTGCCAAATCGCGCCCCTCGCCAGCTCTCGACATCCCCCGACCGAGCCTAACCGGCGGTGGCAAAACCGCCAAGACCTAACGCGGATGAACCACGATCACGACGATTGCACGGATTGGCTCCGCTGACGCTGACGATTCCAGACGCCCGGCAGCCGCTCGGTTGCGTTGTCAGAAAACCAACGAACTGATTTCCGGCGCCGCGATGGTCGGATGGTTTCGGAACAAATCCGCGTCATCGTGGTGATCGTGGTTCATCCGTGTCAGGTCTTTGACGTATTCGTTTGCGACAACACTCTTGTCCACCTAGCTCAGGCGAGCAATTGCTCCACCGCGCGCTTCCCTTCTGCGGTCGCGTCTCTCCAGTTCTGGTGACCGTTGAGCTCCGAGTTCGCGAACGCTACCCGCCCGATTGGCTGGCGAAGAATTTCCGGTGCCGCCGGCTTCCCGTCACGCCCGAAGTAAAACCCGGGAGCCGGGCAAACGTACGCGTGGCCCCAACGGTTCAGGATGATGCCCGCGATGTCCTGGCGTGGGTCGAAGCCGGCGCGACCGAACAGCCTGACGAGTTGCTCGCGGATCCTGCGCTCGTAGTCGCGGTAACTGGTGCCGAGCATCTCCGTGCGGGCCGCGGCCGCCTGCGTCTTGATCGGTGTGCCGGGCCGTTCGAACGGAATGTAGAACGTGAGGATCGTCGGCTTGTCGGGGTGGAGCGTTGGCCGGTAGTCGCCGACGACCATCGATTGGCGGATGTTGCACGAGAATCCAAACAGGTCGCGATAGCTCGCCGCCGTGAGCCCGAGATCGTACATGAAGCGCCAGCGCTTGAGCGCGACGTTCACGACGAGCATCGGCGCGCGGACGAAATCGGTAAACGCGGCCCGATGGGATTCGGGGACATCGGCCACGATGTACTGCGACGTCCACGCGCCGTTGGCCATGACAACGCTGCCGGCGGTCGTTTTGTGCAACCCGCCACCCTGGTGGTACACGACCTCGACCGAGCCGTTAGGCAGGTTCGTTACCCGTATGACGGTGGCGCCGAGCCGGATTCGCGTGGGGTTGGCTGGGCGGTCGAGCCTCTCGAATCGAACCGGGCCGTTCAACACGCCGGCGAAGCCCTGCCCGTCGATCGCGTCAGGCACGAGCTTTTTCAGCACGTGGCGCATGATACCGTCGTTCCCGCCGGGGAATGACGAGATGAAGCCGAGCGTGTCGGCGAGCTTGTGGGAAGGAATGCGCAAGGTCTGTCCGTTCCCGGTACCGGGAAGTCCGATCTGCCCGGCACACTGGGCGGATATGACGTCGCTTCCGAGCCCGCCGGCGGCGCCGGCGAGAATCGGGTCCGCATAACGAGCCACCGCCGGGTCGAGGCCCAGCTGTTTGACGAGCAGATCCTCGTACGTCATGCTGTCGAGCCACCGCGCGAGGTCGTTTCCCTCATAGACCTTCGGCGACGATCGCCACTTCGTGAAGTCGGCGCGCAGCTTCTCGGACCATGGCGTCTCGTTGAATCCCGCGCCGAACGCGTCGCGGACGAGGCGCAGCGAACCGTTAGGCTCCTTGAAGAAGAAGCCATGGCTCGCGAACTCGTCGCCCCACAGCTGGAAGTAGTAGTGCTCGCGCGGGATCTCCAGCGGCGTGACCCCCGCGGCCCATGCCTGGTGCTCGAATGCATCATTGCCGTACGGAAGCCCGATGTCCTTCCAGTAGTCACCGGCCCATCCGGGCGGCAGTCTCGTGCCGAAGTCGTTCGAGCCCTGCGGCCCGATGAGGCGCACGCCATCGACGTTGAACTCGTTTCGCTTGGCTTCGCCTCCCACCATCGGGTGGTTATCGAGAACGAGCACCTTGCCGCCCTTGAGCTTCTGGAAGAACGCGGCGGCGCCAAGCCCGGAAATCCCGCCGCCCGCCACGATGAGGTCGTAGCGCTCACCGGTGTCGGTCGCTCGCTGGCGGGCCGCCTCACCCCCGATCTTGCCGTCGCGGAGGTCGTGCGCGGTGGAGACCGTCGCCCACATGTTGCCGTGCGAGCGCGCGTAATCGCCGACGCCGCCAGGTCCTTCCCACGCGAGGCCGGTCGGCCCCTGCGGTTGCTGAAGCAGTGGCGCCTTCGCGTTCAGCAGCAGCGCGCCGCTCGCGAGCAGCGTCGAGTTGAGGAAATCGCGCCGCGTGATCGGCATGTCGAGACCGAGGTCACGGTCCTTGTCGTCGAGGGGCTCGAGCGGGTCGTCGTTAGGGATACGGCTCATGGATTCGCCTCGGGTGAGCGGTCCGGACTACGGGCTCGAACCAAACTACACGTCCTCGCGGAAAGCGCGACGCGCCAGGGCCACTGGCGTCCTATAAATCTTTACTTATATTAGTTGGCAGTTATATCGAGACCTCCAGCAGGCAGAGTGATCCATGGAATTCGACATTCCCCGTCAGATCGGCGCTGTGACCCGCAAGGTCGAGACGCGCGTGCATGAGGGCCAGCCGGCACGCGTCGTCGCGGCCGCGCGCACCTACGACACGACCGTCGACGATCTCTGGGACGCCGTGACGAACAAGGATCGCATTCCGCGCTGGTTCCTCCCTGTCTCCGGCGACCTTCGACTCGGCGGCCGCTACCAGCTTCAGGGTAACGCCGGCGGCACGATCACGCGATGCGAGCCGCCGCGCGCTGTGGCCATGACGTGGGAATTCGGCGGAGAGGTGACCTGGCTCGAGGTGACACTCGAGGCGACGCCAGACGGTCGCTCGCTTCTCCGGCTCGAGCACGTAGCGCGCGTCCCCGACCCGCGATGGAATGAGTTCGGGCCGGGCGCCGTGGGCGTCGGCTGGGACACCGCGCTCCTCGGGCTCGGGCGATACCTCGACACCGGAATCGCCGTCGATCCTCGGGAGGGAATGGCGTGGCTCGGCTCGGAGAACGGTCGTGAGTTCGTTCGCCACAGCAGCGACGACTGGTGCCGTGCGTCCATTGACGCCGGAACCGACGCGGCCGCGGCGCGTGCCGCGGCAGCACGGACGACCGCCGCGTATACGGGCGAGCCGGCCGACACGGCGCCCGCATCCGGGTAGCGCCGGTGACGCAGGCCTTCGACGTCCTCGGCAGCCCCGTTAGGCGCCGGATCCTCGAGCTGCTCGTGGAGCGCTCCCGGACGTCCGGTGAGGTCGTCGAGGCGATTCAGCGCGAGTTCGACATCTCGCAGCCGGGCGTGTCGCAGCATCTGAGCGTGCTTCGCGAAAGCGGCTTCGCCACCTCACGCGCGGAAGGCCCGCGTCGAGTGTACGAGCTCGGCGCGGTACCGTTTGGCGAGGTGGAGGCGTGGCTCGACCGCTTCCGTGGCGCGTGGAATGAGCGGCTCGATGCGCTGGCCACCGAAGTTGCGCGTGGAAAGCGGGAGCGGCGGCTGCAGAAAGCCAAGGAGGCGGTCCGCCGGCGCGCTTGAATTCCCCGCGCGGATTCGGAAAGAAAGACCCGACGCGGGTAACTTCAGCCCGCTACGGGTTCATTCGCGGGCGTCTTCGACACCGCGTGACGCTCGGCCCACTCGAGCGCGTAGTCGGCGATCTCTTCCCAACCCTGCTGCGCGGGCATGAAGTGCGCGCGACCTGGGAACTCCGTGATCTCCGTGATCGTGTTCGATTTGTAGTGCTTCAGGTTCGACTTCTGCACGGACGGCGGCATGAGGTGATCCTCGCTGCCGGAGATGAAAAGCAGCGGCGCGCGGGCATCGTTGTTGTAGTTCACCCACGCGTCCTGCGGACCAGGCATCAGGTTCGCGAGCACGCTACCCCAGAGAATCGATCCCGACGCCGGAATGTGGTACCGCTCGTACAGCGGCCGGGATTCCTCTTCACTGAACGTGTTCGTGAACGCGTAGTGCCACTGCTCGTGCGTAAGGCCCACTGCCTTGTGACGGTTCGAGGGGTCCTTGAACACCGTGAACGTCGCCTTGAGTTGCGAGAGCGGCAGCACCTTCACGCCTTCCGTCGGCGCCGAGTTGATGGCGACGCCACAGGCACCGTAGCCGTGGTCGAGCATGATCTGCGTGAACGCACCGCCCGCCGAGTGACCCATGATGATCGGCGGCGAATCGAGCCCGCGAATGACCGACTCGAAGCGCTCGATGATCTGCGGGATCGTGACCTTCGCGATGGGCGACGGATCGGCGTTGAGCGCCTCGACCTCAATCTCGTAGCCGGGGTACGCCGGCGCGAGCACACGGTAGCCGCGCGCTTCGTAGCGCGTGATCCAGTGCTCCCACGAGCGCGGCGTGACCCAGAATCCGTGGACGAGCACGATGGTGTCAGGCTTCGTTAGGCGCGTCATTTGCGTCGACCTCGGGTGGATACGAGTGGTTGGTCAGTCCGGCTGCTGGCGGTACCCGCTTCCGCATTGTATCGGGAACAAAGGGACAGTGGAGTAACAAAGGTGTCAGCGTTGTTTGAATTCCAGGACCTCCGATAGAGGTCTTGAAGTCAACCAACTCTGACCTTGGACTCACAACTGCCGACTCAGACCTCTTGCAGGGTTCCCGTTCTCAACCCATCAACGTCCGGCGATGCGCGGCGAAACGAGGGACTCACTCGCTGGCCGTACATCTCGCTCAAGTCTGGTCAGCGATTGAGCTCCGCGGCATTGACGGCTCCCTGCTCTTGGCGGGTCCGTAAACGGGCTGCCCTGTAAGAGTTCAGAGTTTCCAGTCTTTGAGTGTTTCAGTTGTAAGTTGTTCTCTCGCGCGTGATCATACTCCACGCCATGCGACCTTTCATCCTTGCCCTGAGCCTCGCGGGCCTCGCCACAGGTCAGAGCGGTGTCGACGCGGCCGACACCCATCCGCGCGTGGCCGAGCGGCCGAACATCGTCTTCATCATGTCCGACGATCACGCCGCGCACGCGATCAGCGCGTACGGGTCGCACGTCAACCGGACGCCGAACATCGATCGTCTGGCGAAGAAAGGCATGCTCCTGAGTAACGTCTTCGCGACGAACTCGATCTGCACGCCGAGCCGAGCGGCGATCCTCACCGGCCAGTACTCGCACGTGAACGGCGTGACAGTATTCAACCGGTTCGACAGCGCCCGCCTAACGGTGGCGCAGCTGCTCCACCAGGGTGGGTATTACACGGGGATGATCGGCAAGTGGCACCTCGGCAGCGATCCCGTCGGATTCGACCGCTGGGAGATTTTCCCCGGTCAGGGCGTCTACACGAGTCCGATCCTCTACACCGCCACTGGCGAGACGACATACACCGGCCGCTACGCGACCGACGTCATCACCGACCTGGCGCTCGACTTCATCAAGAACCGGCCGCGGGGCAAGCCATTCTTTCTGATGCTGCACCACAAGGCGCCGCACCGGCCGTGGGACCCCGACGCGGCGCACCGCGCGCCGTTCGTGGATCGGTGGATACCCGAGCCGTCGACACTCTGGGACTCGTACGCCACGCGAACCGATGCGCTGCACGAGAACGAGCAGCGTGTGGCGAAGGACATGACCCGACGCGATCTCAAGCTGGAACCGCCGCCCGGCCTCGCGGGCGACTCGCTGGCGAAATGGCTCGCGACCAAGCCGGAGACCGTCACGACCTCTCGTGCGGGTGCGACCGTCACGCTCACCGGCGAAGCGCTGGCACGTTGGAAGTACCAGCGCTACATGCAGGATTATCTCGCGACCGTGC
>DATCGG010000432.1:0-3794 GCA_036509075.1 Gemmatimonadaceae bacterium
CTCAACTCCCGATGGAGAGTTCCATGCAAATCAAGAATTCAGTCGCCCTGGTAACGGGAGCGAATCGCGGAATTGGTCGTGCCTTGGTCGAAGTGCTCCTCGAGCGTGGTGCGAGCCGCGTCTACGCGACGGGGCGAGATGTGCCGAGCCTCGATGCGGTGGCGCAACTCGACAGCCGCGTACGCACCCTCAAGCTTGACGTGAAGAGCCCGGCGGACGCGCGAGCCGCGGCTGAGCTGGCGAACGACGTCACGTTGCTCATTCATAACGCGGCGATCCTGAGCCTCGGCGGAGTCGCAGATGTCCCGCTCGACGACGTGCGGGCGAACATGGAGACAAACTTCTTCGGAACGTTAAACGTGATCAACGCGTTCGTTCCGGTCATCGAGCGGCACCAGGGCTCCATCGTCAACATGCTCACGATGGTTGCCTTGGCCAGCATGCCGGTACTCTGGGCGTACAATGCTTCCAAGGCCGCCGGGTGGTCGCTGACGCAGACCTACCGCGCGGACCTCGCGAAGCGCGGGATCACGGTGCACGGCGTGTTTCCGGGCCTTGTAGACACGGACATGGCCCGCCCGTTCGAGATGCCGAAGACGCCAGCGATCGACGTGGCCCATGCGACGCTCGACGGAGTCGAGGCGGGCGAGGAAGACATCTTCCCCGATCCGATGTCACGCCAGCTGTATTCCGCGTGGCGACAGGATCACAAGTCGGTCGAGCGTCACTTTGCGACGATGTGAGCAACACGATGACGTGGGCGTAGAACATCGCGATGGCGTCGGCATCGCGCGTGTTGGCAGCCCGGAGCCAGAGGAGCACTGCAGCCAAAAAGTTCGACTTTGGTGATTGGAACCTTTCGCGACCCGTAGCCATTTCCGTCCCGCAGACCCTATCGAGCGGGATGGACCGTGAACGACGCCGAATCATTGCGGCTCGCCGAGGACGCGCGGCGGGCGCGGAACTGGAAGCGCTGGGGCCCGTACCTGGCCGAACGACAGTGGGGCACAGTGCGCGAGGACTACTCGCCTTCGGGCGAGTGCTGGGGCTACTTCCCCCACGACCAAGCGCGCTCGCGCGCGTACCGCTGGGGCGAGGACGGGCTCCTCGGCTTCAGTGACCGCCAGGGGCGGCTCTGCTTCGCGCTCGCGTTGTGGAATGGCAAGGATCCCATCCTCAAGGAGCGGCTCTTCGGGCTTACCGGGCCCGAAGGCAACCATGGCGAGGATGTGAAGGAGTGCTACTACTATCTCGACGCCACACCCACGCACTCGTACAACAAGGCGCTCTACAAATACCCACAGCGCGAGTTTCCCTACGCCGAACTTGTCGAGGAGAATCGTCGGCGCGGGAAGCATGAGCCTGAGTACGAGCTCGCCGACACGCGCGCGTTCGAGGACAGCCGCTACTTCGACATCAGCGCCGAGTACGCGAAGGCTGATACGGACGACGTGCTGGTGCGTCTCACGGTCTCGAACCGTGGGCCCGAGCCCCGCGTGCTGCATCTGCTTCCCACGCTCTGGTTCCGCAACACCTGGAGCTGGGGGCGAAGCAGCGAGAAGTATGGCCCTCGGCCATCGCTCACGCTCGACGGCGAGCGCGTCGTTGCCGATCACTGGTCGTTAGGCCGTCTGGAGCTCTCCGCCGATCGGGCGTCCAACGGTGCCGAGCCGCGCTGGCTGTTCACGGAGAACGAGACGAACGTGGAGCGGCTGTTCGCGTCACCGAACGCGCAGCCGTACGTGAAGGACGCATTTCACGAGTATGTCATTCTGGGACGGCACGACGCCGTCAATCCGGCGGGGAGAGGCACCAAAGCGGCGGCTTATTACGTGCTCGCGCTCGCGCCGGGCGAGACGGTAACGGTGTCCTTGCGCCTAACCAGTGCGGACCGTCGCTCAGCCGATCCGTTCGGTCGTGAGTTCCAGCGGACGTTCACCGCTCGCATTCGCGAGGCCGATGCGTTCTACGCGACTCGGATTCCCGAAGCCGCAACGGCAGACGAACGTGCCGTCGCGCGCCAGGCGTACGCCGGGCTTCTATGGTCGAAGCAGTTCTACCACTACGCCATCGACGAGTGGCTCGACGGCGATCCGGCGCAGCCGGCGCCTCCGGACTCGCGGCGCACCGGGCGTAACGCGGAATGGACGCACCTCTACAACTCCGACGTCATCTCGATGCCGGACAAGTGGGAGTATCCGTGGTATGCGGCGTGGGACCTCGCGTTTCACACCGTCCCGCTCGCGCGGATCGACCCGCACTTCGCGAAGGAGCAGCTCATCCTCCTGCTTCGCGAGTGGTACATGCACCCGAACGGGCAGATCCCGGCGTACGAGTTCGCGTTTGGCGATGTGAATCCGCCGGTACACGCGTGGGCAGTATGGCGGGTCTACAAGATGACCGGGCAGCGCGGCGAGCGCGATCGCCAGTTCCTGGCGCGTGCGTTCCACAAACTGCTGCTCAACTTCACGTGGTGGGTGAACCGCAAGGATCCGGAGGGCCACAACCTGTTCGCCGGTGGGTTCCTCGGTCTGGACAACATCGGCGTCTTCGATCGATCGCAGGCTCTGCCCACCGGCGGGCACCTCGAGCAAGCGGATGGCACTGCCTGGATGGCGTTCTACTGCGGGACAATGCTGTCGATCGCACTGGAGCTCGCCAGCGAAGACCCGAGTTACGAAGACGTCGCATCCAAGTTCTTTGAGCACTTCGTGGCAATCACCGACGCCATGAACTCGCTCGGCGGCACCGGGCTCTGGGACGACGCCGACGGCTTCTACTATGACCAGCTGCACTTGAATGGCGATCACGTTCCGCTTCGGGTGCGTTCGATGGTTGGTCTCATTCCGCTCTTCGCGTGCGAGATCATCGAACACGAGACCATCGCGAAGCTGTCCGGGTTCACCAAGCGGATGGGCTGGTTCCTGGAGAATCGACCGGAGCTCGCGAAGTACACGTCGTACATGAGTGTCGCGCCTGGCGAGGACGACGAACACGCACATCGGCTGCTCGCGATCCCATCGCGGGAACGACTGACGAGTGTGCTCCGCTACCTTCTCGACGAAACGGAATTCCTGTCGCCTCACGGAGTGCGGTCGGTCTCTCGATATCACGCGGACAACCCGTACGTCTTCCGCCACGACAGTGAGGAGTTCCGGGTGCAGTACGACCCAGCGGAAAGCTCGAGCGGCTTATTCGGGGGAAACTCGAATTGGCGTGGGCCGGTGTGGTTCCCGGTGAACTACCTGCTCGTCGAGGCGCTGGAGCGGTACGATCACTTCTACGGCGACACCCTGCGCGTCGAGTGTCCGACGGGGTCCGGCCGGTACCTGTCGTTAGGCGACGTCGCGACCGAGCTCGCGGCGCGGCTGTCGAGCCTCTTCCTGCCCGACGATCGCGGCGACCGGCCGTGCCACGGGAACGACACGCGCTACGCTGCCGATCCGCATTGGCGCGACCTCGTGCTGTTCCACGAGTACTTCCATGGTGACACCGGGCGCGGAGTCGGGGCCAGTCATCAGACCGGTTGGACGGCGCTGGTAGTCCGGTGTCTGGAGACCGTCGCGAAGGGGCGCTCAGGCTCCATCCATGTGCCACGCTCCGTACTGCAGGCGCCCCTTGCCACGGCGGCATCATGATCAGCCCATCCTCAGAGTGGCTCGAGGCCGACGGTCTCGGCGGCTTCGCGTTTGGTCGAGCGGACGGCGTGCGCACGCGGCGATACCACGCGGTGCTCGCGGTCGCAACGACTCCCCCCACCGGGCGCGTCGTGCTCGTCAACGGGTTCGATGCGT
>DATCGG010000433.1:0-10977 GCA_036509075.1 Gemmatimonadaceae bacterium
CGGGATCTGCGTCTGCTGGCCCGTCGTTGCGTCCACCCGCCAGATGTGGCCGTGATGCGCGAGCACCAGCGACTTCGAGTCGGGCATCCACGCGTAGCCCGGCAGGAGGTCGCGTGAGCCGCGTGACTCGATGTCATCGCGCTGAATGTCGTTCGCGAGCCACTTCTCGTCGCCTGACGCGAGGTCGCGCAGTTTGAGCCCCGTCACCGCCATGCGACGCGAACCGTAGGCGACCGTCTTGCCATCGGGGCTCACCTGCGGGCGAAATCCGGTGCCGAGGTTCAACGTCCGGCGCTCCAGTCGACCGGTCGCGCGGTCGTACATGACGACCTGCGTCGTCCCCATCATCTGATTGTAGCCCGCCGGGCCGGTACGCGCGCTGGCGTAGATGTAGCGTCCGTCCGGCGTGGCCGACGCGCCCATGAAGTTGTTAGGTGCCTGGCCGCCGCCCGGTCCCTGCGGGGCAGCTGGCGGCGTCTGGTTCGTCAGTTTGAGGCCCGCGCCGCCGTTCTTGTGGTAGAGCCACAGGTCGGCGCCTTTTGTGACCACGACGTACTGGCCGTCGGGCGTGAAGGAGGGTGAGACGAATGCGTTGTTAGGCCCGCGCGTGAGCGGCCGGACGTGCTGTCCGTCCGGATCGACGAGCCAGAGGTTCTCGCTGCCGGAACGGTCGCTCACGAAGACGATCGTCTTGCCATCGGGCGAGAAGCGCGGCTGCCCGTCGAACCCGGAGCCACTCGTTATGCGCGTGGCCGAGCCGCCGGTAATTGGCAGCGTGTAGATGTCGCCAAGGAGGTCGAAGACGATCGTCTTCCCATCCGGCGAGACGTCGAGTGAAAGCCACGTGCCTTCGTCCGTCGTGAACTTGAGCGGCCGCGTGGGGATGAGCGGAAGGTCGCTGTTGGGTGCCGTGCGACGGGTGGAGTCGGCCGCCGGTTGGGCGATGGCCGACGCCGGGACGCCGAATAGAAGGCTGATGCTGAGTACGCGGCTGACGAGCAAGGCGCGCGACATTTATGACTCCGAGAAAACGGTAGATCGCTGAGTTATCAGGCGACACCGCTCGTCGCAAGTGTCCGCGCGCGGGAGAAGACTAGCCCGTCAGCCTTTGTCTGCCGCGATCACAGCGTTGAGCAGGACGTCGGCGCCATTCACCACGTCCTGCGGCTTCGTGAACTCCTTCGGGGAATGGCTGATCCCCCCGACACTCGGCACGAAGATCATGGCCATTGGCGCGATGCGAGACATCTCCTGCGCGTCGTGCCCGGCGCCGCTCGGCATCCGTTGACGAGTGAAGCCCAACGCCGCCGCGGCTCCGTCGATCCACGCCATCACCTGCGGGTCGGAGATCGCCGGCGCGGTGTCGACGTTCTGCTTGATGTCGAACGTCGTCTTCGTCGCTGTGCCGATCTCCTGCCCCAGCTGCCCGAAGCGGTCGGTGAAGTGCGCGATCTTCGCCGAGTCGAGATCGCGCAGGTCTACCGTGAGCACGACCTGACCGGGAATAACGTTCGTCGTGTTAGGCGATACGACCATCCGACCAATCGTCGCCACGGTGCGACCTGGCACGCTTCTCACCGCTTCGTTTACCGCAACCGCGAACTTCGCGGCGGCGAGCATCGCGTCCTGCCGCTGGTCCATCGGTGTGGTGCCGGCGTGGTTCGCAAAACCCGTGATGGTAACCTCGAACCACCGGAGCCCGACGATTCCCTCCACCACGCCGATCTGAAGTCCTGCCTTCTCGAGGAGCCCGCCCTGTTCTATATGGAGCTCCATGTAGCAGGCCAGGTCGCCCTTCTGGCGGACGGCTTCGCTCAGTCGCTCGACGTTCCCGCCGACGATGCCGATCCCCTCGCGAATCGTCTTCCCGGACCGCGCGACCTTCTCGAGATCCGCGGACGTGATGCGTCCGATGGCGCTCCGGCTTCCGACCGTACCGCCTTCTTCGTTCGTCCATACGACGACCTCGAGCGGATGGCGAAGACGAACGTTCTGCTCGCGCAACGATCGAGCGACTTCGATCGCGCCGAACGAACCGAGGGGCCCATCGAAGTTGCCGCCGTCGGTGACGGAATCGACGTGCGAGCCGATGAGGATCGGCTTGAGTGTGCGGTCGGTACCGTCGAGTCGTCCGAGGATGTTCCCTGCCGTATCGAGGCGTGGATTGAGCCCTGCCTCGCGGAACAGGTCGAGCGTGAAGGCTCGTCCGGCAAGATCGGCGTCAGAGTACGCGACGCGATTGATTCCGGTAGGCGTGCGGCCGACGGAATCGAACTTCGCGAGCCAGCCGTTGAGGCGGGCGCCGTTCACCCGGAGTGGTGCCTGCGTCGCCCCAACCGCCGAGGCCGCGCCTGGCGTCGTGCGCAGGAGTGGGACCGCGGCGAGCGCGGCCGAGCTGCGGAGAAACGTGCGACGCTTCATGTGGTCGATCGAAGAGGAGAGAGAGAACGCTATCGGATCTTCTTCGCTGGTCTATCTCGGCCGAACTGGTGCAGCACGAGTCCGGTGGCCTTGCCGGTCGCATCCCGCGTGAAGGTCACCTGCAGGTCCGCTTCCTTTATAAAGAAGTCAGTCGTGCTTTCCGGCCAGAGGCGAACGGCGTCGCCGCCGTTGCTCGATTTGGCGTAGAGCGCCTCGTCGCGTGTCGTGACGTCGATCGTCACGCCTTGAGCGAGCTCGTAGAGCCCCACATACGGCGGCAGCGCGGTCGCCGGCAGGTCGATCGCGGTTCGCTTCTTCGGCGGCAGCGCCGAAGGCGGCACCAATCCCAGGAGCCGCATGTAGACCGAGAGCTGACTGTAATGCTCCGCGAGATCCGTCTCGAACGCGAGCAGCGTGCTCGCAAGTGCGGGCGAGCTCAGTTGCGGGATCCGCTCCATCGCGTCGTCGCAGAACCGGAGCGACGCCCTGAGCCGCGCAACGAGCGTGTCCTTTGGCCATCGTGCCTTGATTGTGTCCGCCAGGGAGTCCGTGGCGCTCAGTTTGGGCTTGAGGTCGCCCATGCGCTCGCATAACGAGTAGTTGGCGTTCTCGAGGTGTTGGGCGATGTAGCCGATGGTCTGCTGGACAGGCGTCGGCTTGTAGTCGTACTTGGCCGCGGGGATGGAGTCGAAGGCATCGACGAGTCGGCTGCCGAAGATGTCGGCGAAGCGGACGAAGCTGAGCATCACGCCGTCCGGCGACACGCGCGTCGACGCCGGTGTCTGCGCGGTGAGCGCGGCAGGGAGCACGGCGAGCATAACGACGAGAGCACGACGGGGCATGGCTTCGGACCTCGATTAGCGGGGGGAACTGGCCCGCGTGGCGCGCGCCAGGAGCTTGTCTTCGGCTACACCGTGGACCTCGAATCCGGTCACACGCGTGCCTTGGAACTGGAACGTGATGACCTCATCGAGCTCGTCGCCGATCAGCATACCATTCTTGTATTGTCGCGGGTGAAAGTCGTCGTCGCCCGCCGGAAGGAGATCGAACTCCGGGTCCAACCCCGGTTCGACGGCATCCGTCGTGGTACGTACCCAGAGTGCCCCGCGACGTTCGATGATCTCGTAACGAACACCGGGTGCCGTGGCCGGCTCTTCTGGTCCACGGAGCGCGTAGAGCCCTGCGTAGCTCGAGAGGGGATGCGCGGCGACGATCGCTGGCCGGGTCGACTGGATCTCCAGGCGAAGTGGCACCAGCGTCTCGGCCCACTGGAACGCGAGCGTGGCGCCAGTACGAGTCACCGCGGGGAAGGAGAACGTGAGTACCTCGACGTGCGGTGATGAGTCGACCGGCACGCGAAATCGCAGCTCGTCGTCTTTGGCTTCCGGACGCACGACGTGAAAGCGGCGTGCGCTGCGATTCACCACAACCGTCCACGGATCGGGCTTCGCGGCTGGAATCATCCACACGGAGTACTTACCGCGCGGCAATGGGTGACCCTCGAGCCTAACGTCACGATCCACCTCGAGCGTCGTCGCCCAGTTGGCACCGGGTGTCCATGTGGTTCCCCAGGGAACCAGGCGCCCGAAGATCACTCGGCCGCGAACGGACGGTCGGTAGTACTCCACGGTGATCGTCGCACTGTCGACCTTCTGCGAGACCGTCGCGAAGGGGCTGGCGAGTGCTTGCGGCCTCGCGACGGCGCCCGGAGCGACGTTGGCCAGCAGCGCGAGCAGCGCCGGGAGCGATCGTGGGTAGGCCACGATAGCCTCATGATGTCGGATGGAGCGCAGGTCCCTTGTTGACATGGATTACCGTCAGCCGCGATCTGTCCCTTTCGGCGGTTTCCACTGCCACAAACCGTCGGTGATCGCGCTGGGCAGGCGATGTCCCGTTTGTCTGGCGACCATGACGATCTGACCCCGATGGTGGGCCTCGTGAGCGACGAAGTACGTCAACACGTGGCCGACATCGAGCGCGAGATTCCGCCAGACGTACCCCTTGGACGGCGGGACGTTTCCGCCGGAATCAAGGCCAAGCTCGAGCAGCGCCTCCATCCCGGCACTGCTCCGCTTCAATGCGGCGATCACTTGCCGCTGGGTCGCGCGGCGAAAGTCCACTCTGGCCGGCGACGGAATCCCATGCTCGCGGCCGAGTGTTTTCACCCAGCTGCAGCGGGAGTTGTGGAGATGTGCGGCAACCGTGCGAATCGTCCGTGGCGTCTCGGGGATCGGGATGTCCCAGAGTGCCTTTGGTAAGCGTTCGATGAGCTCAGTCGTGACGCGGTTGTTCGTCCGCCACGCGGCGAGCACGCTGGGTCCGAGATCAGGTGCCGGCATCGTCGGTTTCCTCGAGGTGGCCTGTTTCACCGAACACGTTATGGACCCACCGAATGTGCTTCGCGACGTCGGTCGCCACCTCGCCGGCCCGCTCGTATGCCTCGATCAGCCAGATCACCGAGAGCAGCCGAGCCAGGAACCGCAGCCGCGCCAGAAACGATCCGTCGATCGGGAGTGGATAGCTGCGCACGACCTCGTCGACGAACGCCCACCCATGGAAGGCGCCAAGCGGTGCGAAGTCCAGCGCCGGATCCCCCACAATGGCATCACTCCAGTCGAGGATGCCAGCGAGAGTCCCGGTTCGCGGATCGACGAGCAGATGCTCCGGCGACAGGTCGTTGTGAATGCAGCGCAGTGGCCCGGGAAATGGCCGCGGTGTTCGAGACCCGTGTGTCGCCAACCAGTCCAGCGAGCGATCTACCGTTGGATCGAGGCCACGAAGCGCGTTCGCAGCCGCGATGGTACGCTCGAGCCACCGCTGGTGGTCGGGATCGTCAGTCGGCCATTCCCGAAGACCACTTGCCCGGGCCTCGTCGTCCGGAATCCCGTGGATGGCGCCGAGCGCGAGGCCAATCGTTAGGGCCGTCGTTGTCAGGAGTGCCGGGCTCACCGCGTCCGCCGGCACACCCGAAATGAATCGGTAACCAGCAAAACGGTATGGGAACGCAGCACTCGGCTCGCCTAACAGGTCGAAGCGCGGGATCGCCACGGAGGATGGTAGAGCGCGCGCAACGAGGTCGTGAATTCGCCGTTCAGCATCGAGAGTCGCCGCGCACTCGGCGCGCCGTGGGAACCGAAACACCCAGCCGTCTCTCGTGACGAACGCGTCGAAGTCCCATCCGGAGCCAAGGTGTGCGATGCCATCGACATCGACCGACGCAAAGCTCGCGCGGATGAGCGTCGCCGCGGTCTCGGGCACAAGTGGCGGCCGATCAACGCCCCACGGTGGGATGCTCACAGAGCGACGGTCGCCTCCGTCCGCCCGGGTGCAAACGTCTCAGACGGAGCGCGTTTCCCCAAAGCGCGCGATCCACAGCCGATCATCGGCCAGACCCACCGCGCGCCATCGTTCGGTTGTGCGCCGAGGAGGCTCGTCCATCCCCTCGTCGGTCAGACGGAACGTGCCCCAATGGATCGCAAGCATGAGCGGCAGGGGCCTCTCGGCGTGCGGCGCGACCAGATCCTGATAGATCTGCACTGCCTCCTCCGGGTCGACGTGTACGACGTGCATGAACCACCGCGGGTCGTACGCGCCGATCGGGATCATGACGAAGTCGAATGGCCCGCACCGCTCGCCAACCTGGCGGAATTGGTCATGGTATGCCGTATCGCCCGCGAAGAGCACGCGCCTTCCCGCCAGCTCGAACGCGAAGCCGCACCAGAGCGTCTTGTTCCGATCCCCGAGCCGACGCGCGCTGAAGTGTCGAGCAGGCGTGGCGGTGACGCGCAGCGCGCCGATGGTCGACTGCTGCCACCAATCGAGCTCCCCGATCTCGCGCGCACCCCAGCCGCGGATATACGCGCCGACGCCGAGCGGCACGACCCACGTCGCGTTAGGGTGTGCTCGCGCGATACGCCTAACGGCTGCCTTGTCGAGGTGATCGTAATGCGTATGCGACAGCAGGATGATGTCGAGCGGCGGCAGCGCGCCGATGTCGAGCGCCGGGTCCATGATCCGGCGCGGCCCGGCCCACTGCACGGGAAACGCTCGCTGACTGAACATCGGGTCGGTGAGGATGTTGAGCCCACCGAACTGCAGGAGGACGGTCGAATGGCCGATCCACGTTGCGCTGTAGGTGGTGGCAGGCGCGCGCGGGTGCGAGATCTCCGGACGCGCGGTGGGGAACGAGCCTCGTGGCGGATCCGTGGCGAGCACCTGTCCGCGACGCTGTCGCCTCCACCGGAGCACGTCGCGCCACCCGCGCGGCTCGCTATCGGGCCAGGGGTTTCGGAAGGTGCCATCCGCGGCGTGGTGCGCGCCCCGGATCTCGGCGGGAACGCTCGCCGGCCTGTCTTGGGTCGTCATGCCTTGAAGTTACTTCGCCTGCAGTCTTCTCATTCTCAAACCCGGCTCGTTGCGAGTGGAGATGTCACGGCCGAGGAGCGATCCGGAGGATCCGAGTCATCCGGTTCGCTTCGGGAACAGTTTCAACAAGGCAGCGCAACGAGCCTGTTTTTTTTTGGTGAAAGCTCTTGGACTCGAGATCATCTGCGCACGAGCCGGAACGCGAAATTGCGGCCGAGCGCCGGGGCTCCCGTCGCGCCGTTCGCCAGCGCGATCCAGAGCGCGGCCAGGTGTTCCAGTTCGCGCGCGCGCATCAGTACCCCGGCGTCCACCGGATCGAAACCGAGCGTCGACGCCAGCTCGTGCGCGACCCGCTTCGCGCCGATGTCGTTGCCGGCGTAGACCATGACCGTCGCTGCCCCGGCGTAGCTGGGGTCACGAATGTTCTCCGCCCCCGTCGTATTGAACACCTTGACCACGTGCGCGTTAGGCACCAGCGCCTGGACACGTTCCGCGCCGGACTCGCCATTTGAGCCGACGTCCAGCGCGAAGCCCGCCTTGAGCGGGTTGGTGGCGTCGAGCAGCGGGCGGCCGTCGAGCGCCCCTGAGTCCGCGCCCGCTTCCCGCAGCGCGTCCCCGACGGCACCCCACGGGGTAGCGAGAACCACCACATTCGCCTCCCGCACCGCCTCGGCCGGCGCGACGACGGCGCAGCGCGACGGCAGGGCTTCCCCTTTCCCTCCCCCGCGCCCGCCCTTTACGGCGTCCGCACCGGCATCGGGCCGCCTAACGCCGAATCGCACGTCGTGTCCCGCATCCGCCCATCGGCGGCCCAGCGAACCGCCGACGTTGCCGGCGCCCAAAATCGCGATCCGCATCCACCCCTCCGTCTACTGAATGGCTGTCTGTCCCACCGCAAACGTTATACGAGAGGCGCTTTTAGGGCACCTCTGACTCTTGCCTTGCACTTTCTTTCTCCCACCGGCATGCGTCCGCGCGTAGCGTCAGGGCATGCGCTCGACTTTCTTTTCGCATCTGCTCGTGCCCTCCTTCCTCGGGTCCGAGGCGCTCGCTCAGCGGCCCGACTCGCGCGACTCGGCACAAACGCTCCCGAGCGTGACCGTCTCCGCCACGCGCTCGCCATCCCGGATTCTCACGACGCCGCTCGCGGTAACGAAGATCGGGACGCCCGAGCTGCGATCCGTGAATGGGTTCGGTCTCGATGACGCCCTCAGCCGCGTTCCCGGCGTCATCGCGCAGTCGCGCTACGGCACGAGCGACATCCGGCTCATGATTCGCGGCTTCGGCGCTCGCGGTGCCGGAGATCGCTCGAACTCCGGGACGTCGCGCGGCGTTCGTGTGCTCGTCGATGGGTTCCCCGAAACGGAGCCCGACGGCCGCACGGCGTTCGACCAGCTCGACCTCGCGACGGCCAGCGGGCTCGAGGTCATCCGCTCGAATGCATCCGCCCTGTGGGGGAACGCGGCGGGCGGTGTGGTCAACGTCATTACGATGCCGGGCTCGGAAACCCCCGCACTCGAGGCCCAGACCATCGTCGGGGAGCTCGGGCTCACGCGTTATGCGGTGCGGACGGCCGCACCCATGGGCGCGAGTGGGATGCTCTGGGCCAACTTCACGAATACTTCGTTCGACGGATGGCGCGACCACTCCGATGCGCGTCGCGCGCTCGTGAACGGTGGCGCGTCGGGGCGGGTCGGCGAGCGCACGCGGCTCGGCCTCTACTTCTCGGCGGCCAACAATCTCATGCACGTGCCGGGGCCGCTCACGCAGGCGCAGGTCGACGAGGACCCGAACCAGGCGAACCCCACGTATCTGCAGCGGGATGAACGCCGATATAATCGCGTGGGCCGGCTCGGCGTGAGCGTCGACCACGACGTGAGCTCGACGTTCTCGCTGTCCTCGATGCTCTACGTCAACCCCAAGTATCTGCAGCGGTCGGAGCGCAACACGTTCCGTGACTTCACCCGTTATCACGTCGGCGGGAACGTCATCGCGCGGACGACCTTTCCGGCCGGCGGGACGCGATCAGTGCTGACCTTCGGCGTCGACGAGGCATACCAGGACGGAGCGATCCTGTTCTACAACCTGTCGCCGACGGGCGACCGCGGCACGACGCTGACCGACAACAAGGGCGAGGGCGCGAACAACTTCGGCGTGTTCCTCCAGGACGAGCTCAGCGTGAATCGGCACCTAACGCTACTGCTCGGCGCCCGGTACGACGCGGTGGCGTACCAGTATCGGAGCTTTCTGCCGTCGCCACCGGTCGCGTCGGATCATCGCGCGTTCTCGCGCGTGTCGCCCAAGCTCGGGATCAACTGGCTGGTGGGAGCATCGAGGAGTCTGTACGCGAACGTCGGCGGCGGGATCGAGGTGCCGGCGGGGAATGAAACTGACCCGACTCCCGGGGCGCCGCCCGCGCTGCTCAATCCGCTCCTCGACCCGATCCGGTCGACGACCTACGAGGTCGGGTTCAAGTCGATGCCGTCGCTCTCGAGCGGCGGCCGGATCACCGTTGGCTACGACATCGCGCTCTACGACATCGAGGTCGATAACGAGATCGTGCCGTACAATGGTGGGCGCTACTACCTGACGGCCGCGAAGGCGCGTCGCCAGGGCGCCGAGGCCGGCGTCAGCGTCCAGTCGGCCGCGGGCATCTTCGCGAACGGCGCGTTCACGTTCTCGCACAACATCTACCGCGACTACGTCGTGGACTCGGCGGTCATCTTCCCGACCGATCCGACGAAGGTCGGCAAGTTTGCCGACTACAGCGGCAACGACGTGGTGGGAGTCCCGAACGCGCTGGCGAACATGGAAATAGGGACGGAGGTCCCTGGGTACCGTGCGCTGCGGGTGAAGGCCGGGGTCGAGCATTCGGGCAAATACTTCGCTGACGACGCGAACCGCGTGGGCGTCCCGTCCTTCACGATCGTGAACCTCACGGCCGAGTTGCGCGACCCGATCGTCGTCTTCCGCGGCGTGCGCGTTGGCGGGTTCGTGAGCGTGAAGAACGTCACCGACAAGCAGTACATCGGATCGGCGTTCCTGAACCCGGACCTTGTTGGCGGCGCCCCGTCGGCGTTCGAGCCGGGGACGCCGCGGGCGCTCATCGTTTCGGTGTCGTTAGGTATTTAGGGGGACGGGCGACGGGCGACGAAGGTGAGTCATCCCGAGCGGAGCGAGGGATGACACCCACATCGGATACCTTGACGACTCCTCGACGCTGCCCCAATGTCTACCTGGCGTTGGTCCACGCCCAACCTCCACGACTCCGCCCCAGCCGGAGTCCTCGAGCGAGGCAAAGGGGGGCACACTCCCGGACGCGATGCATCGATCCTTTGCGTCATCACGGCGCTGCTGGGGAGTGACCCGTGGTGCGTTCAAAGGAGAATCGACGATGCCTCGCCAGAAAGACCTGAAGCGCCTCGTTCGCGCTCGCATGAAGAAGACGGGCGAAGCCTACACCGCCGCCCGCGCGCATATTCTGAAAAGCCCTCGACGGAAGTCGCGCCCGGCGGGCGATACGGTGTCGCGCCTAACGCCGCCGGCTGCACCGGCCGCACCTGCTTCACCGGCCGCACCTGCCGCTCCCACCCAGAAGCAATACGCCGAGCTCGCCGGCATGAGCAACGCGGTCATCCTCGAGAAGACGGGACGTACGTGGGAGGACTGGGTGCGCGTTCTCGATGGACAGGGCGCGGACACGATGGCGCACTCCGAGGTCGCCAGGCTCCTGAGCACCACGTACAACGTCCGACCGTGGTGGACGCAGATGGTCACCGTCGGGTACGAACGCCTCAAGGGTCTCCGGGCGCGCGGCCAACGTCGAAACGGAACCTTCGAGGCGAGCAAGTCGCGCACGTTCAACGTCCCGGTTGCGACGCTGTTCGAGGCCTGGTCCGATCCGGCTCTACGACGCCGATGGCTCGACGAACCCGATCTCAAAGTCCGAACCGCCACCGCGCCGAAATCCATGCGCCTCGGCTGGCCTGACGGCACTATCGTCGCGGTGTGGTTCACGGCGAAGGGTGCGTCGAAGAGCGCGGTTGCGCTCGCACACACGAAGCTCGCGGACCGCGAGACGGCCGATCGCCTCAAGGCGTATTGGGCTGAGAGATTGGCGGCGTTGGCGAAGGAAGTCGGCTAGGAAAAGAGGGAACGCTTACAACCCATATCTCACACCAAGCTGTATCT
>DATCGG010000434.1:0-25034 GCA_036509075.1 Gemmatimonadaceae bacterium
CCGTCGTTCTGCTCGCGGGCCATCGTCACCATGCCGGCAGGGTTCGAGCCGAAGTCGGGCTCCGTGAGGCCGAAGCACCCAATGGCCTCGCCCTTCGCCAACGCGGGCAGCCATTTCCGTTTCTGCTCGTCGGAGCCGAACGCGTAGATCGGATACATCACGAGCGCACCCTGCACCGACGCGAAGGAGCGAATCCCAGAGTCGCCACGCTCGAGCTCCTGCATGATCAGCCCGTACGCGACGTTGTTGAGCCCCGCGCACCCGTACTCCTCGGGCAGGTTCGCGCCGAGGACCCCGAGCGAAGCCATCTCGGGGATGAGCTCCTTGGGGAAGCGTCCGTCGACGTAACACTTGCCGATGATCGGAAGGACTTTGTCGTTGACGAACTGGCGAACGCTTTCGCGAACAGCGCGCTCCTCTTCGGCGAGGACGCTGTCGATGTCGTAGAAGTCGGTGGGAGTTGGCATGCGGAAAAGCTAACTGGGGACGAGGGACTGGGGACTGCTCGGGACTCGGGACATCGGGACTCGGCCGGGAGGCTATTACTGCGAAGGAACGCTCCCCGGCGCTAATCGCGTCCCGGCCGAGTCCCGAGTCCCGATGTCCCGGTAGTTCAGTCGTTAGCCCCTACTCTTCGCGCGCCGCCTTGAGCGACAGATGCTGCGCCGCAGCCGGCGCGTTCTTCTGACCCGGCAGATCCTTGCGCGACCGGAGCGGCGTGACGGTTCGACGCGCCGACGGCGCCACGCCAACGTCGCGCGCTTTCGCCCGGAACAGTCGGCCGTGATCGATCGGGTGACCGGTTTCGTCCTGCCACTGATGCACCATCTCGTGCAGCAGCGTGTGCAGCGCTTCTTCCCACCCGTGACGACGAATGTGGCGGCGACTCACCACGATCTCCGCGGGCTCGCCCGACGGCGCCGCGGACATGTAGTGGCCGAGTCGCGCGCGCATGCGACGCGAGACGCGCACGGTGATCGGCTTGAGCGCGCCGTCGAAGTGGCGCTCGTTGTAGCGGCGATGCCACTCAACGAGGCGCTTCGCGAGCGGCGCGTCGTCCGGGTGTGGTGCGTCAGGTCGGCGCGCCCGTGGAGCGCGCCCGATCGGATACGCGAGAATGCGGCGACGAGCAAGCCGGCGAGATGCGGCCGTGCGTCCGCTCACGAACGTCACGATGGCGGCCAGGACTTCCGACGGCGCGGCGAGGTAGCCTTCATGCACACGAAGCTCGCGGCCGCGATAGCTCACCATGACGGCGCGATTTCGCGTGAGACGACAGCGATCGATCCCGCTCAACCCGAGCGCTCGCAATCGCGCGAGCAGCTCGGTCGCATTCCGTGGCGCGGTATCGAGCGGGAGGGCGAGCTGGTCGTGCGGCCGCGTGAACAGCCGGCCTAACGATCGAAGCACCGTGACGGTCCTGGTGTGAATGTCTTCTCGGCCGCGGACCACACGAGTGTCGCGACCTCAATGGTTTCTTGCCGAATGCTAATCACGTTAGCTGATGATGGGCGACCGCCGCGAGAGCGACTCGAAACCGTACCCGCGGTCGAGATCACCGTGCCCTTCTGTGTGTGCTCGATGTAATGCACCGCTTCCTGATGGTCATGGCCGCAAAGCACGAGGTCGACACCGATCGTCGCAAACGCGCCGAGCACCTTGCGTGTGTCCTTGAGGCCGTGCCTCCCGGACAGCTCGCCCTTCACCGGATTGTGATGCATGACGATCACACGCGCGTCGTCCGATGGTGAGCCTTCGAACTCCTCGTGCGCGTGATCGACCTGCGAGCGACGAATGGCGCCGATGATGGAGATGTCGCGAAGTCGCCACGTGAGCGTGTGACGCGTCACGCCGTGTGCGGAGTTCAGGCCGACGAACGTCGCGCCCGGCACGCGCAGCACCGGCTCGAGATCCTCCGCGATATACCGGCGGTAGTTCTCGAACGGCCGCTCTCCATTGCCGATGCCGAACGGCGCCTTCCACCAGAGGACGTCGTGATTGCCCGGCACGACGATCGTCTTGCTCACCTTGTTCGCGTCGCGGATGAAGGCCTGAGCCCGCTGGAACTCTCCCGAGCGTGCACGCTGCGAGAGATCACCCGAGATGGCGACGACATCGAACCGGCGATCCTGGATGATCGTCTCGATCGCTTCGATCTGGGCGGGTACGAATGGTCGACCGAAATGCAGGTCCGAGACGTGGAACACCGTCACCATCGGTCGGCCTCGGACGTCAAGCGAGCCGAGCGATGATGGCGTCGGTGAACTGCGCAGTGGTCGCGGTGCCGCCCAGATCGCGCGTCACGGTCTTCCGCTCCCGGATCACGCTCTCCATCGCATCGCGAATGCGGCGCGCGCGCGTGTGATCCCCGAGATGCTCGAGCATGAGGCACGCCGCGTAGAGGAGCGCGCCGGGATTCGCAACGCCCTTCCCCGCAATGTCGGGCGCGGTGCCATGCACCGCCTCGAAGATGGCGGCGTTCGTGCCAAGGTTCGCACCCGGGGCAAGCCCCAGTCCGCCCACCAGACCCGAGATGAGATCCGAGAGAATGTCGCCGAACAGGTTCGTCGTAACAATGACGTCGAACGTCTCGGGCTTGATCACGAGCTGCATCGCCATCGCGTCGACGATGCGCTCCTCGTACTCCACGCGCCCGGCGAACTCCTTCGCGATCTCGATCCCCACCTCTCGAAAGAGGCCGCCCGTCATCTTCAAAATGTTCGCCTTGTGCACGACCGTTACTTTCTTCCGGCCGTGCGCAACCGCGTACTCGAACGCGTATCGGATGATGCGTTCCGACCCGTACCGAGTGACGACCGCGGTGGATTCGGCCGCGGCGCGCGGATCCGGTCCAATCGCGATGAAGTGCTCGACGCCCGAGTAAAGTCCCTCGGTGTTTTCGCGCACGAGCACGATGTCCACGTTGTCGAAGCGACCGCCGGGCACGACCGATCGCGCCGGTCGCACGTTCGCGTACAGATCGAACGTGCGTCGAAGCGCGACGTTCACGGATCGATACCCGCCGCCCACCGGCGTCTCGAGTGGCCCCTTGAGCGCGAGTCCCGTGCGCTCGATGGACTCGATCGTCTCGTCAGGCATCGGATCATCGAACTTTTCGACCGCCGCCATACCCGCGAGGCGTCGATCCCACTCGAACGTCGCGCCAGCCGCTTCCAGAATGCGAACCGTCGCGTCGGTGATGTCGGGTCCGATACCATCGCCAGGAATGAGCGTGCAGGGCACAGCCATATTCGTTCAGCTCAGCGAGCAGGAGTAAAGAGGTCAGCGAGGCGGCCGGCGACTCCCGCCGCGATCGCGGGCGAGAAGTTACGCATGCCATCGCTCGAGATGTCGCCCTTCCACATCACGCGCGCGGCGCGCGTGTCGATGATGACGACATGGAGTGCCGCGCGCCCTCCGGATCCATCTGGCACGAGCGCGAGCTCCACGGGCACGAGTGCATAACGCGCGTTGAACAACCCCGTGAACGTCCGCAACTGCCCGGCCAGCGGTTCCGCGATGAGCTTGTCCGCATCGCGCTCGACGGGCGCCAGCGGAGCGAGCGTGAGCTCGTATGGGTCCGCGGTGTAGCCGGGATTCCGCCGCGCCGATCGCGCGAGGTCCGGCGGGAAAGCCCACTGGACCTTGAGGCCGTGGTCGCGAATGGCGAACGCGAACTCGTCGTCGAACGTCGAGAGGTACGCACGCGGGTCCCCGACCTTGTCGGCCCAATCGGGGACACCCATGCGAAGCCTCTGCACGGGAACCACGATCATCGGTTCCGAGGCGAACGACGCGAGTATGCCACCCGCGGTGCCCTGCGTGGGCGTGACCGTTTGCTCGTGTGGCGCTGGGGCTGGACTCGTCGCTGGTGTTTGCGTCGCGGCGGGACGTGCGCAGGCCGCGACAAGCACGAGCGCGCTACTGCGCGCTGCGATTCGGAGGAAGAATGAGGCGGCGGTCACGGTCGGTGAATGGTAAGCAAAGGTAACCACGCTGGAGAAACCGCGGCACCCGCTGTGGCGCTCGCGGTTGATTCCGCTGTGACGACGGACCAATTTGGCGGCAACAAAACCCAAGGGACGGCACGCGCATGGGCAAGTTGCTCTCGTGGATCGGGTGGCTCCTGATCGCGGTTGCGGGCGCTGGTGCGTTCGGATGGCTCGCGCTCTCGCGCGGCGAGCAGGTGAGCGCGGCATGGCTCGTGACGGCAGCCGTGTGCACGTATCTGATCGCGTACCGCTTCTACAGTCGATTCATCGCGTCAAAGATCTTTGCGCTCGACGCAAACAGAAAGACGCCCGCCGAGCGGTTGAACGATGGCCGTGACTATGTCCCGACGAATCGGTGGGTCGTGTTCGGGCACCACTTCGCTGCGATCGCCGGGCCAGGCCCACTCGTAGGACCGACGCTCGCGGCGCAGTTTGGTTTCCTGCCCGGGATGATCTGGATTCTCGTTGGCGTCTCACTTGGTGGCGCCGTTCAGGATTTCGTGATTCTCGCGTCCAGCGTCCGACGCAACGGGAAATCGCTCGGCCAGATGGCGAAGGACGAGATCGGTCCCGTCGCGGGATTCACCGCGCTGATCGCGGTGCTCGGGATCATGATCGTGCTGATCGCCGTGCTGGCGCTGGTCGTCGTGAACGCGCTCGGCGAGAGTCCGTGGGGCCTGGTGACCGTCGGCCTGACGATTCCGATCGCTCTCTTGATGGGCGGCTACCTCAAGTGGATTCGTCCGCATCGCGTGCTCGAGGCGACGGCCATGGGGCTCGTGCTGCTCGTTGTCGCGCTGTACGTCGGTCGAGCTGTCGCCGCGAATCCCGAGCTTGCGCCGATGTTCACGCTGAACCGGAAGTCGCTCGCGATCCTGATCATGGGGTACGGGTTCCTCGCGTCGGTGCTGCCGGTATGGCTGCTGCTGGCGCCGCGCGACTATCTCTCGGCGTTCGTCAAGCTCGGTGTCGTGTTCGCGCTGGCGCTCGGGATTCTCGTCGTGTTACCGCCGTTGCAGATGCCGGCGCTCACTCGTTTCGTCGACGGGACGGGCCCTGTGTTCGCCGGCAAGCTGTTCCCGTTCGCGTTCATCACGATCGCGTGCGGCGCGATCTCGGGGTTCCACGCGCTGGTCTCGTCAGGCACGACGCCGAAGCTGCTCGAGCGGGAGCCCGACGCGCGGATGATCGGCTACGGAGGCATGCTGCTCGAGTCGATGGTGGCGATGATGGCATTGATCGCCGCGTGCGTGCTCAGCCCCGGCGTGTTCTTCGCGATCAACGCCCCGGCGGGCGCCATCGGCACAACCGCCGCGAGCGCTGCCGAAGCGATTCGCAACTGGGGATTCGTGCTCCAGCCGGAAGAGATCCAAACGCTCGCGCGGAACGTCGGCGAGGCCTCCCTCCTCTCCCGCACCGGAGGCGCGCCAAGTCTCGCGGTGGGCATGGCGCACATCTTCTCGAACGTGCTCGGTGGTACGACGGCGATGGCGCTCTGGTATCACTTCGCAATCATGTTCGAGGCGCTGTTCATCCTGACGACGCTCGACGCCGGCACCCGCGTTGGCCGGTTCATGCTGCAGGACCTCGGCAAGCACCTCTGGGAACCATTCGGCAGGACCGCGTGGTACCCGGCCATCGTGCTCTCGAGTGCCATCTTCGTCGCGATGTGGGGGCACTTCCTCTATCAGGGCGTCATCGACCCGTTAGGCGGGATCAACTCGCTCTGGCCGCTGTTCGGGATCGCGAACCAGCTGCTTGCCACGGTCGCACTCTGTGTGGGAACGACGGTGATCATCAAGACCGGCAAGCAGCGGTACGCGTGGGTCACGCTGCTGCCGCTCGCATGGCTCGTTATCGTGACGATGTCCGCGGCGTACACGAAGATCTTTTCGCCGGACCCGCGTCTCGGATTCCTGGCGCATGCGAGCTTGTTCTCGCAACAGGTGGCGCAGGGCGTGACGCCGAAGGGCGTGAAGAGCCTGATCGATGCCTCGCGGATCATCTTTAACGACCGAGTGGATGCGGCGGTCGCCGCGTTCTTCGCACTCAGCGTGCTTGTGATCCTCGCCGACTCGGCCAGGGAATGGTGGTCCGTCGTGCGCGGAACAAAGCCGGCGGTGAGCTCGGAGGTTCCGTTCGAAGGCCGAGTGGCAGTGGCGGGGGATTAGGCGGCAGGCGACTAACGACTCAAGACTGAAGACTCGAGACTGAAGAGGACCAGATTCCGTTGTCTGCCATCACTCATCCGCCATCAGCCCTCTACGTCCGACTTCAGCGCGTGCTGCGGGTGATACGCTCCATCATTGGCGCCCCGGATTACGAGCGGTACGTGGCGCACATGGAGTCGCACCACCCGGGATGCGCGGTCATGTCGCGCGACGAGTTCATGCGCCAGCGGCTCGAGAGCCGGTATTCAAGGCCCGGCTCTCGCTGCTGCTGAACGGGTGAGTGGGTGGTCAATCCAACAACCCTTCGCCGGCGTATCCTCGGGTATGACTGCATACTTGGCCCTTGAGGTACGCCCGTGCTCAATGCCCTGAAGGTGATCGCGTTCATCGTCTGCGTGGCGTACGTGATCGCCGTCGTCGGGATCCGACTGTACGAGCCACGTCTGCTGTACCAGCCGGGCGCCCGCGCGGTAGATCCACCAGACGCGTCTCTTGCCCTTCGCGAACGGTCCGTGTCGTTCAAGGCGGCTGATTCCACGTCGCTTTCCGCATGGATCATCCCGGCGGCTGGGAGCGCGCCAGACGCGCCCTGGGTGCTCATCTCGCACGGCAATTATGGCAACATCGGGTACGGTGGGCGGCCTCAGTTCTACGCCTGGTTCCGCGACCTCGGCGTGAACCTCTTCGCGTACGACTATCGAGGCTTCGGCGCCAGCGAGGGCAGCCCGAGCGAGCCCGGCGTGTATTCCGACGCTGCGGCCGCGTATCGATACCTCACCGATTCCCTGCGCGTTCCGCCATCGCACATTGTCCTGTTCGGTCATTCGTTAGGCACCGGCGTCACGATCGAGCTCGCGCGGCATGTTCCAGCCGCCGGCCTGATCGTCGAGGACGCTTACACCTCGGTCGTCAACCGCGGACAGGAGGTCTTTCCGCTGCTGCCGATCCGGCTCATCGCGCGGAGCCGGTTCGCGTCGATCGACAAGGTTGGAGCGCTGCGGCTCCCCAAACTGTTCCTCCACGCGCGCAACGATCGGACGATTCCGATCGAACATGGGAGAAAGCTGTTTGCCGCGGCGGCCGAGCCCAAGCTGTTCGTCGAGCTGAACGCCGGCCATGCCGACGCGTACAGTGCCGATCGGGCTCGATACTACGGCGCGATCGATGCTTTCATTCGGCGGGTTACCGCATCGGCCCCGGTGGTGGCTGCGACGCAACGTTAGGCGTCGGCGGGCCCCTGTGGCCGAACCGCCAGCAGCACCAGGGCCGCCGCGAACGCGAGCCCGGCACCGACGTCGAACGCCGCCCGCGGGCTGACACGGTCCCAGATCAATCCGAACAGCACCGACGCGGGCAGCGCTCCGATGCCCACGGCCAGGTAATACCAGCCGTAAGCGGTGCCGCGCCGCGCCTGTCCGACCAGGTCCGCGATCAGCGCCGCCTGCGTCCCTTCTGTCAGGCCAAAGAACGTGCCGTACGCGAGAAACAGCGCCCAGGCATGCCACGTCTCGGTCGCTCTGCCGAAGCCAATGTAGACGGCCGCGTAGACCGCCCAGCCCGCGAGGATGAGCGGCTTCCTCCCGAACCGATCAGAGAGCGCGCCACCCGGGACGCTGGCGGCGGACTTCACGACGTGCAGCGCCGCCCACAGGATGGGGACCAGCGCGACCGACACACCCAGTTGGTTCGCTCGTAGAATCAGGAACGCGTCGGTGGAGTTGCCGAGTGTGAACAACAGCACGCACGCGAGAAAAGTCCAGAACGCTCGACCGAGTGACACATCGAGGGACGGCACACCTGCCTTCTTCGTTGCGCTCGCCGCTCGCGCGTGACGCGGCGTCTCGCGCACGCCCAGCACGAGCACGATCACTGACAGCACACCCGGTAGCGCCGCGAAGAGAAACACGGTGCGCAGCGGGAGTTGCTCCCAGCGCAGCAACGCGAACGCGATGAGCGGCCCGACGACGGCCCCCGCATGATCGGCGGCGCGATGAAACCCGAACGCTCGGCCACGGATCGCGGGATCAACGGACTCCGCGATGAGTGCATCGCGCGGTGATCCTCGAATGCCCTTCCCCACCCGATCGGTCAGTCGGATAGCGAGCACTTGCGCCGCCGATTGCGCGACCGCCACGAGCGGACGCGCCAGCGACGCCAGTGCATATCCGGCAACGACGAGCGGCTTGCGTCGGCTCGCTCTGTCCGACCACCACCCGCTCGCGAGCTTGAGGAGCGCGGACGTCGTCTCGGCCGCACCTTCGATCGCGCCAACCGCCGCCGCGCTCGTGCCGAGCACGGTCGTCAGAAAGATCGGCAGGAGTGGGTAGATGATCTCGCTCGACGCATCCGTCAGGAACGACACGGCGGCGAGCACGAGCACGTTGCGGCCGAGTCGCGGCGCGTTGGCTCGTGGCGAAGGTTGGGTCACGCGCGGAAGGTAGGAGTCGGAGGCATCGTGTGCTCGCGGGCCTGAGAGTTAGAATTACTCATGGCCGCAATCCCTGTCGCTGATTCTCGAACGCTCCGAACCCACCGTGCGCTCGCGTCTGCGCACGCGCGGATCGCGGCGCGCGACTCGGCGACGATCCGCACCCAGGTCGCGGTCTCGCAGATCGCGGCGCCGACGGGAGACGAGCGCGAACGCGGCGAGTGGGTTGCAACCCGTCTCCGATCGCTCGGCCTTCGTGACGCACGCATCGATCGCGCCGGCAATGTCGTGGCGATGCGACCGGGGCTCGAGGATCTGGCCCCGGTGCTCGTGTGCGCGCACCTCGATACCGTTTTCGCTCGCGAGGTTCAGCTCACGTTCCGCCGCAACGGCGACCGGGTCACGGGTCCGGGCATTGGCGACAATGGTCGCGGCCTCGCCGCGATGCTCGCGATCGCCGAGGAGGTTGACGGCCGGCTGGTGCGCACCCGTCGTCCGATCGTGTTCGCGGCGACGACGGGCGAGGAAGGTGCCGGGGATCTGCGCGGCGCGAAATACCTGTTCTCCGCGCTCGACGAACAGCCCGCGGCGGCAATCGCGCTCGACGGGGCCGGCGACGAGCGGATCGTCCACAAGGCCCTCGGATCGCGGCGGTATCACATCGCGTATCGAGGCCCGGGCGGACACAGCTGGGCGGCGTTCGGCGTGCCTAACGCTGTGCACGCCGCCGCGTCGGCGGCGGCCATGCTGGCATCGCTGCCGCTTCCGCGATCGCCTCGGACGACGTTGTCCGTGAGTCGCATCGGCGGTGGCACGTCGATCAACTCGATTCCCGAGGAAGGTTGGCTCGAGGTGGATCTCCGATCGACGTCGGCGTCGGTGCTCGATCGGTTCGATCGCGAGATCCGCATCATTGTGCGCGCGGCCGCGCAGCAAGAGAATGCCAGGCGCGCAACGGCAACCCCGCCACTGTCGCACGACGTGATGGTGATTGGCGACCGGCCGTCCGGCGAGCTGTCAGCCGACCATCCACTCGTGGTGAGCGCGATGGAGGCCACACAGCTCATCGACCGCGAGCCCGAGCTCGCAGCCGCGTCGACCGACGCGAACGTCCCGATTGCCATGGGTATCCCCGCGATCGCGATCGGCGCTGGCGGCCGAGGAGGCGACGCGCACACCCCGGGCGAGTGGTACGACAACATCGAGGGGCCGCTCGGCATCGCCCGCGCGATGACGATTCTCGCGACGGCCGCGGAGCTCGCCTAACGTATCAGCGCGCGCCCGTAGGTGAACAGGAAGGCCGCGAGCACGAAGTGAAAGACGATCGGAATCAACACGCCACGTCGCTCCGGCGGCGTGCTCGCGTAGCGTACCGACCGTACCACCATACCGAGCGTGTAGGCATAGCTCGCCCAGATGATCCAGGTGCCGACGGCGGGCGCCGTAGTACCTAACGGCACGGATCGTCGTGCAATGCTCAGCGTCATCACGGCCATGACGACGAGAAACACGATCTGCGTCGGAAGCAGGTAGCGATACGGCATGAGTCCCGAGTACCACCGTCGCATTGGCGGGAGCCACGGCGGTGCGATCGTCGCCGCGACGATCTGCCCGAGAACGCGGGCGAAAAAGAGTGCAAGGAGCACGGCCATGACCGTGGCATACGCGGCTCCGTCAGCCACGGGCGATGCGCTCGGCCGCAAGGACCGAATCCCGGCGAATGTTGTACAGACCACCGGTCGAGTCGTACGAGTGGCCGACGAAGTACAGGCCGGGCTGATCCACGCTCGTCACGCGGTCCGTGCGCAAGGCAAAACCCTTCGCATCGGTGCGGACGCGGTCGCCTAACGCCGACAACGCCGGCGTGAACCCGGTCGCGAGAATCACGTCGTCGAATGGCTCGTCGACGCCATCGGTGAATCGGACGCCGGTCTCGGTGATCTCCGCGACGCTCGGCCGAACGGCGATACGCCCGGCGCGAATGGCGTCGACCAGGTGAAAGCCGATGAGTGGGATCGCATCGAGCGGGCCGTACGGCGGCTTCGGCAGCACTGGCTTGCCTCGGCGAAGCTCCGTCACCCTGCCCACCATCCGGGCGAACTCCTGTCGCACGCGTCTCGGGAGCCCACGCATGGCGAACACGACATACTGAATCGGAATGCCGGCGAGGTCTCGTGGGACGACGTTCGCCCCCGTCCGCACCGCCATCGTCACGTGCGCGCCGAAGTTGGCGAGCTCGCTCCCGATCTCCCCGCCCGAGTTCCCTACTCCGACCACGAGTACGCGACGTCCCTGGAAGCCCGCCGGGCGGCGGTATTCCACGCTGTGCATCACCCGACCGCGAAACCGCTCGCGGCCAGGAATGCTCGGCATTCGTGGCGCGGACACGATTCCGGTCGCCATTACCACGGCATTCGCGCCGATGTCGCCAGCGTCCGTCCGGACGGTCCACCCGGTCCCATTCGGCTCGACAGCGGTCACCAGCTGGCCCGTCTCGATAGGCAGCTCGAAGACCTCCACGTAGCGGTGGAGATACGCCACGAAGTCGCGACGCGACGGGAAGATCGGGACGCTGCGGCTGAACGACATGCCGGGAAGCGTCGACAGATGCTTTCCCGTGTGCAGCGTTAGGCTGTCGTAGAGGTTCATCCAGGTGTGGCCGGCGCTTTCGCCCCGCTCCAGCACCACGTGCTCGATGTGACGTCGCCGAAGCTCTGCGGATGTCGCGAGCCCTGCCGGACCGCCGCCAACGACGACGACGGGATAGCGCTCAGCGGTCGACAAGCAGCGCCGCGCCTCGGAAGAACAGGTAGAGTGCCACCATATCGATCACGTGAAAGAGATCGTTGTGGTTGAAATGGCGATGAAACGCGATCCGCCTGGCCTGGACGAGCGCCGCGACTAGCGACACGCCTACTCCGGCAACCAGCCACTGCATGCCCGCCGCGTGCCACCGAGCCATGGCGTACAGCGCCGCGGCGAGAAGCACGGCCAACGCCCCACCGTAGTCCGCTGCCGCGACCCGAAACTCTGGCCGTCGCGTAACGCCGATCAGGTACGCGAGAAGCTTGACCGCTGCCGCCGCGAGAATCGCGGTGCGGACGGAGCCACGAGCGGTGAAGAAGGCAACCGAAGCAATCGTCGCCGCGCCCGCGAATCCCAAGGTGTAGAGTGAGGCGCGCCAGCATCGGTCGCGCTGCTCCCGATCGGTGCCCGGATCGATCCCGTGTGCGGCAGCGCCAAACGCGGCAGCAACCGCCGTGGCCAGCATGCCCAAACCGAAGAAGCTCGCTGACGCGGAACCATTGGCTGCGGCGCCGTACACGACCCTCGCCCCCAGCACGAACGCGAGTCCTGCGAGGACGATGTTCGTGATGACCGTCGCAGGCTCGGTGATACTCCCCCAACGCGGCAGCGTCCCATCACTCGTCGTCGAGCTCGGTGTCGTCGAGGACGGAGCCGAGGAGGGCGACGTGGTGCCCGTACCACTCGCTCCGGAATCGCTCGTTCGGGTCATGGTGTCGCTTGAGCCGTAGGAATTCTGGAAGCTCCGGGTAGCACTGCAGCAGCTGTGGTCTCGTGCCGAACGTATGGTACGTCAGGAACCAGCTGCCGTTGCGCTTCGCCGCCATGTCGATCAGGCGCCGAAACGCCGCCGCCGAATGCTCGATGCCTGCCGCCGTGTGGGGCGTATGCAGGTTGAAGATCGTGCACGCATACGGCTGCTTGGCCCACGTCAGGAAGCTTTCGTCGTCACGCTCGATCAACCGGATGGTCCCGTAGATACAGTCCACGCCGTGGGCGCGGAAGTCATCCGCCACCTCGGCCAGGAAGTCGGGCAGCGCGGGCCGCGGAACGTACAGCTCGCTGATGATCTCCGTGGCTGGGTGCGGCGCGTTGGTTTCCTGGTCCAGCCAAAGGTGATAGTCGTCGATGTACGTGCTGAGCTGGTGCGTATCAGACCAGTACACCTGACCGTCCGTACCCAGATAATGGGCGGCATACGCGTCCCAGGCGCCCTGCTTGTCGAAATGCGCCAACCAGAGCAGCTGCTTCCAGTCGTTAGGTGACAGCGCGCGCTGATGTTCGGGGATCGGCGTGTCGTTCGACACTGGCTCATAGCACGAGAAGATCCCTCGCCGGAGGAAATCCGGCGAGCGCGGGTCGAGGGCGAACTGGAAGTCGCCGAACGTATAACCGTCTGCGATGCGTTCATCGAACCTGGCGATCAAGCGATCCGCGGTCTCGATCTCCACGGCGCGCCGTACCTTGTGCCGCGGCACGAGACGCAGCGTCACGGTGTCGACGAAGCCGAACAGGCCGTACCCGCCGCACGCCAGGCGAAAGAGCTCGCGGTTTCCGGAGCGGCTGCACGTGCGCCGCTCGCCGTCTGCGCCTATGAGCGTCAGCGATTCCACGTCGTTCACGAACGGACGCAGCGTGAGGCCACGACCATGCACGTTCGCGGCGACTGCCCCGCCAATGCTCAGTCGATCGGCGCCCGTCTGCTTTTGGCAGATCCCCCACTGGTGCGCCGAGCCAGCCTGATTCTCCACGAGCCACGCGATCAGCTCCGGCCACTGGATCCCTGACTCGACCTCGATGAGACCGCGCCCCCGATCGAACGCGCGGACTCCGTTGTATGAACGGGTATCGAGCAACACTCCGCCATGGGCGAACTGTTGGCCGCCCATGGCGTGACGCCCTCCACTCACGCAAACCGGCTTGTTGGCCTTTCCCGCGTCGAGGATGGCGTTCCGAGCGTCGGCGGTGGATCGGACCGTGACGACATGGTCGACGACCGTCCGGTTGAGCCGGGAGTGGACATCGTTGACCACGATGCCAGCGGGCGCAGGCTCGACGACGGCGCGATGGTTGTTCTGCGACGTAAGGGTCATGGGCCGAACCATGCGGTCCGGCCCGGCCGTTCCCCATACGCCGTCTTACGTAGATGCCCGCACTTCCGAGTGGTCGCTCAGCGTCAGCTCGCCGCTAACCCCTTCAATGACAGCCGAATCGCCGATCAGGGAGTTCCGGAGCGTCGAGCCGACGATCTTCGTATTCGAGCCAACGAGCGTGTCGATGAGCTCCGATTTCTCGATGATCGATCCGCGCCCGATCGAGACGTTGGGGCCGATGCGGGCTGCCTTGAGCACGACGTCATCCTCGATGTACACCGGGTCGATGATCGTCGAGTCGGCATCGAGCTTGGGCCGCCGCGCATGCCCCTTCTCGAGCATGACCCGATTCGTTTCGAGGAGCGTGTCGATCTTGCCGGCGTCGTACCAGCCCTCGACGTCGATCACGCGGATTTTCGCGCCCTTGTCGATCATGTACTGGAACGCGTCGGTGAGATAGTACTCGCCCTTGTTCTTCGGCTGCTTGAGGACCCAATCGATGCCCTCGTAGAGCAGCTTCCAGTTCTTCACGTAGTACAGCCCGATGTTGGCCCGCTTGGAAATCGGCGTGTCCGGCTTCTCGACGATCTTCGTCATGTTGCCGTCGGCGTCGGTGACGACCACGCCGAAACGCTGGTAGTCCTCGACCTCCTTCACCCAGATGATGCCGTCGGCATCGATGGTCTTCGTCACCGAGAGGTCCGCGTCGAAGATCGTGTCGACGAAGATGATCAGCACCGGCTGATCGACGTGCTTCCGCGCGAGCGCGACGGCGCCCGCCGTACCGTCCTGCACCTGCTGCTCGATGAAGACGCCGGGAATGTCCGCGAACCTGGTCCGCGCGTATTCCTCGACTTTCTCCTTGAGGTGCCCCGTGATGTAGATGATCTGCTCGACGGTCCCGAGCCGCCGCAGGTCCTCGAGGATGTATTCCATCACCGGCTTGCCGGCGACCTTGAGCATCGGCTTCGGCGTGATGTGCGTGTGCGGGCGCAGGCGCGTGCCTTTGCCGGCGAGCGGGATGATCACCTTCATGACGCAAGCCTCAGGGGTGAGCGGTGTGCGATCGGGTTATCCTGGCGGGTCGTCAGGGCGCGCTGGTGCCCTCACGTCCGTAGCGATCCTCGAGGCGAACGACATCGTCGATCTCCGGTGTGCTGACCTCGAGAATGTCGCAGTCGGTGATCGCCTCCATGTAATGCACGGTGCCGGGGGTTATGCGGAAGGACTGTCCCGGCTCTAATCGCATGTCGCGCATCTCGCCGTCGACCTTCACCCAGTAGGCGAGGCGTCCCGACAGGAGGTGGATGGTTTCGTCCTTCTGGTTGTGATACTGAACCGACAACGCGTGCCCGGCATTGATGTGCAGGACCTTGCCGCAATAGCGGTCGGTGAGAGCCCAGATCGTTTCGTATCCCCAGGGTTTCGGAACGTGCTTGACGGCAACGGGACCTGACATGGAGCTCCGAAAAAAAAAGGAAGAACGAAATAATATCGACCAGAGGCGCAGCGCCGGAACGGCGCACCGCCTGGACGGCGGTGCGCCGTTATTGCCCGCGCAGTCACCGCTGGCGCCGGTCCGACCTTGCGCCCTTCGGGCGTTGCGCGGTCAGAAGTTGGCCTGCTTCGTGCCTTGCTCTGCTGTATGCTTTTGTCCCCTCGCTTCGTGCCGCGACTCGCGGCGACGGTCGGGCTGTTCACCCGCTACGGGCTGCGCGACTTCGCGCGCCAGCAGGGGCTGATCGACCTCGCACCCGACGAAGCCGGAGACGCGACCAACGGCGACGGCACCGTCGACCGCGCCGTCGCGTTTCGGAAGCGGCTCGTGGAGCTCGGTCCGGCCTACGTGAAGCTCGGGCAGGTGCTCTCCACACGCCCCGACCTCATTCCGCAGCCCTACATCGCGCAGCTGCAGCGCCTGCAGGACGACGTCGGCCACGTCCCCTTCGCCGACATCGAATACACCGTCCAGGAGCAGCTCGGCGGACGTATCAGCAAGCTCTTTTCGTCGTTCGACCACGAACCGCTCGCGACCGCGAGTCTCGGGCAGGCACACGCTGCGGCACTTCGCGACGGACGCGCTGTAGTGGTCAAGGTGCAGCGACCCGACATTCGCGCGTCGCTTGCCGACGACATCGAGTATTTTCGCGAGCTCGCCAAGTTCCTCACCGCGCACTCCCGCGCCGGCGCCCGCGTGGACATGGTCGGCGTCGTGCAGCAGCTCGAGCGCGCGCTCGCCGACGAGCTGGATTATCGCATCGAAGCGCGCAACATGGCGCTGTTCCGGCGTTCCCTCGCGGAGTTTCCACGGCTGCTCGTACCCAAGGTCGTCGAGGCCTATACCGCCGAGCGTATACTGACCACCGAGCGTATTCGCGGTGTGAAGGTCAGCGAGATTCCACCCCTCGCACGCCTCGACAATGACCTTTCCGCGCTCGCCGACGAGTTAGGCAAGGCGTACCTCAAGCAGGTCGCGATCGACGGGCACTTTCACGCTGATCCCCACCCCGGGAACATTTTCCTGGTTCTCGAAACGGACCGAAATCCGCGGACCCCGTCCGACATCGCCGCGAACGAACGCCGCGCCGAGCCGCGCGAGGGTGTCACGCCGCTGGAAAAGCTCGAGCAGGTTGCGCAGCGGGAGGCTGCGCCGGCCGCGCCGCGGGAGGATCCGCGCCTCGCGTTGATCGACTTCGGCATGACGGCGCGACTCTCGCCGCCGATGCGCGATCGCATCGTGCGACTGCTGTTCGATCTCGCGGAGAACCGCGGCGACGACGCCGGCGAAACGCTGATCGAGATGGGTGAGTCCGTCGACGACTTCGACCGCGCGCGGTTCGCCCGCGAGATCGCGCAGCTGATCGCGCAGAACCACGAGCGCGCGATCGGCGACATGCAGGCGGGACGTGTGCTCTACGACGCCATCTCGATCGCGTATCAGCGCGGGCTGCGTCTCCCCGCGGAGCTCACGCTGCTCGCCAAAACGCTGTTCAGTCTCGACACGATCACCCGCTCGCTCGACCCGGCGTACAACCCGACGGACGCGATCCGGTCCTACACGAGCGAGATCATCAACGATCGCGCGCGCCGCGATCTATCGCCCGCCCGCCTCGCGCGTGCCATCGCGCAGACGTCGGAGCTGCTGAATGCCCTGCCTCACCGGCTCGATCTCATCACGCAGCACATGGCGGCCAACGACTTCGCGCTCAGGATCGATGCGCCACAGATGTCGACGCTGCTCAAGGGCATGCAGAAGATCGCGAACCGCATCTTCACTGGACTGGTGCTCACGGGCCTGCTCGTCGCGAGCGGCCTGCTGATCAGCCAGCGCCCGCGACTCGGCACGACCGGATTCGTCCTCGCCGCGGGCATCGCGCTCTACATGGTGATATCGATCCTCGTTTCCGATCGGCACCAGCGATAAGCAGGCAGACCGGCCTGCCTCTTTCGCTCGATTGCGGCCCTTGAAGCAGGCCGCACAATCGCGGTCTATTTCGTCGTCAGCGATTGCCTCACCCTCTCGCTCCCGACAACCAGCCGATGCTCGACCATCTCCGATCCGACGTTCGCTCGGCCTTTCGGCGCCTCCGCACCTCACCCGGTTACGCCGCGGTCTCCATCCTCACGTTAGGCCTCGGCATTGGCGCCAGCACGGCGATCTTCAGCGCAGTGGACGGCGTGCTGCTCAAGTCCCTGCCCTATCGAGACCCCGAGAGCCTCGTGCAGATGTGGGAGTCGAGCGCCCCGCGCAAATTCGACAGCTTCCCCGTCACACCGTCGGACCTCGCGGAGTGGCGCACGCAGGCGCGCTCGTTCGCAGGATTCGCCGCGGGGAGAGGGCGACGCACGATCCTCACCGCCGGAACGGGAGAGCCGGAACGCGTCCCGGGCGCATCAGTCACCACCAACTACTTTCAGCTGCTCGGCGTCGGCACGCACCTTGGACGAACGTTCGTCGCCGCGGACAGTCTTCCCTCGGCTGAACCGCCCGTCATTCTCGCGTATGGCTTCTGGCTGAGACGGTTCGGTGGCGATTCCGCCCTGATCGGAAAGCCGATCACGCTCGACGGCACGCCGTTCACGGTGATTGGCATCCTGTCGCCGAACGTGCGCACACAGTCCCAGCTCTGGACACCGCTCGTCGTTCCACCAGAGCTCATGGCCGATCGCAATGCGCACATGCTCGCCGTCATCGGACGGATTGCTCCCGGCCGCTCGATCGACGCCGCCCGCCGCGAGATGGCCCAGATCAGTGCGCGGCTCGCCGAGTCCTATCCCGAATCCAACAAGGATTGGACGGTGACGCTCGTGCCGCTGCTCGATCAGATCGTCGGCAAGCTTCGGCCGGCGCTCGTTGCGCTCATGGCCGCGGTCGTATTCGTGCTCCTCATCGCCTGTGCGAACGTCGCGAACCTCACGCTGGCTCGCGGCTACGCGCGCGCACGGGAAGTCGCCGTGCGCGGTGCCCTCGGCGCCGGACGACGTCGAATCGCCGCGCAGATGCTCACCGAGAACGTCATCATCGCGCTGTTCGGCGGTGTCGCCGGCGTAGCTATCGCGTCGTTAGGCGTTACGCTGCTCCGGAAGATTGCACCGGCCAACCTGCCGAGACTCGATGACATCGGGGTCGACGGCAGAGCGCTCGTGTTCGGCATCGCCGCGTCGCTCGTGACCGCTCTGGTGTTCGGGGTCCTTCCGGCGCTCCAGGGATCTCGCATCGATCTCGCCAACGCCCTGCGCGAGGAAGGCCGTGGCTCGTCGGCCTCCACGCGCGCGAAGCTCGTGCAGCGTTCGCTCGTGATAACGCAGATCGCGTTCGCGATGGTGCTGCTGACCGGCGCGACGCTGCTCTTCCGCAGCTTCGTTTCGCTTGCCAACCGCCCACTCGGCTTCGTCACCGAGGAGGTCGCGAGTGGCCAGCTCACCTTGCCCCGGCGCGGCTACCAGCGCGACGTGGACCAGCTCCGGTACGCGAACACGCTGCTCGAGCGACTTCGGACCGAACCCGGTGTCGAAGCCGCAGCAATCTCCGGTGCGATGCCGGGCGGTCCAAGCGCGGGATTCTACCTGCTGTCCATCCAGAACGTCCCCGACCCCGATCCGACGAACCGTCCCGTCGCCTACTTCGTGCCCGTTTCTGCCGATTACTTCAAGACGCTCGGCCTCAAGCTCGTGGCGGGTCGCACGATCACGGAATCCGATCGGGCCGGGTCGCAGCCGGTCACGGTCGTCGACGAGATGTTCGTCAAGCAGTTCCTCGGCAATCGAGATCCGCTGACGCAGCGCGTGTTCCTCGCGGTCGACGACTCGATCCCGCGCCAGATCATCGGCGTGGTCAAGACCGTCAAGCAGGCCGGTATCGATGCGGACGAACGGCCGACAACGTACTTGCCGCTGGCGCAGGCACCGGCGCCGGACATGGCCGTGCTGGTACGTGGTAAGACGAGCGCCCCGCTTGCTGCACTCAAGAATCAGGTGCGCGCGATCGACCCGGACGTGCCGCTCTACGATGTCCAAACGCTGGCCGATCGCGTGGCCGTGTCGGTCGGACCAACGCGGTTCTATACGGTGCTCGCGACCGTGTTCGCGATCATCGCGGTGGTGCTCGGCGCGATCGGTGTGTACGGCGTGCTCGCGGACACCGTGTCGCGTCGCCGCCGCGAGCTGGGGATCCGCGTCGCGCTCGGTGCGGCGCCGAGCACGCTCGTGCGCGACGTCTTGATGGACGGGGCGCGGCTCGCCATCGTGGGCGTGGCCATCGGCCTGCTGGCGAGCTTCTGGACGGGCCGTGCGTTGCGTGCACTCCTTGTCGACGTCGGCGAGCGAGACCCGATAGCGCTGGCCGGCGCGGCGGTGATCTTCGCCGCCGTTGCCCTGCTCGCGTCGTTAGGTCCGGCGGCGCGCGCCGTGCGCGCGGACCCGATCGAGGCGTTGCGGGCGGATTAGTCGTGAACGCAGGTAACGACCGGGGCAAAGACGAGCATGGACATCACGGTTCGCCGGTTGGCGTGCTCCATCGCGTTACTCGGGGCGTGGCCAGTCGCATCCGCAGCGCAGATCCGCGCCAGCGAGATCGGGACGATGTCCCAGATCATCGACGGAACGAAGATCACCATGGAGTACTCCCGCCCACGGGCGCGCGGCCGTGATCCACTCTTCGGGCGCGTTGTTCAGTGGAACGAGGTGTGGACGCCGGGCGCGAACTGGGCGACCACGTTCGAAACGAACAAGAACATCACGTTGAACGGCGTGCGGGTGCCAAAAGGCAAGTACTCCGTGTGGATGGTTGTCCGGCAGGACGGCAACTGGACTACGGTCCTCGAGCCGAAGGTGCGTATCTATCACGAGTACCCGCCTGACTCGAGCGGTCAGCAGGTGCGCATTGCAACAAAGGTGACGCAGGCGCCGTTCGCCGAGGTGCTGACCTGGTCGATCCCCGCGTTGAGCGCCGCCGGCGGAACGCTGGAGATGCACTGGGGCACCACGCTCGTGCCGATCGCGGTTGCCGTTGAGCCGTCGCTGCGCATGACCATGTCCCCGAGCGAGGCCGCGCCCTATCTGGGATCCTACACGTACACCGAGCGCACCGGCCCGGACCGCGGAAAGACCAAGACGCTCACGGTCACCTACGAGGACAGCACGCTCAAGGGCCGGTATACGCCTGACGACGACTATTTCAGGAAATTCGCCCTCATCCGCATCGCGCCTGACTGGTTTGCGCCTGGCGTCTACGACGACAAGGGGCAGATCTACGAGGTCTACAAGCCGGAGCTGACCCTGGAGTTCAAGATCGTGGGCGGGAAGGCGGTGTCGCTCGAGATGAGGAACGAGTCAGACGAAGTTGAGGCGGCGGGACAGCGAAAGCCCTGACCTCCCAGAAGTCGAAGAGGGTCGGAATCGAGTGATTCCGACCCTCTGCATCTTCCTGCACTCGTTCTACGGGATGGCTTTGGCCAACATCCGTCCGCGTAGAACTCCGAGACGTCGCCGGAGCGAACCATCCATCACTTTATCCTCGATGCGAACGATGATCCCGCCGAGGATGTTCGGATTCACACGAACCTGCGGAACGACCGGCATGCCCACGATGTGAGTCAAGTGCCGCGCGATCGCGGCGCGATGCTCGGCATCGGGTTCCTTCGCCAGCGTCACCTGCGCGTGGACACGGCCCTCCACCTCGTCCACGAGATCGCGGTACTCGTTCGCGATCTCCGGAATGAGCATCTGCCGCCGATTCTTGACGAGGCGCTGGAGATAGCGCAGGAACAACCGCGGTGCCCGATCCTCGAACGCCTTCGACAGCACCTCGTTCTTCTGGTCGGCAGAGATCTGCGGGGCCTCGAGAAAGTTTTGGAGCCGCGTGTCGCGCTGCACTGCGTTGGCGACATCGTCGATCATTCGCCCCCAGCCCTGCAGGTCCTCGGACTTCCGCGCCAGCGCAAGTAGCGCTTGCGCGTAGTTGCGGGCGATCGTGGTCTCACGCATCAGCGTTGGCCTCGGCCGTTTCCACCGACGGGTGCCGAGGCGAGAAAGCTCTCGACGAGACTCCGGTTCGTCTGATCGTCGAGGTTGCGCTCTACGAGCTTCGACGCTCCGGCGAGCGCGAGGTCCACGGCCTCGCGACGCAAGTCGGTGATCGCTCGCTTGCGCTCGTTGTCGATCTCGCCTCGCGCGCGATCGAGAAGCTCGCGCTGTTGCTGCTTCGTCTGCTCGATCATCTCCGCTCGGAGCTTCTCGGCCGTTATTCGGCTCTCGGCAACCACGCGCTGTGCGTCCGCGCGCGATGCGTCCAGCGCCTTTTGCTGCTCCGCGAGCAAGCGAGCGGCCTCGTCGCGGTCCGCCTTCGCGGACTGAATCATTTCCTCGAGCTTTTTCTCGCGCGCCTCGACCGCCGCCGTCAGCGGCTTGAACGCGTAACGCGACAGCACGAAGAGCAGCACGACGAAGATGATGAGCGTCCAGAACATGACGCCCGCGTTCGGCGACAGAAGATCGACCTTCTCTCCCTCCTGAGCGAGGAGCGGGGACGCGCTGAGCGTGGTGAGCGCAGCGAAGCAGGTCGACGTGAGTAGAGAGCGCATAAGCAGAGTATGAAGAATCGGACTGGTTTCGTGTCCGCTGTGTGGCCTGGGAATCCGCTGTCATGCCCCCGGGGGCACGACAGCGGGGTGTTCCTAGAGCTTGCCCTGGATCTGGTACGCGATGACGGCCGCGAACAACGCGACGCCCTCGACGAGAGCGGCGAAGATCAGTGCCGCGGTCTGAATGCGGCCCGCCGCTTCGGGCTGGCGCGCCATTCCTTCGGCTGCGCTGCCACCGATACGGCCGATGCCGATGCCGGCGCCGATGACGGCGAGGCCGCCGCCGATACCAGCGCCGATGAAGCCGAGCCCCCGGCTGTTGCTCGCCGCCTCGGCGGCTACCTGGAGCAGGGAGTACATGGTCATGGAACTCTCCGAACCGTTGAAGATCGAACTAGTCACCGCCCCGCGCCGTTAGGCGCTGCTCGTCACCGAGGCCCGGGCCTCAACGAGCTTCTCCGGCCATTCGGCCGGATACCACTTTCGCGCTGGAGCGCCTGCTGACGCGAAAGCCCTGCAGTCCCGACAGAGGGATACGGTTCCAGTTCCCGGTTTCCCCGTTCCCCGTTCCCGCTGTTTTCGATTCCCGATTCCCTATTCGCGATTCCCGACTAATGGCCACCCTCGCGTAGCAACCCAATGAACACGCTCGAGAGAAGCGTGAAGATGTACGCTTGAAGGAGTGCCACGAACAACTCGAGCGCCATGATCGCCACCGCCATGAGGAACGGCGCACCGGACGCGATGCTCTTGAAGGCGAAGATCAATCCGATCAGCGCGAGCACGACGATGTGGCCTGCCGTCATGTTCGCGAAGAGACGGATCGCCAGCGCGAACGGCTTGGATAGCTTGCTGATAAGCTCCACCGGCGTCATCACGACGAACATGATCGGCCGCATGAAGAGCGGCAGATCCTTGTTCCAGTAGAAGATCGTACCGAGGTAGCCAACACCCTGGGTGATCATCCCCGACACCTCGACCACGACGAGCGTGATGAGGGCGAGCGTCGCCGTCACGGCGATGTTGCCCGTGGCCGTCGCCCCGTAGGGAATCAGCCCGAGCAGGTTCATCAACAGGATGAAGAAGAACAGCGTGAGCCCGAACGGCACGTATTTGTCGCCGTGCGGGCCGACGTTAGGCAGGACGACCTCGTTTCTGAGGTACAGGACCATCGCCTCGATGCCGCCGGCGAATCCCTTCACGTGGCCCGCCTCCTTTTGATGCCGCTTCTGCGCCTGCGCGGAGCCGACGAGAATCAGGATCGCGAGGAACGCCGCGATCAGCATGAACACCACATGCTTCGTCGGCGAGAGGTTGACCTCTTTGCTGCCGATGTGCACCGGCCCCCAGCGCGGCCCGCAGTGGCCGTTCGCCTCGTGGTGGCCGAGGCAGACCTCTTTCGCGAAGTGCGAATTGAACCAGGGAATCTCGAGCTCGTACGAGTCCGTGATGTGCGGCGTGATGTAGTCTGGTTGCTGTTCCGACGCAGGCTTGGGCTCCTGGGCCAGGAGCTTCCCGCCGCTGGCAAGCGGCGCCCCCATGAGCGCCATTGCCACGGCCACGCCGAGCGCGAGGGGAGTGCGAAGCAGCGAAGTGAGCTTGCGGCCGAACGGTCTCATGGAATCAGCTCTTGAGGAGCAGAGGTTCGAGCAACGTCGAGAGAAAAAAGAACGCGACGAGGCTGAGGAGCGCAGCGCCCGAGGGCAGCCCGAGCGCTTTCACGATCACGAGGGCATAGACGCCGAGCACGACAAAGCGAAGGATGGCCCCGACGCCCCAGCCCGCCATGACGTTCGTCTTGGCGGACAGCTTGATGATGGCGAACGCCATGACCTGCACGGCAAACGCGACCGCCGCGCTCGTCCAGACTGCTCGCGACGCCTCGGGAGACCCGTATGCGGCCGCGATCGCGAACGCGGTCAGCGCGATGACGGCCAGCGTTAGGCCGGCGAACAGCGCGACGGGTTTCATCGAGAGCCTCGAGGCGCGGAGCTGCCGCCAGCCTTGCGCGCCCGCTTGGCGGCTTCCTCGCGCTCCAGATTCGCCATCAGCTGCCGATACATGCTATAGAAAGCGGTCGCGGCCCCGAGAAACACCGCGAGATAGATGAAGACGCCCGTCCCGAATTTCTTGTCGAGCCAATTGCCGAGCGCCAGCGAGACGAGGATCGTGACAGCGAACTGAACGCCGATCCCGGCGAACCGCGCTACAGTGCTTCGCTCACGCCGCTCTTCGTCGGCAGGCAACACCGACGGCGAGGGAGGCGGCATTTCCTGCCGGGTCGTGCCTCGCTCGGTTTCGGACGAGGGCTCGTCTGGATCCCCACTCATTCCGGCGCGGAATTTAGGACTTTGTGAAATTTTTCGCAAGCGCACCAAAGGGTGGCCTTGACCACAGGTGTAACGGCTGAGCTTGTTTCAATAAATGCGCGAATTATCACGACTTATGTGTTACCGATTGCCTTGACCAACCGTCTCGGGGTTGATAGGTTTGCGCACGGAAGATCCGTGAGGTCGGAGCCGCCGACCTCCCGCCCCGACCGCCTGTTCATGCGTTTTCGGTACCTCGTCCCATTCCTGGTAGCATGCGCCCTGGCGTTCGCGTACGCGTCGCCTCCGCCGTCGCATTCGTATGAACCGGCGCCGGTGCGCCATCGCGCCGTCCGCGACACCATCGGCGCGTCGCTCGACGTGACCGTCGGCGAAACCGTGAAGTTCGCCTTCCACGTCACCAACAGCTCGGCCAAGCGCGTCGAGCTCCGGTTCCCAAGCGGTCAGACGCACGATCTCGTCGTGCTCGACCCACAGGGGCGAGAGGTCTGGCGCTGGAGCCGCGGCCGGATGTTCACGCAGTCCATGCAGAACAAGGTCCTCGCCTCGAGCGATACGCTCACGTTCACCGAGACCTGGCACCCCGAGCACCCCGGCACGTACACCGCCGTGGCGTCGCTCCTCAGTCAGAACTTCCCCACGGAGCAGCGCGCGGAATTCTCGCTCCCGGGGAAAGCCGTCAGCATTCGTTAGGCACCGCGTCGCGGCTCGCCGGGCGAGCCGGTTTCCCCACTAGCGAGCGCGATCCCGCCACGCCGTCGCCGGCAGTTGCTCGGCGAACACGCGCTCGACGGACAGCCCCTCGCGCCTAACGACCCTCCCTAGCTCCGCCCAGTACCCGGCCGCGAACACCGGCTCGAACGTGTCCGGCAACACTACATCACTCGCGTACAGCAGCCAGTCGATCCACGCCACCGATGGCACCCGCACTGGCGAGCACGATCTCGCGCGCTGATGGTGACGTACGCGGGAGGGAAGCGACGCGCGCGGCGGGTGAAATCGTGGGCGCAACCAATACGCTGGCGACGACACAGAGCTCCGTGACGTGATGCCGCATGGCGTCCGTGGCTGGAAAGTGGCGCGGCCGGACCGTGTTACTCCGGCCCGCAGCAGTCTCGGTCGGTGCGCTGCATT
>DATCGG010000435.1:0-13854 GCA_036509075.1 Gemmatimonadaceae bacterium
ACCCGCGCGAAGTCGAGGAGTATCTGCTCACGCACCCCGACGTCGTCGACGCCCAGGTGATCGGCATCCCGAGCGAGCGATACGGCGAAGAGGTGATGGCGTGGGTGCGCGCGCGTCCCGACTCAGGCCTGACCGGAGACGCACTGACGTCGTTCTGCAAGGGGCGTATCGCGAGCTACAAGATTCCGGCGCATTGGAAGTTCGTCGATTCCTTCCCGATGACCGTGACGGGAAAGATCCAGAAGTTCCGCATGCGCGAGGTCTCGATCGCCGAGCTGCACCTCGAGCGGGCAGCGGCGGTGACCACAGCGTGATATACTCGTCGCGGTTCGAGCACAACGCTTCCGCAACGGAGATCCCATGAAGAGACGAGAGTTCGTCGTACGCTCCGCGGTCGGATCCGTTGCCCTGGGGTCCGGCCATCTTCCGTTTGCATCCGTGAATTCCGAATCCACCGCCCACGCTGCACGCGCGGCGACGCGCAAGATCCTCATTGCCGGCGGCAATTTCGACACCGCGTTCATTCGCTACATGGCGTCGCTCACGGGTAAGCCGCGGCCGAGGATCTGCTATCTGCCGACGGCATCCGCCGACAATCCGTACGGCTCCGTCGGGTTCTATCGGGCCTGCGCGCCACTGCAGGTGGAACCGCACGTACAGGAGAGCTTCATCGCCAGCACGGAGCAGCCCAAGGGCTGGGACGAGGTGTTCCTGTCCATGGACGGCATCGTCTGCTCGGGCGGCAACACCCTCAACCAGCAGGCAATCTGGAAGGCGCAGGGCATCGACGAGGTACTGCGCCAGGCATGGGATCGCGGTATCGTGCTCGGCGGCGCGAGCGCGGGCTCGTTATGCTGGTTCGAGGAGGGCACAACCGATTCTCGCCCCAAGGAGCTGTCAATCGTGAAGTGTCTCGGTCTCCTCAAGGGGAGCCATTCGCCGCATTACGATGCCGAGCCCGGTCGTCGTCCGCTCTACCAGAAGCTGATTGGTTCGGGGCAGATGAAGCCGGGCTACGCGTGTGACAACGACGCCGGGATCTACTTCGAGGACAACGAGGTGAAGCGCCTCGTTCATACGCGCGCCGAGGCGAAGGTCTATTACGTGAGCATCGTGGACGGGAAGGTTGTCGAGAAGGTCATGGAGCCGGAACTGATCACCTGATAGCCTCACGGAGTTCAATCAACGGCGGGACGCTCCGTCGTGAATGGACGCAGTCGCGGCTCATTCGCAGAGGAACCGATCCATGGGTCGAGTCTCGAGTCTCGCCGTTGGTGTTCTGCTCGCAGTTTCGTCGCACGCTCGTGTGCAGCAGTTCACCGAAGTCACGATCAACGGCAACGATTACGCGTACATCAATTCGCCGACGTCGCTCCACGCGGGGCTGACCGCCTTTTCCCTGCTGAACAAGGGCACGGTTCCCCACGAGATGATCCTGCTTCGCCCCAAGCCGGGAGTAAGTCCCGACTCGGTTGCGCGATCGTGGGCCTCCATTACGGCGCGGAGAGAGACGACTGAAATGCCGGAAGGCGTCGTCATGGCTGTGCCTGGAGCCAAGTCCGCGGGACGGCTGCTCGTGAATCTCGAGCGCGGGAAGACCTACATGCTCATCTGCAACTTCCAGGACATGCCGGATAAGCCGCGGCACGTGGCGTTAGGCATGTTCACGAGCTTTCAGGTGAAGTAGGACCCGAGCGTCAGTGGCTGTGCGCCCTTGAAACCTTCGGCCCCAGCACGCGGGTGCCGTGCTCGCGAAGCGGATCCAGCGTGAGCGACTTCGCAATCACCTCGGCCATCTTCGCCCCACCGCGCGACGATGGCTCGATTGGGTTTGCGTAGTCCTCCCGCTCATTGCAGATGAGTCGCAAGTCGATCACGTCGAGTCGATGCTCGAACGCGACGCGCAGGATCGCATCGTTGAACACACTCAACGCCGTGGACGCGAGCCGCTGGAAATCGGGGTCGGGAAAGTTGCCGTTGTAGATCGTGCACACCGTTGTCGCGAGACGATACTCGAGGACGCCGTCGATCGCGCGCCGGTAGCGCTTCTCGAATCGCTCGGCGGCCGCAGCCAGCCCGCTCAACGCTTCGGCGCTCGAGCGCACGCGGCGGTCCAGAAGGTCCACGTGACCGAGCGCGTCATTCCCGCCGAGACTGACGACGAAATGCGTGGCATCATCGGGCAGCGCGTCGAGCTGCGTGGCGAAATCGTCAGTCGTCGTCCCGTCCACGGCGCCTAACGTCGCATGCCAGCCAGCGGGCAGGAGCTCGCGAAGCTGGGTGACGACATCGGGCCCGCCATCGGTGTACGCACCGTTGTCGAAGATGGAATCGCCGAGCAGGACGACGTGTGGCATGGGACTCCCGTGTTCCAATCCGAATGCCGACATCTATCAGCGGCACTAGCTGTCCGCCAGGCGCCCGGCGTCAGTTCTTTGTCGCGATGTTGGTTTCGAGCCGAGCGAGCGTGGAGAGTGAAACGACCCGGTAGCCGCGAGTGCGCAAGGCCGGAAGCACACGCTGCAAGGTCTTCGCCGTGCGGTATCCACGCGCCGCGCCGTCGTGCAGCACGATCACCGCGCCAGGTTGAACGTTGGCCAAAATGAATGCCGATGCGAACGTGGAGGAGGGCAATTGGGCGTCGAACGGGTAGATGGAACCTAACGCGCACCGGTACCCGGCCTCGTCGATCGTCGCAAGCATCCTTGACGTATACCAGCCCGAGCCGGGTCGAAGCCATTCCACCGACGCAAACTGGCGGAGCACCGCGCCGGCTTCCGTCACGGCCGTACCGAACGCCTCGCGCGACAGACGAATACTCGGCTCGTCGCGCGTCATGTGGTTGCCGATCTCATGGCCCTGGCCGAGGATTTCGTTCACCGTGGCTTCCCGACCGGCGACATACGTGGAGATCAGGAAGAACGTGGCGCGCGCGTCGTGCTCGCGGAGGACGCGGAGGATCTCTGCCGTCGCTGTCGCCGGACCGTCATCGACCGTGAGCGCGACGACGCGCGCGTCCGTGTGGACGTTATAGAGACAGCCGGGCGATCGCTTCGCGATCGTCGCCACCAGCCAGCGCGGGGCCGTCCAGATAACGAGCGCGGCGGCCAGGATGATCCCGACCGCCGCGCCACCACAGATCAGCACCCGGCTTCGCGGTGTCCCGACACGCGACATTCAACTCCCGGTCGGCACGATCGCCGCCGTCTCGATCATGAGGATCACCGAACGCTCGGGCGCTCTCGTTCGGTGGACGACGCCCTTCGGCACGACGAACCCCTGCCGTGGCGTGAGCTCGACGACGCGACCCGGCGTGACGCCATCCGCCGCCGGCTCGAGGTCGATCAGAAAGCGACCCTCGACCACATAGAAGAACTCGTCGTCGTGGTCGTGCCGGTGCCAGTGGTACTCCCCCTGCATGACGCCGAGCCTAACGACGGAATCGTTGACGCGGGCGAGGGTCTGGTTGTACCACTGGTCCCGGACCGCGGACACGAGCGGGTCGAGCTCGATCTTGTCCAGCGCACCGAACAGCACGTTCAGGTGCGTGGCATACGGATACTCGGACGATTCCGTTCCGTCAGTGTGTGCCATGCGGCTGCCTGGCGTGAAGGACAGCGACCCTAGGCGATCGACTTCGCGATCGCCTGCTCTTCCTCCGTCATGTCCGCGGGAATGTCGGCGAAGAGCCCCGTGCTGAGATACCGCTCGCCGGTGTCCGGCAACATCGCCAGTACCGTCGACCCGTTAGGCGCGTCGGCACACACCTTCATCGCCGCGCCGAACGTTCCGCCCGCGGAGACGCCGACGAAGATCCCTTCCTGCGCCGCGAGCTTCTTGCTCCACTGGACCGCCTCGGGCGCCGGGATAGTGATGATGCGGTCGACGTACTTCGCGGCGATCGCGTCGCCGGTGAGCTTCGGGATGAAGTCGGGGCTCCAGCCCTGGATCGGGTGTGGGTTCCATGCTGGATGACCCGCCGCGGGTGACCCATCAGCGTTCCGCTGCTGCTCCGTCCCGCTCGTGAGCATCGGCGCCTCGGCCGGCTCGGCCACGATGATCTTCGTTTCCGGCCGTTCCTTCTCGAGCACGCGAGCCACGCCTTTCAGCGTCCCGCCGGTGCCGAAGCCAGTGACCCAGAAGTCGAGCCGCTCGCCGGCGAAGTCGTTGATGATCTCTCGCGCGGTGGTTCGCGAGTGAAAATCGGCATTGGCCTCGTTCTCGAACTGCCGCGTGAGGAACCACCCGTTCTGCTTCGCCAGCGCCACCGCCTTTTTCACCATCCCGGTGCCACGCTCCGCCGCGGGGGTGAGAATGACCTTGGCGCCGAGAAACCGCATCAGCTTCCGGCGCTCGACGCTGAAGGAGTCGGCCATGGTGACGACGAGCGGATAGCCCTTGGCCGCGCAGACCATGGCGAGCCCGATGCCGGTGTTGCCGCTCGTCGCTTCGACGACAGTCTGGCCGGGCTTGAGCTCGCCCCTCTTCTCCGCGTCCTCGATCACACCGAGGGCGAGCCGATCCTTGACCGAGCCGAGGGGGTTGAACGCCTCGACCTTGACGTAGAGGTTGACGTTAGGCGGCGCGAGCCTGTTGATCCGGACGGCCGGCGTGTTGCCGACCGTCCCGAGAATGCTGTCGAAGCGCACGTGGGCCTCCGGAGGTTGCCGTAGTGTCGTGTAAACTCAAAAGAAATCGACAACGACTCCAAAGTAAACGCGATCCGGGTCGGGAACGCGTCATCGACCGCGGCTGCTTGACGGGTCCGAGCCGCCCCGGTATCGTCGACGGCAACGGTGTGGTCGTCCCGAGCACATGCTTCAGGCGAGGGCGCTCGTGAACGAGCTAGACCTGCGTCTCATCGACCAGCGTCCGGAAACGCTCGAACGCGACTGGGTCGTCGCGAGCGCGGGGCTGCGGCACGGGCTCGGCACGTCGTGACGCCCGAGCGCTGGGCGGAGGTCAAGGCGATCATCGCCGGGGCCCTGGAGATGCCGTTCGCCGACCGCGCCCGATACGTCGAGCGGGCGTGCGGGGCGGACGACGCGCTCCGAACGGAGGTCGACTCGGTGCTCGCCGCAGCCGATGGCAGCGACAGCGTTCCCGGGGCGCGCGCGGCCGTCGCGGACGCCCGCGTTATGTTCGTCACGGAAGCCGATACCGCGCTCGGCGAGGCACTCGAGCACGCGCTCGGCGCACGGTACGAGATCCTGCGGCCGTTAGGCCGCGGTGGGATGGGCGCGGTCTATCTCGCGCGCGAGCGCTCGCTCGAGCGGCTCGTCGCCGTGAAAGTCCTGCGCCCAGACCTCGCCGACGCGCCCGAGAGCCAGGAGCGGTTCCGTCGAGAGGCGCGCATCGCCGCCCAGCTCTCGCATCCCGGCATCCTGCCGCTGCACACGTTCAGCGAGATCGACGGGATCTGGTATTTCGTGATGGGCTACGTGCGCGGCCAGTCACTGGACGAGCGCCTGCGCCTCGAGGGTGCGCTGCCGCCCGCCGAGGTGCGCCGCATCCTCATCGAGCTCGCCGATGCGCTGGAATGGGCGCACCGGCACGGCGTGATTCATCGCGACATCAAGCCCGCGAACATCCTGCTGGACGATGAATCCGGCCGAACCATTCTCGCGGACTTCGGCATCTCCAAGCTCAAGGGAGCCGCGGACGGCCTAACGTTGACGGGCATGGTGTGTGGCTCGCCACTCTACATGTCGCCGGAACAGGGCATCGGCTCAGCGGACCTGGATGAACGGAGCGACATCTACTCGCTCGGCGCGGTTGGCTATACCATGCTGGCGGGGCGAGAGCCGTTCATGGGCGTGGCATCCGACGAGCTTCCCTACCGACGCCTGTCGCACGACCCACCGGCGCTTCCGACCGTCGCTCCGTCGGTACCGGCGGATCTCGCGTCAGCCGTGATGCGCTGCCTCGCGCGCGACCGCACTGCGCGGTGGCCGAGCGCGTGGGAGCTGCGCGAGGCGCTCGGGCGAGCGAGTGCGCCACTAACGGCATCTCTCCCCGAGCCGGTACGCGACCTTCCGAGCTTTGCGCCCTATGCCGTGTTCTGGGCGTTCGCGTGGACGATCCTGGCGTTCATCACCCCTCGGACGGCCGGCGACCGGACGCTGCTCATGCTCGTTGCGATCCTGGTCCCGGTGGGGCTCGTGCTGCATGTCTGGAACATTGGACGACACGGACTGCGTCCGCTCGAGCTGGCACGTATCGCGTCGTGGCCTCCGGAGTGGTGGGGGTTGTGGTGGCCGCTCTCGCTCCGCCGCCCGACGGACCTCTGGACGCGCTTACCGTGGCAGGCCAGGCTCGTTAGGGTCGTGCTCAGTTTGTTTCTCACGACGCTGCCGGTGCTGGTGCTCATGCGGGAATGGTTGGTCATGAGCGGTGATCCGGAGTGGCGCGAGATCAGGCGCGTCTCGTCAATCGTTGGTGAGACCCTGCTCGTGGTGGGGACGACCGTGATCGTGACCGTCGCGTTCTGGTGGACGCGTCGCCACGCCCTGACGCTCGCGGACGGGGCGCGCCTCCTGTTCGGAGCGACGACGCCCTCGCCGGCCTGGAACACTCCGACCATCGCACGATTGCTTCGCGCGCCCGAGGGCACGGTCAGGCCGCCGGACCGCGACTCCCCGGCCGATCACCTCCGGGCGATCAGCGACCTCGTGACGCTTCTTCCATCGTGGGCTGCAGTTTTGGGCGCCGAGTCAGCACGCATCGCGCAACGACTGGTGACTGCGATCGAGCGATGCGACGGCGAGATCTCGCTGCTTGCCCGCGACGCCGGCCCGGCCGAGCTCGATCGGTTGGAGTCACAGCTCGATGCACTCCAGGTCGCGTCCCACGACGCGAGCACAGACCGGCGCGACCTCCGTGATCTCATGCAGCACCAGCTCGAGGTCATGCGCCGGATGAACGCGCGGAGTGAAGCCCTGTCGTACCAACGCGGGCGCCTGTTACACCTGATGCGCGGCCTCTGGACTCAGCTCTACCACGTGCGCAACGCGTCGGACGGGCAAGCCGGGGCAACGCGCGACACTGAGGGGTTGCGCGCGGTGTGCGACGAGATCGTAGATGCGATCGAAGCACCTGCAGCGCAACCGTTAGGCTGAACGCATCGAGGCGGCTACTCCCAGCGGAAGAGCTTCGCCGACAACGCCGTACACACTGCGAACACGATCACGAGCGCCACGACATCCCCCGTGTGCGCCGACCACGGCTCGCCTATCCAGATTCCCTGCAGCAACGACACCGCATAACTCAGCGGCAAGTGACTCATCCACGGCGGAATCACCTCGCGCGGGATGAACAGGCCGGACAGCACGAACATCGGATAGAGCACGATCGCGCCCACCGGTTGCGCGAATCGCGCTGTGGGGACGACGCTCGCGATCAGGAAGCCGATGGAGAGGATACTCCACGTCGTGATGATGAGCGCGATGGCAAAGCTCACGACGGGCACGTGCATGCCGGCGGGAAAGTAGCGTCGTCCGACGAGCAGCATGAGCGCGAGCGTGACCGCCGTGAGCAGCAGCTTCACGAGCACGTGGGCGGTGAGGATCGTCCACGGGCGAAGCGGCGTGGCGCGCAGGCGCTTGAGGATACCACCCTCGCGGTAGATCGAGACAATCGCGATGAGCGAGAGCACGGTGTTGATCGCGATGAGGATCGCGACGATGACCGGCACGTTGACGTGGAAGAAGCTGCTGGATGCCACGCGCCCTTGCGGCGAGAGGGTGCGTCCGAGTCGGGCGAAGAGGACGTAAAGGATGACGGGCATCACGATCGAGCCGATGGCGCCGAGCGGCTCGCGCATGAAGACCTTGATTTCGATCCACGTCAGTCTGAGGAGGCCACGCAGCATCGTTGCTTCCACCATTCAATGAAGAACGGCTGAGACGGCAGACGCCAGCGAACTACAGACGGTAGACCGCAGGGAGCAGGTGGCAGATGGGAGAGGAACCGGGTCCCTCTGCCGTCTGCAACCTGCCGTCTGCTGTCTACGGTCTTCAGTTGTCTGCCGTCCGCCGTCTTCCATTTCGTCGCCAGCGATGCTTCCCGTGAGCTCCACGGTCTTAGTCTCGAATGGAATGCCCCGTGAGCCTCAGAAATACATCCTCCAGCGTCGGTAACACCGTCCGAAAATCCGTCACCCTGATCCGCTCCTCCGACAGGCACCGGATCACCTCCATCACCAGGTCCTCGCCCGTCCCTTGAATCGTTAGGCGGCCATTCGTCGCCGCGACCGACGTCACGCCGGGCACGTCGCGGAAGCGCTCGCCCGCGGCGCCGTCTTCGGTCTTCAGCACGACCGAGCGCTCCGGACAGTGACGGCGGACCAGACCCTCCGGCGAATCCATGTCGATGATTCGCCCCTGATCGATGATCGCGACGCGGTCGCAGAGGCGCTCCGCCTCCTCCATGAGGTGCGTCGTCAGGAAGACCGTCTTCCCGCGCCGCCGGATGTCGCGCACCAGATCCCAGATCGTTCGCCGCGCCTGCGGGTCCAGCCCCGTCGTCAGCTCGTCGAGAAACACCACCTCCGGATCGTTGACGAGCGCCAGCGCGATGAAGAGCCGCTGCTTCTGTCCGCCCGAGAGCGTCATGAACCACGCGTCGCGCTTGTCCGCCAGCCCGAGCTGCTCGAGCAGCCGGTCGCCCTCGGATGCCTTCCGCCGATATAGCGCGGCCCACAGGTGCATCGCCTCCCAGACCTTGATGCGTTTCTGGAGCTGCGCCTGCTGCAGCTGCGCGCCGATGCGGTCCTGCAGCGCGTACACGTCGCGGAACGGGTCGAGCCCGAGGACGGAGATGCGTCCCCGGTCGGGAGTGCGTAACCCCTGAACGCACTCCATGGTCGTCGTCTTCCCCGCCCCGTTAGGCCCGATCAATCCGAAGATCTCGCCATCGTAGACCTCGAACGACACATCGTCCACGGCGACGGTGGACTTGTAGGTCTTTCGGCAGCCGGAGACTTGAATGACAGGGCGGGTAGTTGTCACGAAAGCGGGCGACTGGCGACTGGCGACTGGACGTGAACGGCGAACCGGGAACAGTAACTCCGCTCGGAGCCTCGGTTCCCAGTTCCCTGTTCCCTGTTTCCCGGGCGCGCGCGAAGCGCGGCGCCGATTCCCTATTCCCGATTCCCGATTCCCGATAGCGCTTCCACCACCTCCGCCGCGCTCGCGTACCTCGCCGCTGGTTCCTTCGCGAGCAGGCGGTCCAGCACCACGCCGACTTCCGGTGGCAAGCCGTCACGAAGCTGCGTGATGGGAGCCGGTGTCTCGGTCAGCGTTCGCATCAACACGGCATGCGGCTGCTTCCCCGTAAACGGCGGCTCGCCGCCCAGCATCTCGTAGAGGACCGCGCCAAGACTGTAGAGATCCGACCGCGCGGTGATTTCCACGCCGCCACTCGCGTGCTCGGGACTCATGTAGCCGGGTTTGCCCAGCGTGAGCCCCGTCCCCGTCATCGTCTCGTCCATCGACCGCGAGATGGCTCGGGCGACCCCGAGGTCCATGAGGACCGCGCGTGGACCGTCGATGAAGATGTTCGTGGGCTTCACATCCTTGTGCAGGATGTCGTTCGCGTGCGCCGCTTCCAGCGACTCCGCGACCTGACGGGCGATCGCGATCGCCTCCGACACCGGAAGTGTTCGATCGCGGTTCAACCGCGTTCGGAGCGATTCGCCTGCGAGGAACGGCGTGACCAGGAAGATCCGCCCCGCGGCTTCCTCGACGGCGATCAGTGGGACGATCCCGGGATGCCGGACCTCGGCGGCGTGCAGCATCTGCTTCTTGAAGCGCGGGAAGTCGAGCGCCGACGCGAGCGAGGGGTCGAGGGATTTCACCACAACCGGCGCGTCGTGGACGGCATCGTGCGCGCGGTACACGGTGGTCTGGGTGCCACGGCCGATCTCGGCCTGGAGGATCCAACGGTCGGCGACGGCCGTTTCGAAGGCGGCGGTGAACTGCGATTTGGACATAGACATCCACATGCTACTGGGAAGTTGATCTTAGAGTTACGGTCGGAGCGCGGCAAGCGACTGCCGCCTGTCCTTGCGGATCGCCACCTCGATCGTCCTTAGGATCGAAGCCACCACCCGTACCACCTGTACCGAGGACGCCCTCCCATGAGCGACCGTTGGGAGCGACTCACCGATCTCTATCATGCCGCGGTCGCGCTACCCGCGGACGAGCGCGCCGTGCTCCTGGCCGAGGAGTGCTGCGACGACCCCGTCCTGCAGGCCGACGTCGCGCGGATGATCGCCGCACACGATCGAGCGAGCGGGGGGCGTACTCCTCCCGAGCCGACATCCTCCGACGCGCCCGACCGATTCGGGCCCTTCCGGATCCTCAAGGAGATCGGCCACGGACCGACCAGCACCGTCTACCTCGCCGCGCGCGACGACGGACGGTTCAAGCAGCGTGTGGCCGTCAAGGTCATCGAGGGCGAGATGGATCCCGTCTTCGCCCTCGAGCGTCTTCGCTCCGCCCATCAAGCGCTGAGCTCCAGCGACAACGCGAACGTCGCCTGGCTGATCGATAGCGGGACCACCGAGGACGGGCGACCCTACGCGGTCATGGAGTACGTCCAGGGCGAATCCATCGACGCGTATGCCAACGCACGGCGTCTGTCGATCGCCGAGCGCCTCGAGCTCTTCCTGAAGGTGTGCAAGGGCGTGTCGCACGCGCATCGGCGTCACGTGCACCACGGCGACCTCAAGCCAACGAACATTCTCGTCACGTCGGCCGGCGTGCCGAAGCTCCTCGATTTCGGCATCGTCGCGCCGCCGGACATGCCGCACACCGACATTTCCGCGTTAGGTGGCGTGCTCGAGATACTCCTGGGCGGAGGTTCATCCAACGGCGAGCGCCGCCCGCTCCGCGCCGGCCTCGAGACCATCGCGCTCCGGGCACTCGCGAGCGGCGACCGCCGGTACGACTCGGTCGAAGAGCTCGCCGAGGACGTTCGACGCCACCTGGAAAGCCTAACGAGCCGCCCGCGTCCGGAAAGCGCCCGACCCGCGTCGCCCCCGGCCGGCGCGCGCCGCCGGTCAGGTGCCATCATCGCCTGGACGTTGGTGGCGGGGGTGGTTGTCGCGTTAGGCCTGAAGGTCGTGCCGCGCATGACCGCACGCCGCACGGTGGCCACCGCGGCGGCCCCGGTCGACTCACCCGCGACCAGCGGGCGGGTGCTCGTCGCCGACCTCGCCGACAACATTGGCGATCCCGGGCTCGTTGCCGCGCTCAGCGACGCGTTCCGCGCCGGGCTCGCCGAATCGCCGTCCATCCAGATCGTCTCCGCCCGACGGTCGGGCGCGAAGTCGTCGGTGACCGGCAGTATCGACGCCGCAGCCGCGGGATTCACCATCAACGTGCACCTGACGCGCGGCCAGACCGGCCCGGAGACCATCACCGAGACTGCCGCCGATGCCGGCGACGTCGTGCACGCCCTGGGACGCGTGGCAGCGCGTCTTCGCCAGGAGCTGGGTGAGTCCGCGTCGAGCATTGCCGGCACGCCAAGCCTCGAAGAGGTGACGACGCCATCGCTCGACGCGCTGCGCTCGTACGCGAACGGTGTCCGCGCCGTCCGCAACGGTGACCGCGCGGGCGGAATCCGGATGCTCAAGGCGGCCGTCGCCGCCGACACGGGATTCGGCGCGGCGCATCGGCTCATGGCGGTCACCTACGACGATCTCGGCGACCGGGCGCGCGCCACGGACGCGCTCGACCACGCGCTCGCGAACCAGACACGCGTCCCGTTCTACGATCGCAACCACATGATCGGGAGTCACGCCGGGGTCGTCCTGGCGAACTACGCGAGCGCGGTGGACGCCTACAACCGGATCCTCCAGCGGTACCCTAACGATGTTCGCGCGCTGAGCAATCTCGGCGCGGTCCACGCCGCCCGTCGGGAGTACGCCGTGCAGGAAAGTCTGCTCGTGCGAGCCATTGCGGTCGACTCCGGCGTGTCGTCGCTCTATACCGCGCTGGCGTACGCGAACCTGAACCAGGGTGACTACGACGCGGCACGCCGGGTGCTCGACAAGGCGGACCGCCGGTTCCCGGGACTGCGCGGCGGTCGCGTCGCGACAATGTCGCTTGCGGCGTCGAAGCAGGACTGGGCCGCGGCGGAGCGCGAGGCGCGAGCGAGACTAACGCAGGCCTCGGACGACTCGAGCGACGCGCTCGACGGGATGGAAACGCTTGCCAGCATCGTCATGGCACAGGGCCGGCTGGCCGAGGCGGAACAGAGCCTGCGCCGCATCGCGTTAGGCGGGCGTGGCGCTTCTCCCAGCCGGTCACTCGCCGCGGCACTCCGGATCGCGTACCTCCAGCTACGGTATCGGCATTCCCCGGCGGTCGCGATCGCCACGATGAACATCGCGCTCGCCCGTCACCCGCTCGCGAAGATGGACGAGAGTGAGCGCCAGTACGACGAGATCGCTCGGCTCTACGCAGACGCGGGTCAGCCCGACCATGCGCTCGAGATCATCACGGAGGCGACACGAACGCGGGCGGATCGCCAGCGTGGCACGGACGACAACCGGCGCTGGACGGCCGGCGCGATTGCCATGGCCGCGCGCCGCCCGTGGGAAGGCGAGATCGAGATCCACGGTGCGGCGGAGTCGCTCCCCTGCCCGATCTGTGCTCTGCCGGACCTCGCCCGTGCATACGAGGTGGCCGGGAAGCCCGACTCGGCGATCGCGACATACGAGCGCTACGTCCACACGCCGTGGCAGCGCCGTTACGACACGGACGCGATCGAGCTCGGGTTCGCGCTGAAGCGGCTCGGTGAGTTGTATCAGTCGCAGAACGACCGCGCGAAAGCGGCGGCGCAGTACACGGCGCTGTTGCAGCTCTGGAAGGGCGCGGATGCAGAGCTCGATCCGCTGCTTGCCGACGTGCGACGGCGACTGGAGCAGACGGGGCAGGTGGCCTCGAGCAGGGACTAGAAGGCAGGCGGCAGGCGACTGGCGACGAATGACTCGGCGCCAATGGCCTCCCGGCCGAGTCCCGATGTCCCGATGTCCCTGTTGTTCAGTCCCCAGTCCCCAGTCCCCCTAGTCCTTGTTGTTCGGCGAGTTCGCGCTCCGCGATCGCCAACTCCAGCTCACCAGCGAACTCCACGCCGAGCGCCCGGTCGCTCCGACGTAGTCGCAGCTGGAGCTCGGCGGGATGATCGAGGCTGAGCCCAGCCGCGCCGGCCACTTCCTCGAACGCGCGGAGATCGGCGGCCGTCAACACGAGGCACGGCCCTGGTGGCCATCGCCAGTTCCATTTCACGACGGCGCCGGCGATCGCAGTCAGGGGGATCACCACCTCCCGCACCGGCTCGACCTGCTTGTCGGATCGAATCGTCATCCCGACGTGGTCGATCGCCCGGGCGACGCGCCACTGCACGTACAGCTTGTCACCGTCCAGACGCAGTAGTCCGTGAACGGTCTCGCGTGTCGTCGTGATCGCGACCCCGACGACGTCATGCCGGCGTTGCAGCAGGAAGGGAACGGCAGCCGAGTGAGGCATACGGGCGAATGTAGGCCGGGCTTCGCTCGCTCGCAAAGGCCGTCTGCCAGAGTCTCCCCACACAGCAGGTTGATTGAACCACAGAGCGCCTCGAGGACCTCAACGGCTCGATTGGACAAGATTGGTCACAGAGAATACCAAGGCACACTGGGCGGCGCCTAACGTGATATTTCTGTGACCTCTGTGGGTCAATTTGCCTCTGTGGTTCGATTCGCGACTGTCTCTCCAGACCGCTGATCATCCAGCCAACCGTGATCACGCCGTCGCGTTGGCACTGGCCCGCGCGCGAGCACACCAGTGAGGAGGAGCGTGACCACGA
>DATCGG010000436.1:0-8537 GCA_036509075.1 Gemmatimonadaceae bacterium
CCGGGGATCGAACATGACCGGCAAGGCGCGGAGGGTGGTCCTGTTTGGCAACGGTCAGATGGCAAGCTTCGCGCACGCTGTGCTCACGCACGATTCTCCGCACGAAGTGGTCGCGTTCACCGTGGATGATGGGCACATCACCGACAAGACGCTGCTGGGGCTTCCGGTGGTCCCGTTCGAGAACCTGGAGTCGTCGCACCCCCCGGATGCGTTCGCGATGCACATCTCGGTGAGCTTCCGCCGAGTGAATCGCCTCCGCGCGGAGAAGTACCAGGCGGCGAAGGCAAAGGGGTATGAGCTCGTGAGTTACGTCAGCTCGCGGGCGTACACGTGGCCGGATCTCACGATCGGCGACAACTGCTGGATCCTCGAGCACAGCGTGATCCATCCCTTTGCGAGGATCGGCAACGATGTGTACATGGGTTCCGGCGTTCACATTGGCCACCACACGACGGTCGGCGACCACAGCTTCCTGGTGGGCATGATCGCGGTCGCAGGGTTCGCGAAGATTGGCTCATACTGCTTCGTCGGGATCCACTCGACCGTGCGTGATGGTCTGACCATCGCCGACCGCACCGTCATTGGCGCCGGGTCGACCGTGCTGCGCGACACGCAGGAGGGTGGCGTGTACGTGGCGCCGCCGGCACGGATGCTCCCGTATCCCAGCGAGGAGTTGCCCGAGGATTTTCGTTAGGCGCCCACCGAGCTCGCGCGGGCGGATGGGTCCGCCCGCAGCGACGGTTCAGTCTGACCGGAATGCTGCCGTAACTCCGCCTTCTTGACCTTCTGGGTGGCGGTCTTCGGCAGGTCGCGCAGGAACACGACGTCGCGCGGAACCATGAAGCTCTCGAGACGCTCCATGCACTCGCGCTTGATCTGCTGCTCGGTCACCACGACGCCGTCGTCAAGCACCACGAAAGCGCGGATCGCCTCGCCGAGGGCCACGTCAGGCACGCCCACCACGGCCGCCTCACGGACGCCGGTGATGCGGTGGAGCACGTTCTCGACCTCGACGGGACTCACCTTCTCGCCCCGTGTCTTGATGATGTCGTCGGATCGGCCGACGAAGTACAGGTCGCCGTCCGCATCCATCGTAAAGAGGTCGTGCGTGCACAGCACGCGCTCTCCCGGGAACCGTCCCGGCTTGAGCATTGCCGCGCTGAGCTCCGGCTGGTTCCAGTAACCAAGCATGACGTGCGGCCCTCGAACGTGGAGGATGCCCGTCTCGCCCGGCGCCACCGGTTTGCCGTCGGGAGACAGCAGAAACACCTCCGTTCCGGGAATCGCCTTGCCGACCGATGTCGGCTTCTCGAGCACGCGTTCGGGCTCGAGGTACGCGACGCGCTTGCACTCCGTGAGTCCGTACATCGCGAAAATGAGCGCGTTCGGAAACACCGTCGGAAGTCGGGTGATGAACTCTGCCGGGAGCGCCGCGGCGGTGTTCGTCACGCGGCGCACATTCGGCAACGTCCACCCGCCGCTCCGATTGAGTGAGAGCATCGTTGCCCCGATGGTGGGGACGATTGGGAAAACGGTTACCTCGTGCTCGATCGCGCGCTTGATGACCGGCACCGGGTACACGAAGGACCGTTCCACAACCAGCGTCGCTCCGAGCAGGATGGTCATGAGCAGCTGGTAGAGCCCATAGTCGAACGCGAACGGCAGCACGCACACGATCCGGTCGCTGGGGTCGAGGCGGAGATACTCGGAAATGCTGCCTGCGGCGAACACCATGTTCTGGTGCGTCAGCATCACGCCCTTGGGATTCCCCGTACTGCCGGAGGTATAAATGAGCGCCGCCAGGTCGATCGCGATGACGCCCCGAGACAGCGGTCGCGGCTCCGCGCTCGCGAGCGCTGCCTCGAAATCAAGAATGGGTCTGCTCCCGAACGAGGCTCCGCCGGCCCCTTCGGGTGCGCCACCGCTGCAGATGACGGATCGCACGTTAGGCACCGTTTCCAGCGCCGCGAGGAATACTGGCGCCAGCGACTTCTCCGTCACGAGCGCACGCGCCTCGCTGTCGGCAAGGACGTACGCCAGCTTCTCCGCCTTCGTTTGCGGATTGATCACCGTCAACACGGCGCCACTGAGCAGCGTGCCATAGATGGCGACGACGGCATGCCACGAGTTGTCCAGGTACACGGCGACGCGATCCCCCCGCTCGACACCGTTGTCCTGGAGCGCGCGGGCGAGACGCAGCGCCGCGTCGAGTAGCGTGCCGTACGAGTACGACGCGCCGTCGGCTATGATCGCGGTTTTCGCGGGACTCCGATCGGCCGAAGCCTGGAGCGCGTCATGTAAGAGGCGCTGCGGCCGTAGGCTCACGTAATCCTCCTTGAGGTGTCGAATGGCCCGGCACGATCGGTGTCGCGCCAACGACCACCCGGGTCGGCAGCGCGGGTGCGGCCAGCACCGGGCGTCGTATGAACAGGTCATCCAGCAGCATGACCGACAGTATTCCTACCAGTGCCATCTCGTCGCTCTCGCTCACGAAGCTCTCGGCGTTGCGCCGGCACTTCTGAACGAGCTGCTCGACGGCGCCCGGCGCGAAGAACCCGGCGTCGCGGAGCCGTTCCTCCGCAAGCAGTTCGCCGACGTACTCCGGCGCTCCGCGGCCCATGAACGCGCGGAGGATTGGTGCTCGGTACGGACGCTTCTCCCGCCTAACGATATCGGCCGGCAGGAGTGGCCGCACGGCCTGGCGGAGAACGTATTTCTCGCGGAGGCCTGGCAGCTTCGCGCTATCGGGAAGGCGTGCGGCGAATTCCGCCACCCGGTGATCCAGAAACGGGAAGCGCCCCTCCACCGAGTTGCCCATCAGCATTCGATCGCCCTGGGAATGGAGCAGGTACCCGGTGAGGAACGTGATAATCTCGAGGTACTGTGCGCGGCCGAGGGTGCCGTAACTCTGAAAATCGCTCGGGAGACGCGCGCAGACACTGGAAGTCGGGTCACCGGGAGCGTAGCCGGCCTCGAGGGTGCCCGGCGCGAGAAACCGCAGTGTTCGCGCAGCGTGCTCGAAGCGAGGGCGGTGGCTGTACAGCGGGTCGTCGGTGTTCGTGAGCCCAGCGCGGAAAACGTTAGGCAGCACACGGCCGGCTCGCCCGAGGTCCTGCGCAAGGTACGGATACAGCCTGTGCAAAAGCTGCGGTCGGGATCGCGAGTCCGGTTGCCGTGCCCAGAATCGTCGCACCTTGTCGAGCTTGAACACGTCGTAGCCCGCGAACATCTCGTCGGCCCCCTCACCGGTGAGCACGACTTTGTATCCCGATGCTCGCACGGTCTCCGACAGCTTGAGCAACGGCGCCGGCGCAGTCCGCAGCGTGGGCTTCTCGGACAGGTACACGACGCGCGGCATCAGCTCGGCGATCGATGGCCCATCCATGACGACGCGCGTGAGCTCAGTGCCGAGCCGCGTCGCGACGGCGTCCTGTTGCTCCGTCTCGTCGAACGCGGCGTCGGTGAACCCGATCGCGAAAGCATGAACCGGGTGACGAGTGTGGCGTTGCGCGAGCGCGGTCACCGCGGACGAGTCCAACCCGCCGCTCAGGTATGTACCCACGGGCACGTCCGCGCGCAAACGTATTCGCGTGGCGTCATCGAGGAGCTGCGCCAGCTCCTCGATGAACACGCTGACGTGTTCGGTACGAACCTCATCTGGTGGTGCAAATCGCAGGTCCCACCAGCATTTCCGCTCGACGCCGTTTGGACCAATGCGCAGCCAGTGCCCGGCCGGGAGCTCGTGAACCCCGACGAACGCCGACCGCGCCGGCTCGGTCGCCCACAGCGTAAGCGCCTGAACGATCGCGACCGGGTCGAGCGTCCTCGTCGCGTCCGGATGGCGAAGCAGGGCCTTCGCCTCCGATGCGAACGCGAGTCGTCCGCCACGCTCCAGCAGGAAGAGCGGTCGCACGCCAAAGCGGTCGCGAGCGAGGAAAAGCTCCGACGCTTCGCGATCCCACACCGCGAACGCGAACTCGCCGTTGAGGTGCGTGAGACAGTCGACGCCCCATTGCTCGTAGGCATGCGCGAGGACTTCGGTGTCGCTGTTCGTCGCGAAGCGGTGGCCGAGGGACCGAAGCTCGTCCTGAAGCTCCGGGTAGTTGAAGATCTCGCCGTTCTGCATCACCCAATAGCGGCCGCTCTCGTCCGACAGCGGCTGATCGCCGGCGGCGAGGTCGATGATCGCGAGCCGCGTGTTGATCATCCCGAAATGACGGTCGGTGTAAAGGCCGGTCCCGTCCGGGCCACGATGACGCAGCTCGCCCGCCATGGCGCAGAGCAGCTCGCGCGAAGCGTTCTCCCCTGGCCGACCATAGACTCCCGCCACACCGCACACGCCAGTATCCCACCATCACCCCACGTGGGGTGTCCCAGGGTTCGTCAAATGCCAGCCGCGAGCGGAATGCCGCGGGCCGTCAGTCTCCGCCGTCGATGACCTCGGCGACGAGCTGCGGCTTGAGGTGCAGGTAGCGGGTCGTGCGTCGCTTCGAGTCGATGTCACGGAACACCCGCTCGATCTGCTGCTCATTCAGGCCTAACGCCTGTGCCACATCGGCGGCGTCGATGCCGTTGTTTCGCGCGTAGAGGCAGAGGTCCATCTTGTCGTACGGCAGCGAGAAGTAGAACTCTTCCTGCGTCTGCGGCAGCGAATAGGTATCGGTGGTGGGCGGGCGCGTGCGAATCGTCTCCGGCACGCCGAGATACTCCGCGAGCTGGTAGACCTGAGTCTTGTACAGGTGCGCGATCGGCTTGAGGTCGGCCGAGCCGTCCCCGTTCTTGACGAAGAAGCCCTGGTCGTACTCCAGCCGATTCGGCGTGCCGATGACCGCGTAGTTGCACCGATCGGCGTGGTAGTACTCCATCATCTTGCGCGTGCGCTGCTTGAAGCTTGTCGCCGAGATCATCTCGTGATACGCCGCCGGCGAGACACGCGCCCGTCGCTGCGTGCCGTCCGGTGCCTGCGCGATGACGGTGAAGATCCGGTACTGATCGCTCTCGACGACGCTGGGCAGCGACACCTTGCAACGCCAACCGGCCGCGTACTCGGGAATGAGCGACCGGATGGCTTCGTCGCGACGCGTGTAGCAGCCGGCGGCGTCGAGGACGCCGGTGATATCCTCGACGATCGTCGCGATGCCGGCGCTCTCGCCCGCGAGCCGGCCCAGCTCGAGCGTCTCGTCCGACGACTCGCGCTCGGGCATCAGCAGACCGAGCACGCGGTCCGGCCCGAGCGCGCGGGCGCAGAGCGCGGCGCAGACGGTGCTGTCGACTCCGCCCGACAAACCGAGAACGACGCCGCGCTTTCGCATGCGGCCGATCGTCGCCTCGATGAACGCGCCGATCTCCTCGGTCACTTGCTCCGCATTCACGCGGAGCAGGTCAGGCGAGACGTTAGGCGCCAGCGTCACTGTGTGGCCGCCTCGGGAGTCCCGCGTTTGACCCCAATGAATCGCACGATGTTGTCGATCGTATCGATGTTCTCCGGAACCGTCTCGTCGTCACTGATCTGGATCTCGTACCGGGTTTCGAGGAACGTGAGCACCTCGACGATGCCGACGGAGTCGATGAATCCCCGCTCGGTGAGCGACTGGCTGCTGGACAGATGGCTGATGTCCTTGCCGAGCGAAAAGTTTTCCGCCAGGAACGTGCGGACCTCCTGTTCGACCGTCGTCATCTCTTGACCTCCGTGAAAGGTGCTCGGCTCGGATCCGCCGTTCCCAGGAATTCGGGCACGTCCAAACCGTCGTCCGTGTCGTCTGCGCCGCGGACCAACGCGAAAAACGTCTGCATCAGAATCTTCAGGTCGAGCCATACACTCGCGTGGTCGACGTACCAGATGTCGAGCGCGAGCCGCTCGTCCCACGTGAGCGTGTTGCGACCGTTGATCTGTGCCCAGCCGGTGATGCCAGGCATCACGTCGTGACGGCGTGCCTGTTCCGGCGTGTAGCGGTCCAGATAGAACGTGCGCAGCGGTCGCGGTCCCACGAGGCTCATCTCGCCGCGCAGCACGTTGACCAACTCGGGGAGCTCGTCGAGACTGGTTCGCCGAAGGAAACGTCCGACGGGCGTAATGCGAAGCCGGTTTGGCAGTGGCTCGCCGTTGGCGTCCGTGGCGTCGACCATCGTTCGGAACTTGTAGATGTCGAACGTACGGCCGTGCAACCCGGGACGGGGCTGCCGATAGATCACCGGAGATCCGAGCGTCAGGCGAACGAGAACCGCGATACAGGCCATCGGGATGCCCAGTACGACGAGGCCTGCCGACGCCCCGATCAAGTCGATCGCTCGCTTTGCCTTGCTCTGCATGCTGCTCGTTCTCGCCACGTTAGGTTACGCGCTGCGCCGTCGGCGTCCTCCGAGGCATTCTTGCCTCGGGCACAACCGTCCGCAAGGTGACCAACGACCTTCGCGTGTCACACTCTGCTGTTCAGCGGCGTTCGCTCACGACGCACGAGCGACGTTCACCGCCGGCGTGTTGCCGGAGTCGAGGGGATTGCCCAGAGACGCCACGGCCGGCGGCGCAGTCCGACGAATCACCGCTGTCGCACCGGTGGTGCCGATTGGCACTTCGATATCCGCAGGCGGCGCACTTGGCGTGAACTCCGCATACTCGGGAACAAGAGCCTGAATCGCTTCGCGTATCTCTTGCTCGGTTCCGATCGCAACCAGCCCGTCCATTCGGTCGAGACCGTACGCGAGCATCTCCGCGTTGCCCTCATTCGTGTTCACGAGCCGGATCTTCTCGACGACCGTCGGTATCGTCGCTTCGACATCCGAGGTCAATTCCTCGTCGAGCTTTTCACCGGGACGCAAGCCGGTGAACACGATCGCCACATCCTTGTACGGCGTGAGCCCCGAGAGTCGGATCATCTGTTCTGCCAGGTACAGAATGCGGACGGGCTCACCCATCTCGAGCATGGAGATCCGGGTGGCCGCTTCGGGCAGCACCGCCGCCTGCAGTACCAGCTGCACCGCTTCCGGGATCGTCATGAAATAGCGGCGCACGTCCGGGTGAGTAACCGTGAGCGGTTGCCCCGCGGTAAGCTGCCGCTGGAACAGCGGAATGACACTGCCGTCGGAGCCGAGCACGTTGCCGAAGCGCACGACACGGAATTCCGTGGAGGCGTTCCGGCACATCGTTGATCCGAGGAGAATTCGCTCGGCGATGCGCTTCGTCGCACCCATCACGCTCGATGGGTTGACGGCCTTGTCCGTCGAGATCAGGACGAACTTCCGAACATCATGGCGGATCGCGCTTTCCGCGACGTTCTGTGTTCCGATCACGTTGTTCCGGACCGCTTCGCGGATGTTTGCCTCGAGCATCGGAACGTGCTTGTACGCCGCTGCGTGAAAGACGTAGTCGGGACGATAGCGCGCGAAGATGTGCTCGACGCGATTGCCGTCCGTCACATCTCCCATCGCCGGAATCACTTCGATCTGGGGATGGGTGCGCGTGATCTCGAGGTTGATGAAATAGAGTGGCGTCTCCGCCCGCTCGAACAGGATCAGGCGGGAAGGCCGGAACGAGGCCAATTGTCTTGCCAACTCGGAACCGATGGATCCGGCCGCACCGGTAATGAGGATCGTCCGACCGGTTACTTCGCGCCCAACTAGCCCAAGATCGAGCGAAACGGGTTGGCGACCGAGGAGGTCCTCGATTCTGACCTCGCGAAGGCGGCCGCCAGGCGTAGGCCCGGACAGCATCTCGGCGAGCGACGGCAGGATCTTGTACTCGACGCCGGTTGCGGAGCATCGATCCACGAGGTCGCGCATCTGCTCTTTCGTCGCGTGCTGCACCGTGATGACGACCAGCTCGACGCGGAGCCGTGCCACGAGCCGCGCCATGTCACGCGTGCTGCCAAGCACGGGCGCGCCATGCAGAAGCTGCGTGTGCGTGGATGGGTCGTCGTCGACGATTCCGACGATCGTGAGGTCGTGGCCACGCGTGTGCTGCGTCTGGCGCAACAGCTGCTCGGCGGCCGATCCGGCGCCAACAAGGAGTGTGCGCCTTCCCGCTGCGGGTTCGAGACGCAATTCGCGGACATAGCGCGTCGCGAACATCACGCCGCCGCAGAAGAAAATCGTCAACACCCAGTCGATGATGAACACCGACCGGGGCATGTTGTATCCCAAGCCGCCGAAATACAGAACGACGACGAACAAGAGAGAGCTGAGCGTGACGGCGCTCAGAAGTCCGATGAGGTCGCGGAAACCAACGTGGTGCCAGTAGAGCCGAAACATCCCCCATCGCCAGAAGACGAAGAGGCGCACGGGCACCAGCACGGGCAGGGTCACGAGGAATTGCGAGACCCTTTTCCACTCGACGTCGAAGTCGAAGCGAAGCGCGTACGCGCTGAAATACGCCAGCGCGAACAAGGTGATGTGTGTGGCGACACTCACCCACGGGCGACGACGAGCGATGCGCTCACCGCGCTCGCTTTTGACCGAACTCGTAGCGATCACGCTAATACCTCGTCGTAATTCGCCACGGCAAACGTCCGACAGAAGAGTCTCAGCGTCGTCGCTCCTGGCGC
>DATCGG010000437.1:0-55307 GCA_036509075.1 Gemmatimonadaceae bacterium
GACGGTGTCGGTCGCACCGCGCGTCGCACCATGCCCATAGCAGGGACGGCCCACAGTCCCTGGCTGTTCTGGGACGGTCGTGCGGATAGCCAGTGGGCTCAGGCACTCGGTCCGCTCGAAAGCGCTGTGGAGCACGGGGGAACCCGGGCACAGTACGCTCACGTCGTGGCCGAGCAGTACCGAGAACGATACGAGGCTGTATTCGGCCGACTCCCGGACCTAACGAGCATCCCTCAGCACGCCGCCCCGGTGGCCGACAGCGCCGCGCGCGCCGCGTGGAGTCGGCTAACCGCCGAGGCGCAAGAACAGATTTCGCGCGTGTACGCGAACATCGGGAAATCGATCGCTGCCTACGAGCGGCGAATCGAGCCGGGCGTCTCACGCTTCGACCGCTACGTCGATGCCGAGCTCGCAGGCTCGCGGCACACTCCCGAAAGCGCCCTAACGACGGATGAGGCGTCGGGCCTCCGTCTCTTCATCGGGCGCGCACGCTGTGTGACCTGCCACAATGGGGCACGGCTCACGGACGACCACTTCCACAACACCGGCGTGCCGCTTCCCGCAGTGACCTTGCCCGCGGACAGCGGACGCGTCGTCGGTGTCCGCCAGGTGATCAACGGCGAGTTCAACTGCACGAGCCGGTACAGCGATGCCAAGCCCGAGGATTGTGAGGAGCTGCGATTCGCGGTGACCAGCGGGCCGGAGCTTGACCGGGCGTACAAGACGCCGTCGCTCCGAAATGTCGCCAATCGGGCGCCGTACATGCACGCCGGCCAGATTACGTCGCTCGATGACGTCCTCGCGAACTACGCGGCCGCGCCCGCCGCGCCGTTCGGCCGCAGCGAGCTCGTGCCAATCCGGTTGTCACCTAACGAGCGACGCCAGCTCATCGCATTTCTCGGGACGCTCTCCGGCCCGATCACCGTGCCTCCCACCTACGACCGGACAGGGGCGCTCGCCCATCCTGCAGCCCGTTAGGCAGGAACCGATTTCACCTCAGGAAACGAATACCCATGTCGACACACAAGGCAAAATCAGCAGGCCACCATGGTGGCCATGACGATATGGCTGGACACGACCACAACGCCCACATGGGCCACGCGCATGCCGGGCACCATGTGATGGTGCACGCTCCGGCGGCAGACGTGGCCGAGGCATACCGAAAAGCATATGAGCACGCGCAGCCTGAACCGGGCGGGGCCGTTGTCCCCGTGGAGCTCGAGGCGCGCGAAGCCGACTGGCAGATCACGGCCGGGCGCACCGCGCGAGCATGGACCTTCAACGGCCAGGTCCCGGGCCCGGTGATCGAAGCACGGGTCGGCGACGTGCTCGAGGTGCGCCTAACGAATCACCTGTCGGAGCCCACCACGTTGCACTGGCACGGGATCCGGCTGCCTGCGCCCATGGACGGCACGGACATGGTCCAGCACCCGGTCGAGCCGGGCGCGGTTTTCGTCTATCGCATCAAGTTGCTGGACGCGGGCACGTTCTGGTATCACTCGCACAGCAACGAGCCCGTGCAGGTGAGACGCGGGATGTACGGAGCGCTCGTCGTCCGGGGAGAACACGAGCCAGTGCTCGACCGCGAGCGCGTGCTCGTGTTGAGCGACGCGACCGTCGAGCCAACAGGCGAGCTGTCGCCCGACAACGATCGACAGGGTTTGGATGGCAACGTGAGGCTCGTGAACGGCGTGGCCGAGCCCGAGGTCATGGTCGCGGGAGGCCAGGTGGAACGCTGGCGCGTGATCAACGCGTCGAGCGCGCGCTACGTGAAGCTCTCGATCGACGGACGGGCATTTGTCACGTTAGGTACCGGAGGCGGGCTGCTCGAAGCCGCGTTGACGGTGCACGACGCGCTGCTGCCGCCGGGCGACCGCATCGACATTGCGGTGGGGCCGTTCGAGCCGGGAGAAACCGTGCCCGTGCTCTCGGCGCCATACGATCGCGGCTTCGGGAGCGGGGAGTCGGAACGCTTCGCGATGGTGCGAGTCGCTCCGCGCGCAGACTCGCAGGCTGTGTTCCCTCAGCAGCTGCGCGTCATCGAGCCGCTGGTCACCGGACCGCTGACTCCTACCCGCGAAGTGCGACTCGGCGAACGCGCAGGCGCGCATGGCGAAGTGGACTACCTCATCAACGAGACGCAGCACCTTCGCGGAGAGGACGTCGTGGTGGGCGAGCTGCAGGTCTGGGACATCGTCAACACGTCGGCGCTGGACCACCCGTTCCACCTGCATGGGTTCTTCTTCCAGGTCGTCGAGCGCGATGGCGTGGCGCCAGCCTTTCGATCCTGGGAGGACACCGTCAACGTGCCGGCCGGCGGGCGCGTGCGGATCGCGTGGATGCCCGACGACCGGCCGGGCGAGTGGATGTATCACTGCCACATTCTCGAGCATCATGCGGCGGGGATGATGGCCCACTTCCGCGTGGTACGGGGTGCGTCCGATCACGAGCCATCGCAAGTCAGCCCCCACGTTCAAGTGCACAACGAGGTTGCTCGCTAACGTTGGCTCAGAGCTTCTCGACGTTGTTCGACTCAGGTGGAGGCACGTATGGCTCGGCATTTCCTTCAATCGACCCGCCCGCTCGTCAGCGTGGTGCGCAACAATATCGAAATCTTCGCGACACTGGCCGCGATTGTCGCGGGTGCGCTCGTGCCGCTCCCGTCGCCGAGCGGGGGCGACCGAAGCGGGCGGACGGTGGCGGTTCGCATGGCGGACGACACACTTCGGGTTGGAGCGTTTTCGACCCGACCGGCACGGTTGGTGGGACGTTAGGCTGACGGTAGCGGTGCCGCTGCGACATTATTGTCGCGTGGCCCGCTCCCCTCATAATGACCGCCGGCGACTGTGAGGCAGTTGCCGCCGATTGTCCTCGCGATCGCGTTCGCCGCGGTCGTCGTCGCGGTGACGGCGATCGCGCGTCGCCTTCCAGTTCCGCCGCCGATCCTCCAGGTCGCGGCGGGCTTTCTCGTGGGGCTCGTGCCAGGCGTGTCCATCCCGCCGCTCGAGCCCGACGTCGTCTTCTTCGTGTTCCTGCCGCCGATCCTCTGGGCGGCAGCGTTCTTCACGTCCCTTCGGGACTTCAATCGCTACCGTCGTCCCATCGGGCTCCTGGCGATTGGACTCGTGCTCGCGACATCGATCGCCGTCGCGGTCGCAGCGCGCGCGCTGTTCCCGGAAATGACGTGGCCTGTCGCGATTGCCCTCGGCGCGATCGTATCACCTCCAGACGCCGTCGCCGCATCGGCCATCATATCCCGACTGCCGGTGCCGAGGCGCGTGATTGTCGTGCTCGAAGGCGAGAGCCTCGTGAACGACGCATCGGCGCTGATTCTCTATCGCTCGGCGATCGCGGCCGCGGTGATTGGAACGTTCAGCTGGGGAGAGTCGATCGTCCGTTTCTTTCTCGACGCGGCCGTCGGCGTGGGGATCGGTGTGCTCGTCGCGTGGCTCGTTGTTCGGCTGCTCCGATGGTCGAAGGACACGATGGCGGAGATCGTGCTCACACTCGCGGCGCCCTACGTCGCGTGGCTCACCGCGGAGACACTGCACGTTTCTTCAGTGCTCGCCTGCGTGGCTGGTGGCCTCTATCTGCGTCGTCATTTCTCGAGCGCGGTGGCGCCGCTATCGAGGCTCCAGGGCCGCTCGGTGTGGGAGCTCGTCATTTTCGTTCTCAACGCGGCGATTTTCCTGCTGCTCGGCGTGCAGTTCCGGGCGTTACTCGCAGGCGTGCCGCGGGACATGGCGGTTTCGCTCCTGCGCGCGGGTTTCCTGATCGGCGTGGTGGCAATCGCCGTGCGGCTCGTGTGGGTGCCGATCGCGGCGTACGCGCCGTACCTACTGAGCGCCCGCGTGCGGCGCAACGAAACACCGCCGACGCCAAAGATGGCGGCACTCGTCGCCTGGACGAGCATGCGAGGGATCGTGTCGCTGGCGACCGCGCTTGCGCTGCCCGTCGCAGTTGCTGGAGGGGCACCGTTTCCATATCGAAGCGAAATCCTTGTGATCGCGATGTGCGTGATCATCCTGACGCTCGTGGTGCAGGGGCTGACACTTGCGCCGCTGATCCGGCTGCTTGCGTTTCCGGCTGAGACCACGCACCACGTGGAGGCCAGGGTGGCTCGGTTGGAGGCGGTGCGACGCGGAGCCGAGGCACTCGATGATCTGGCGCGCGAGTCATGGGCAGATTCACGCGACGTCGAGTGGCTTCGCGGCGAGCTGCGGGACCGCGTCCGGTTGCTCGAGCACCACGCCGGGGAACCCGAGGGGCGGCGCCGGCTCCGCGTGGAAATGCTGCGCGCGGAACGGCGAATGCTCGTGCGCCTCCGCAACGAAGGCGCGATCTCCGACGAGGTGCTGGCGGAGCTCGAGCAGGAGCTCGACCTGGAGGCGGTGCGGGTTGGCGCCGGTGCGGATCGTTAGGCGAGCAGGCGGCAGGCGGCAGATAGGAGCGACTACCGATTCCCGATTCCCGATTCCCGATTCCCGACTACGGGCTCCGGACTCTCAATAACTGAGGGAACGCTAGTCGTCCCGGGCTCGAGGCGGTCGAGCCGATCGAGTCGCTCGACGTCGATCGCGACCACAGCGTCGGTGGAGGTCGCGAAGACACTGGCGAACTTCGCATCCCACCGGATCTCGTCCCAGAAGTACGATGCGCGCGCCGTCACACGGGTCGAGAACGTCTCCTCGTGCGCGTTGATGAGGATCAGCAGCTCCGCCTGAGCCGCGCGCAGCGACTCGGGCGTCGCGCCGCGCAGCGGGCTGTCGGCCGTGATCGGGTGCACCACGGTCAAGTGCAGCGTGAACAGATCGACTGAATTCCGCTCGAGCGCGAGCGGATAGAAGTTGCGCTGCCGCTTGCCATTGATCTCCTCGAAGAGCACGACACTCACACGCACCTGCACGTCGCTCAGCTCCGCCGGCTGCGCGTTCACGAAGCGAAACATGAGCCCGCGCCCGCCCTCGTACGGTGCGACGACGGCCGACTCGCTGAAGCGAAGTCGCATCCGTGGCCGGGTCAACCGCGCGATCACGAGTCCGGCGGCCGCAACGAGCACGGTCGGGCCGAAGAACGACTCGAAAACGGTGAGCCACTCTGCCGTCGCGCCGACCGCGTACATCGGTGCCGTGCCGGTGGTCGTGAAGATGCCGACGCTGAACACCAGCGCGCGAAGAAACGGGTCGGCGATCTCGAGCGCGTCACCGCCTCGCAGCGCGCCGTCGCCGAGCGCGAGATACGCCAGGGCGAAAAAGCCGTTGAGGAGGAGCAGCACCCCGAACGTCCAGGCGAAGAACGCTGCGGGCGGCTCGGCGAGCGCGCGCAGGTAGAACCGTTCGAACCGCTGCGCGCCAAGGCCGTACTTGCGGCTCGTCGGCTGGCCGTCTCGCGTGAGAAAGCGGCCGCGAACCTGCTGCGCGACGACGCGCCCGAAGCCGAGGTCGGTGTACGCGTGCTGGGGCGCTGGCGGAGCTGGCGGTAGGCCGTCGTGGTCGTTGGTCATTGGCGGATCACGCGCGGATGATCCATCGGCAGGGGAATCAACGCAAGCCCGCAGTAGGCCGTCGGACGACTGAGTGCACGCCGGGTCCGACGCCGACGTCCATCGATGAACTTGTCGGGCAGCGACCTAACGAGCCGCCCCCGGGCAGGCGGCGAACTGCGCAATTTTCCTGCCCGGGCTCGTGACCTTACGAGGACGCGCGCTCGGACGCGACCGAGGCGGCTGACGATTCCGATTCATCGCCCTCGATGGGGCGCACCTCGCAGGTGCACTCGAACTCAGGCCAGGTTCGACGGTGGATTTCGACGAATGCCGTGGCGAGGTCGATCGCTTCCTTCCTCGATGACGCGTTGATCAACGCGTAACCCCCAATGATTTCCTTTGCTTCGGTGAAGGGTCCGTCCGTGACATGTACCTTTCCGCGTGAGAGCCGAACGGTCGCGGCTTTCGAGCTCGGCTGAAGGCCGGCCGTGTCGATGAGTGTGCCGCTCTTCAGCTTCTCGTTTACGAAATCGCCCATCTCGTCAAGGAGGGCCTGCGGGATCGAAGCGTTGCGATAATCCTCGAGGTGTCGGATGAGCATGAGGTAGCGCGCCATGGGTCTCCCTGTCGACGGTTGAAGTGAGCAATAAGGCTGGTTATCGCCCAACCCTATGTCGAACGAAGCGGCCGAGGATCGACACGACGAACCATGCCCCCTTGTCGAGCGTTCCTGCGTTTCTCCGATGAGCACACCTAGCCTTCGCCGAGCATTCACGTTAGGCCGCCCACCAATGCCACACCTGCTGACCGTTGCCGGAAGCCTGCGAGCCGGCTCGTCGAACGCGGCATTGCTGGCCGCCGTCGCACAGGTCGCGCCGCCGGATCTCACGGTGGCGGCGTACCCCGCCCTCGGCAGTCTCCCGGCCTTCAACCCCGATCGCGAAGAGACTGCCATGCGCCTGCCTGCCGCCGTCAGACGCTGGAGGGAGACGCTCGCGGCTGCCGACATGGTCCTCGTCTCGACGCCGGAGTACGCACACGGAATTCCCGGTGTCCTCAAGAATGCCCTGGATTGGGTAGTCGGCGGCAGTGAGCTGGTGGGGAAGCCCATCGGCGTGATCAACCTGTCAGCGGCGTCCCGGTTCGCGTTTCCGCAGCTCATCGAGGTGCTGACCGTGATGAGCGCGAACGTCGTTCCCGAGGCCACCGTCGTGCTGGACCTTCCGCGCCGCGGTATCGACGCCGCGCACCTCGCCGCTAACCCGGTTGTGGCGGCTACCCTTCGCGAAGTGGTCGCCGCGCTGGTTGCCTCGCTGTCGACCCGGACGCCCGGCGTGACTCCGGGAGCCGAGCCGCTGGTCCGGGCGTATCGAGAGGAAGAAAGCGCGTCACTGCTCGATTGCATCGCCGAGCTGCAGGATGCCGAGCGAGTGATCGATGGGCGGTTGCGCCCCGGTCGCGACATCGCGTCGGACTATCTCGACGCAATGCTCGAAGAGTGCCGACGATACGCGGGGCAGATCTTCGTGATCGACGTCGATGGCGCACTAGCCGGGTTCACGACGGTGTATACTCGTGTTCCGTTCGAGCGACTCGACGAGCCGCCGGGAGATTATGCCCTGGTCGCCGAACTGTTGGTACGGCGCGAGTATCGTCGCCGTGGCTTTGCGCGCGCTCTCCTCGCTCACGGCGAGCGGTACGCGGCGTCGCAGGGGGCAACGGAGCTGCGCATCGGTGTCCTGAGGGACAACACGGCCGCGCGCGCACTGTACCTCGACTCCGGCTTCAGGCCGTACATCGAGACGCTGTCGAAAACACCGACGGCGTGACCGATCAGTTATCGCGCAGCCTTGCGAAGGACCCAGGTGCCCATCGACCGTCGATCGTGCACCACGCTGCTCTTGATCGGATCGACGAGCGATCCACCCAGCGCGGCCGTCACGTCGATCAATTGCTCGTGGTCGACGAGGAAGCGCGTGTCGCCATCCGGCTGGAGGTAACGCCCGCCGCCCAGCGGCTGCACGCGCGGCTGGCCTACCGTCGTCGCTAATCGAGCAAACAGGATCCCGCCGGGTGCGAGCACCCGCCACATCTCGTTCACCATCGCGTGCCAGTGCCGATCGTCGCGGGCGAAGTGGAGGACCGCGCTCGAGATGACGACATCCATCGAGCCGTCCTCCAGCGACATCGCCTCCACGGACTCGACGCGGAATCGGTCAGCCTCGAGCCGCGGCGCGATGCTCGCCGCGAGCTGCCTCACGCGGGCAATCATCTCGGGACTCTCATCCACGCCCCACACCTCGAACCCGGCGCGCATGAGGAACACGAGGTTCCGTCCCGCGCCACAGCCTGCGTCGAGCACCTTCATGCCTAACGCGATGCGGCCGCGCAGGAGTTGATCGAACAGATAGACGTCGATGTCGCCGAACTGCTCGCGCAGGTGCTCCGACGGTTGCGTCACGCCAGAGCCGCGATCTGGGCGAGCTCGGCGTCGCACTCGGCGAGCCCGCCAGCGTCTCCGATCGCGCGCCGAATGTCACGGCTTTCGCGGAGCAAGCCGAGCGCTGTCGTCTCGTCCCCAGTCGCTCGCGCGGCAGCGGCCAGCAGCGCCAGACACTCGGCCTCGCCGTAGCGATCGCCCTCGGCACGACGGAGGTCAAGGCTCTCCGTCGCGAACGCGACGGCGCGATCGAAACGTCCCAGGAGTCGGGATGCCCAGCTCGCGACCGCGAGACCGTGCGCCACGCTCCAGCGGTCGCCAAAGCGGCGAACGCCGGTCATCGAATCGATCTGCAGAATGGTGGCTGCCGTGGCCGGATCGCCCTGACGGATGTATGTCTCTGCCCGGATGTCGCGCGCAAAGTAGACGAGTCGTTGGTCGCCGACCGAGCGGAGTGTGTCTTCTGCGCGCTCGAGGAGCTCGAGAGCCTGAGCCAGATCGCCGCCGCGGCACTTTGCCCACGCGAGAAACGTATCGGCGAACGCCACGCCGCGCTGATCGGCGAATTCCGCGCGCAAGACCGAGCTTCGGGCGAATGCGGTGGCGGCTTCCGCCAGCTCGCCCTCGAACAGCGCGGCGGCGCCAAGGTTCGTGAGCGCGAGTGCGGCGACGCGGGTGGCACCGATCCGTTCGGCGAGCGTTAGGCACTCCGCCGACAGTCGTCGCGCTTTCGGGAAATCGCATTGTCGCCACGCGATCCAGCCGAGGTCCGATAGTGCTCGCGCCACGCCGGCTTCGTCGCCGAGATGACGACGCATCTCGAGGACCGCCTGAAAATGCTGCTCCGCTTCGCCGACGGCGCCGGTGTTCTGCGCGATGTGTCCCGCGCCGGTCATGACATCGGCACGAGCAGCGGCGAGGTCGCGCCCGGCAGCTGCCGGCATGGCCAGCACTCGCGCCAGCCAACTCCGACCCTCCGCGAGATGACCGCGGACGAGCCAATATCGCCAGAGTGCCGCGCCGAGCGAGAGCGCTCCGACAGCATCATCATGCTGGATCATCCAATCGAGGGCAGCGCCGAAGTTCGCGTGCTCGTGGGCGAGCGTTGTCAACGCTTCGGGTTGCGACTCGCCAGTGAGCCGCGGCGCGAACGATGTTGCCAGACGCAGATACCAGTCGGCGTGACGCCGCGCGACGGCGTCGGATTCCTTGCTTCGTGAGAGCTCATCGAGCGCGACCTCTCGCACGGTCTCCAACACGCGAAGGCGCGGCTCGGCGTCTCCCGCGGTCATGTCACGCATCAGCAAGCTCGCATCGACGAGCGCGCTCAGGTCATCGAACGCACGGCTCGAGCGATCGTCGTCGGCACATACCCATTCGGCGGCGTCGACCGTGCAACCACCGGCGAAGATCGCCACTCGGCCGAAGGTACTCCGCTCGCCTGGCGTGAGCAGCGCAACGCTCCATCTGATTGCCTCGCGGATCGTTTGATGTCGCGCAGGCAGATCGCGACCCGTGCCCGACACGATCTCGAACCCCGATGCAATGCGCGTCGCGACGGCGCGCGGTGACATGAGGCGACAGCGTGCCGCCGCGAGCTCGATCGCAAGAGGCAGCCCGTCGATGCGTGCACAGATCTTCGCGGCCGCCGCGAGCGCCTCGTCGTCGAACACGAGCGCGGGATTCGCGGCGGAAGCCCGTCGAATGAACAGGCGAACCGCCGGGCTGTGACGGAGCGCCGATGCATCGGCTCCGGGGTCCGGCAGGGACAACGGTGCGACGAAGAACTCATGCTCGGCGCGGATACCGAGACGCGTGCGGCTCGTGATGAGCATCTTCATCGTTGGCGCGGCGGCAATCAACTGGGCGATCGCCGGTGCCGCGCTCACGACCTGCTCGAAGTTGTCGAGCACAAGCAGCGTGCCGCGACCGGCGTTCGCTGCTGCAATGGCGTCGATCAGATCCCGTCCACTCTCGGGTTGCACGCCGATCGCCGATGCGATGGCCGGCGTGACCCTCGCGGGATCGTGCAGCGGAGACAAGTCGACGAATGCGACGCGACCCAAGTGTGACTCGAGCTCGCGTGCGGCATGTATCGCGAGTCGCGTCTTCCCCGTACCGGCGGCACCGGTGAGCGTCAGAAGCCTAACGTCCGGTCGATCGAGCAGCGAGGCAACCGCGCGAAGCTCTGCCTCGCGGCCAATCATCTCGTCGTCGATGTCAGGCAAGCGTGACTGTACCGTGGCGCCGCCCGCCGTGAGCAAGCGAACGACCTCACTCGCGGAGCCTGGCCGCCGTGCCGGCTCGTCGGCGAGCATGTCGCGCACGACGTCGCCAAGCCACGACGGTACGTCGGGTCTCAGTGTGCGGAGCATGGGGGCGCTCTGCGTATGCCGGCGGGCAAGCACGGACGACGGAGTCGCGCCGATCCACGGCGGACGGCCCGCGAGCATCTCGAACAGCACACATCCGAGGCTGAAGATGTCGCACGGCGGGCCCTCGTCTCCCTCTGCCGAGATCTGCTCGGGCGCCATGTACGCTGGGGTGCCGAGCGAGATGCCCGCCTGCATGAACTGCGCATCCAGCGAGTGTGAGACCACTCGTGCGATGCCGAAGTCGGCGACAATCGCGTGCCCGTCAGCGAGCAGGATGTTCTCGGGCTTCACGTCGCGATGCACCACGCCGCGCCGATGCGCATGACTCAGCGCTTCCGCCACCTCCTGCGCGACCAGCAGGGCATCGCCGATGGACAGCTTCCGCTCACGATTGAGCCTCGTGCGCAACGATTCGCCATCGACAAACGGCATCACGTAGAAGAGCCCATCACCCCATTCGCCCGAATCGTGGAGTGGCAGGATATGCGGATGCTGCAGGCCTGCCGTGACCCGAATCTCGCGCTCGAACCGTTCGCGTCCGATCGCCGCGCTCATGTCCGCACGGAGCACCTTGAGCGCGACGCTCCGGTCATGCTTGGTGTCGCGTGCGAGATACACGACCGCCATTCCGCCACGGCCAAGCTCGCGCTCGATCACGAACCGGTCGACGAACCGTTCGTGACCGGCTTGACCCCGCAACGTGTCGGCGAGCTCGGTCACCGCGGTGCTCGGCTCGCCGTCCATTTCCTCCCGGACGCGTTCTGTGTATCGCTCGGCGTGTCGCAGGGCGGCCGCACGATCGCCGCTCTCGGCGAGCGCGCCCATGAGTCCGAGCACCGCACGCGTTCTCAACGGATCGATCGCGGTGAGCCGGCGCCACCAGTCCGCGGCGGCGACATAGTCCTTTCGATGCTCGGCTTCGCTGGCGAGACGTTCCAGCACCCGCTCCGCCGCCTGTCCGAGTCGCAGCCGAACACCGTCGATCCAATGCTCGAAGTCCGGCGCGTCGGGAAGAAATACGCCATCGAGGAAGGGGCCTATATAAAGATTGGCCGCCAGTGCCGCGTCGTCGCGACTGATGGCATCCTCGAACTCCGCGACATCGGACGTCACGACCAGCGGATTCAACACGAGCATGTCGTGGCCAAGCACCATCTGGTCTTCACCGGTGTCGCGCTTGAGCGCGTACACGGACTGCGAGAGCGCTGCCCGCGCACGCGTCTCGTCCACCTCGGGCCAGAGGAGGCCCACCAGCTTGTCACGGGTAATCCCGCGCCCGCCTGCTGCCGCCAGCACGGCAAGAACGGCCAGTCGCCTCCGCTGCGCCGCTGCACCGGACAGCGGCCCGTGTTCGCCTTCCAGGGAAAGACCGCCGAACGTCTTGAGACGCAGCACCTTGTGAGATCCCGGAGCGCCGCCCAGGCAGGTGAGATCGGGGTGAGATGGGCGATGCATACTAGGCCCTGCGCGAAAGGGCAGCAAGGAACCGTGGTCGAGGCGAAGGGGATGGCAACGATCGCCGAAGGGATCGGATTCAGAGCAGGAGGAATTGCCGGCGCGACGCTCGCGACCGCGGACCTGACGCGCGCGCGTGTGTTCTACCTCGCCCGCCTGGGCTTCCCGCTGCTGCACGAGGACGGAGAGGCGTTCACATTCCGCGCCGGCTCGAGCGACATCACCGTCCGTCTCGAAGTCGAGGCGCCGACGGCGACGGACGAGCCCAGGCCTCCGCAACGACTAGTGGAGCGCATTGCTCTGTGGTGCGTTGCTGTCGACGATTTGCGCGCCGTCGCCGACGCACTGACGACCCTGGGCATCGAGCACTCACCACCCCGAGGTGATGTTGTCGGGATGGGGTGTGTCGCGTTCAGAGATCCCGACGGAATCGAATGGGAATTCCGGATTCGTTGATGGTCTGCTTCACTACCTTTCGATCAGGAGATGGCACGATGCAGAACGTTAGGCAGTTCGGTACCGCTGCGGTGTTTGCGGCCACCATGCTGAGCCTCGCCACGGTTGCGAGCGCGCAGGACAAGCCGGCGAAGGCGACCGCGCCCTCGAGTGCGGGGAAGTCATTGACGTGGGGTCCGGCGCCCGACGTCTTCCCCGCGGGCGCGAAAATGGCCGTGGAACGCGGCGACCCGACGAAGCCCGGCGAGTTCGTGGTTCGGCTCTCGTTCCCCGCGGGCTACAAGATTCCTCCACACTGGCACCCGACCGACGAGCACGTTCAGATCCGGAGCGGTGAGTTCCTTGTCGGGATGGGTGACGCGTTCGACCAGAGCAAGACCATGAAGATGGCTCCTGGCGATACGGGGTCGATCGGCGCGAAGATGAACCACTTCGCGATCGCGCCGGTGGCGACGGTGTTGAGCATTCGCTCGGAAGGTCCGTTCGCGATGACGTACGTGAACGCGGCGGATGATCCGCGGAAGAAAGTGAAGTAGATACCGACGCTACACGACAATTCGTGAATGTCAGACGCGCCTTTGCTCGTGTTGTCCGATCTCGACGGTACGCTGCTCGACCACACGACCTACGCGTTTGACGCCGCGCGAGCGGCACTCGAGCGGTTGCGCGACGCCCGAGTGCCGCTCGTGCTGTGCACGAGCAAGACTCGAGCGGAGGTGGAACCGATCCGTGCGGCCCTCCGCAACGCGCATCCGTTCATCATCGAGAACGGCGGCGGCGTGTGCGTGCCGCTTGGATATTTCCCGTTCGAGATCGAGGGAGCCGAGCGTCGCGGCGACTACGTCATAGTTGCCCTCGGCGACCCGTACGCGGAGCTCACGCACGCGCTCGAGCGTGCCTCCCGGGCAAGCGGCGTGGATGTTCGTGGCTTTGCGGACATGACCGACGACGAGGTCGCGGCCGAAACAGGGCTCACGCCCTCGGAGGCACGGCTCGCACGCCAGCGCGAGTTCGATGAGCCATTCGTGATCCTGGAGCCCGCGCGTGCGCCCGAGCTCCTCGCGGCCATAGAACGCGAAGGCAAGCGATGGACCGCCGGCGGTCGCTTTCACCACATCACCGGCGCGAACGACAAGGCAGCAGCCGTCCGCCTCCTCGTCGTGCTCTACCGCCGCCAGCTGGGCGACGTCCGCACCGTGGGGCTCGGCGACGCACCTAACGATGCGCCGTTCCTGCAGGAGGTCGACGTCCCGATCCTCATTGCCTCGCCGAGCGTCGGCCGGCTGCGCGCGCTCGTCCCCGAAGGTCGGGTGACGACGCTGGAAGGGCCGGCCGGATGGAACGCGGCCGTGTTGGATGCGCTGGACGAGCGGCGTTAGGCTGTTCCGACGATCTCCATCTCTTCGGCTGCGTCCAGGATGAGATCGAACATCCCGGGGATGGCGTGCAGGACGCGGTTCCAGTTCGGGATGATCGGCAGCGACAGCGGATTCGCGGTGTAAGTCTCCGCGGCCTCACGCAGGCTCTCGGCAAAAGCCGAAACGGCGGATGCCTCGGCGTGACGGTCGAACTCGAGGCCGTTGAGCATCGCGTCGGCGTAATACTTGTTGATCGTCTCCTGAGCGAGCTCCTGGTAGTGCACGAGCACCGTTCGGAAATCGGCGTCATCCAGCACGCACCCCTGGGCGGCCAGGGTTCGGAACAGGTTCTTCGCGATCTCCAGCGTCATGCGTCGCAGGCCGGCGCTCGCGTCCGCCTCCGAAAGGACCTGATGCTTGTGGTCGTAATTGTCCGCAATGTCCACCTGGCAGATGCGCTTCAGCGCGCAGTTGCTGAAGACCTCGGCCAGGACGCCGACTTCGAGCCCCCAGTCGCTTGGGATGCGGTTCACGCGCGCGAGGTCCGCGCGCATCGCGAACTCGCCGGAGAGCGCGTACCGAAAGCTGTCGAGGTACCGCAGGAAGTGCGTCGTCGGCTGCAGCGTGAGCAGTGCGCGCACGAGTGGCGAGAAGAACAACCGGGTGACGCGTCCGTGCAGCTTCGTCGTCGCGCGGGCGTAGTATCCCTTACAGAACTCGAACCCGAGGTTCGGGTTGGCGACAGGATAGCAGAGCCGCGTGAGAAGGCTCTTGTCGTAGTTGCGGATGTCGCAGTCGTGGAGGGCAATGACGTCGACATCCTCGCGCGCGAGCAGGTAGCCGTAACAGAGCCAGCACGTGCGTCCCTTTCCGGGTCCGCCCGCACTAATGCCCTGGTCGTCCAGCATGCGAAACAGCTCTTCGACGCGAGGGTGCTCCATCCAGAGCGCCGTCACGGGCGTCGGAAAATCGCGGAAGAACGCTGCCGCTCGGAGATACTGTTCGTGGGTCGCGCCGCCGATGGCGACGACGATGCGCTTGAGGTATCGCACGTCGCGAAGCTCGTCGACAATCCGCTGCATCGCCGGATGCTCGAACTCCACGTAGAGGGCGGGGAGCACGAGACCGATGCGATTGTGGTCGGAGATCGCGACGAGCTCCGCCTCGATCACGTCGTCGTCGTTCCGATTGAGCCGGTGGAGCGTCGTGACGACGCCCGATTGGAAGAAATCGGCCATGGCCCTCGTGTTGGACTGCGCGGCGTGCCGCGCACGCGAGTGACCGACGTTACGCGCGGAACGGTTCGAGCCAGATGATCTCGTACGCGTCGAGGGGGACGCGCAGCGTATCGTCTTCCGCCCGGATGTAACGGTCGGTCAGCGCGTCCCGCCAGACCCGCTCCGGGCGACCGACATCGGCGAGCGCCACGCGCAACTCCTGGGCCGCGGCCGTCACGTTAGTGAGGGCTAAGACAATGCCATCGCTTCGTCGTGCCCGCCGGACGACACAGAACACGGCCGGGTTCACGAGCAGGACGTGCTGTTCCGCCGATGGGTGAAACGCGGCGAGGCGCGTCCGGACGTGAATGAGATGCACGAAGCGCTCGAGGATGTTCGCCGTATGCGAGTCCGGCACGCTGAGCTGGTCGAGCAGTTCCTGCACCCGAATCGTGTTGCGGTTGATGCTGCGGGGATCGCGCTCGTTGACCTTGTAGTCGGAGGTCACGTACGCGCCGACGAAGCTGGGCAGGTAGATGGCTGGGACCCCGAGCAGCGCGAGCGCCAGCGCCCGTGAGGCGAGGAAGCGCGCGATCTGCACGTCGTCGGGCTCGTCGGAGTCGACGTCGTTGAGGGCGTTGTACCAGGGGATGTTGAGCTCGTACGGCGTCTGCACGCCGCCGCCCACCGCGCGGTACGAGACGAGGCCACCATGGTTCGTCGTGCGCCTAACGAGCTCCTGCCGCTCCGCCGCGGTGAGCAGCTCGGTGACTGGCAGGAGTCCGATACCGTCGTGCGAGTCGAGGAAGTTGAGGAACGTCGTCGTCTCCGAGGGCGGCGCGATCGCCGCGGCCCATTCGGCGAGGCGGGTCCAGTCCCCTGAATGGAACGTCCAGAGCACGAGCGGCGGCAGCGCGAAGTTGTAGACCATGTGCGCTTCGTTGGTGCCGTCGCCGAAGTAGCTCACGTTGTCGTCGTGCGGCACGTTCGTTTCGGTGATGACCGCCACGCGGGGTGCCACGACATCGAGCACGGCGCGAAAGAGCTGGACGAGCGCGTGGGTCTGTGGCAGGTGCGCGCTCGAGGTCCCGAGCTCGCGCCACAGATACGTCGCCGCGTCGAGGCGAATCAGGTCGGCGCCGTGTCGCACGTAGTAGAGCAGCACACCGAGCACGCGGAACAGCACGTTCTCGCTGCGGAAATTGAGGTCGATCTGGTCCGGGCTGAACGTCGTCCAGACCCACCGCGGCCCGCGCAGTGTCTCGTACTCCGTGAGTAGACTGCTCGTGCGCGGCCGGAGGATGAGACGCAGGTTCTCCTCGCTGATCGCCTGTGGCGACTCGAAGCTGACGAAGAAGTCCTCGTAGTTCGGGTTCCGAGCGAGGAATTCGCGAAACCACTCGCTCTTCGATGAGACGTGATTGATCACGCCGTCGAACATCAGCCGATACTTGTCGCCAAGGCGCTCGATGTCCTTCCACCCGCCGAGGCGGGGGTCGACCTGCTCGTAGTCGATGACGCTGAAGCCACGATCGGACGAATAGGGGAAGAAGGGGAGGATGTGGACGGTGCTGAAGACGTCGCGAAACAGCGTCTCGAAGATGATCGACAGCGCGCGCAGCGGGTGCGTGTTCGGGCTGTCGATGAGATCTCCGTAGGTGATGGCGACGACGTCGGTCTCGGTGAAGCGGTCGCGGGGGTCGAACTCGGCGTCCGCCACGAGCATCTCGGGTGACCTGTGCGCGTGATGCACCTGCATGAGCCGCTCGAGCTCCCAGTAGTACGCTTTCGCGTCGAGCTCTCCGTAGAGGAGGGTGAGCTTCTCGATGATCCGCTCGCGCTGTGCGGCGGTGACCTCGAGGGGTGGTCGCGAGTAATCGGGTTCGTGCAGGTAGCGGCGGCGCTGGAATCTGGTCATGCTGGGTTTGTTGGCGGCAGTCGACTGGAGAGTTGTCGGCCGAGATGGTGCGCGCAAGCGTGTGATGGCAGTCGGTCTTGCCGTAGCGGGATGGGGGCGCCATGTGAATTGCAATGCCGGCCGTTTCCGATCAGCATCAGAACAGACGATATGACTCTTAAGCGGATGGACAACGTAGGCATCGTGGTGGAATCCCTCGATGCCGCCATCTCATTCTTCTCCGAGCTTGGCCTGAAACTCGAAGGCCGAGCCACGGTCGAAGGCGACTGGGCCGGGCGCGTCACCGGATTAGGGACCCAGCGCGTGGAGATTGCCATGCTGGTCACGCCAGACGGCCACAGTCGGCTCGAGCTTTCGCGATTCCTCAGCCCGCCCGTTGTCGGCGACCACCGGAACGCCCCGGTGAACTCTCTCGGCTACCTGCGCGTCATGTTCGCTGTGGACGACATCGACGAGACGCTTGCCAGGCTCCGCAAGCGTGGCGCACAGCTCGTCGGCGAGGTGGTTCAGTACGAAGACGCGTATCGTCTCTGCTACATCCGCGGCCCCGAAGGACTTCTTATCGGCCTCGCCGAGGAACTCAGGAGGCGCAGTTGAGCGCAACCATATTTGACTCGTTGCAGCTTAGCTTGGGCGTTAGGCAGTCGTCGCTCGCCGCATCATCGACGTTCTGGCGCCATCGCAAGAACAGTGCGCGCGCTATCAGCACTCGCGCACGAAGCGCAACCCGAAGAAGTCGAACGCAAAGACGAAGAAGGCAAAGCGCTAACGATTCGGCAATGGTTCGTTAGGCGGCGGCCCTCCAGCCGGATGAACCAAGCCGCCGACGCGCGGCGAGCCAGCGTCGCTTCACGCTGTGGCTCAACGGACTACGAAGTTCCCGTTCGTGATCGGGTCGGGCGTAAGACCAGCCGGCGGCGTGTCTGTGCAGATCAGGCCAGTCGGGTCGTAGAACCAGGACGGCCCCTCATGACCGACGTCTGCGCCGTTCGGCCCGCCGTCACGCACCCAGAATACCCCGAGCTCGCCGACCGGGGCGTTCACCGGATCCGTGGTCTTGGTAATGACCTCACCGATGTACGCCGTGTTGCCGACGACGCGCATGCAGGTTGGGACCCCCTCGACGTCGTACGGGGCGACGCCGAAGGCGGACAGGTCGAGGACCCGGACGTGGATCTGGCCCGAGACATTGCCGTCCGCATCCGAGTGAACGGATGCCTCGATCGTGTACTTGAATCCCGGGAAGATGTCCTGGAGGCCGCTGCCGGTGACGCTGTGCTCTACTCCGCCTTTCGAGAGAGCGGCGCCGGCGGATGGAGACACCGCGGGCGTGTCGGTAACGGTCTCCGCGCTGCACGCGGCCAGGGCGAAGGGAAGAAGGAGTAGCCAGCGCATTCGTGGTTCTCCTGACAGAGAGTGTGGTCGAGTCACCTTGCGACCAACCTCAGCAGGCACCATCCTCTGACTATCCTCTGGTGTCCTCCCGGCAGAACCTCCCGCCACGAGTCGGTGATGGTTACGCTCAAGCTGCTGGGCCGCCTGTCCCTCTCGGATTCGAACGGGCCGGTCACCGGACAGATCACCCAGCGACGCCGTCTCGCGTTCCTGGCGATTCTCGGCGTGTCGCCAGGCGCCACAGTCACTCGCGATCGGCTCGTCGCGCTCCTCTGGCCCGAGCTCGACGCCGAGGGCGCGCGGCATCGGCTTTCCGATTCGTTGTACGTCGCCCGGCGCGCGCTCGGCGACGGGGCGATCGTGACGGTGGGCGACGACCTGCGCCTTGATGAGGCGCATGTGGACGTGGACGTGCGCACCTTCGAGCGCGCGCTCGACGCGGGCGAGACGGCGCGTGCGATCGCGAAGTACGGTGGTCCGTTGCTCGATGGCTTCCACCTTGGAGGCGAGGGAGAATTCGACCGCTGGATGGAGCAGGAGCGCCGCCGGATCGCCGGCCGATACGCCCAGGCGCTTCGCTCGATCGCTTCTGTGGCTGACCGGCGTGGCGACCATGTCGCCGCGGGCGAGTATCTCGAGCGCCTGTCCGCGCTCGACCCGCTCGACTCACGGGTCGTGCTCCAGCTGATGAAGGTGCTCGAGCGCGCGGGCAACGGGGCCGCTGCGCTGCGTCACGCGCGCATGCACCAGGCGCTGCGAGAGACCGAGCTCGGGCTCGGTGAGGATCCATCGGTGCGGGCGGCGGAAGATGCGCTCGTGGCGCTGCTCCACCGAGCGACGGCGAACGACTCGGCGGGCGAACCAGTCGCGGAGATCACAGCGATCGCGGCGGACGTCGCGGTGCCGGCGGACGCGGAGCCGTTGTCGGATCGCGTGCACGAGACGCCGGAACCGCACCGCCCTACCTCACGCCGCGCGAGAGTTCTGGTCGGCGCAGGGGCGATCGCGGCGACGGTCCTGACGCTCGCCGTCGCCAGGAATCGGCACGCGGAAGCGAGATTCAACTCATCGACGGCGGGCGGAGGGGACAGCGCGGCGGCGAATGCCGCGCCCGGTGTTGCCGTGTTTCCCTTCATCGTGCGGGGCAGCGATCCGAGCCCATTCACGGGTGACGCCCTCGCTGCGCTCATCGCGACGAAGCTGGATGGCGGCGCGGGGATACGCAGCATCGACCCCAACGCCATCCTGGCGCGCTACCGTCCTGGAAGGGAACAACCGAATCCATTGGATGCCGCGCGAATCGCGCGAAGTCTGGAGGCGCGGTACTTCGTGCTGGGCGACGAGATGCAGATCTCCGGCCGGCTGTATCTCGGTGCGGCCATGTACGATGCCACCGACGGCAAACCAATCGATGCGCGCATCGGCGTGCAGGGCGCGAACGCAAACTTCTTCGAGCTCGTCGACTCGCTCGTGTCTCGACTGCTCGTGGATCGAGAGGGCCAGCCGGCACCGCAGCTCGAGCGATTGGCGTCGCTCACGACGAGCTCTCTCCCGGCGCTCAAGCTGTTCATTGAGGGCGAGTCGTTCTCGCGGACGGGCCAGTACGAGGCGGCCGCCGAGCGATATGAGCGCGCGACGGTCGCCGACAGCACGTTCGCGCTCGGCTACTACCGACTGGCGTGGGCGCACAGCTGGACACAAGGGCGCGGCCTCGACGAGTCCACGCTTGAGCTGGCGGCGCGCCACGCGGCGCGATTGCCCGAGCGCATCCGACGCACTCTCGCAGCGCTGCAGACGGTGGCGCGTGGCGACTTGGAGCACGGCGTGGGGATGCTGACCGAGGTGATAGAGCAGCATCCCGACGACTTCGAAGCCAATCTCTGGCTCGGGGACTTGCTGTTCCACGAGAACCCGCCTCGGGGGCGGTCGTGCGTGGAAGCACGAGTACCGCTGGAGCGCGCGTCGGTGCTGGTGCGGGCGCGCAGCGCGGAAGCGCTGTTCCGCCTGATGGAGATCGCTGCTCTCCAGGGGCGTGCGCGCGACGTGGACTCGATCTCGACACTCTTTCTCGCGATGCACCACCAGAGCGATCTTGCGCCAATAGTCCGGACGATGCTCGCGGTCACGCATCGCGACTCGTCGCGAATCGCGCTCGCAAGGCGCGAGCTGGAAGGAATGAGCACACGCGCCGCGCTCAACGTCGTCACTGTCGTCGCTTCGGTCGCGATGGGAAGGGCAAACCACGTCACGCTGGCGAATCTCCTCGCGTCGCTCCCCACGCCCCACGCCGACAACGAGCGGGCGGGCCTGCTTTGGTTCCGGGCACTACTGGCAGGAACCGACGGCGACTGGCGCGCGGCGGATTCGCTGTTCGGTCTCGCCGCGGCGGAGAGGTTCGAGGACGCGACGTTCGTGAGGGGCCGCTTTCTCTCGCTTCCCTCACTCGATCCGCCGCCCGCGATCATGCGCGCTGCGATGGCCGACCTTCGCTCGCCTGCGCTCCCGACGACGTCAGCTCGCACCTGGGCCGAGCCGTTCGCGGCGATGGTCGCGCTGCGACTCGGCGATGCCGCGCCGGCCCGCTTCACGCTGCCGCGGGCCGTCGCGAGTGACACGAGCGGCGGGGCCGACGCCTATCACCGCCAGCTCAGTGTCGAGCTGTCGGCGCGACGACTGCTGGCCAGCGGCAAACCCGACGAGGCCCTGAAGGTGCTGCTCTCGCCCGCTGGCTCCCGACCACCAGCGCCACTGCGCTATCTGCGGGGCGAGGTGCTCGAGGCGCTCCATCGGCCGACGGAAGCGCTCGCCTGGTACGACGTGTCGACGCAGGACGACTACGGCGAGTGGTATTTCGCGGCGGTCACGCGCGCGCACCAGAGGCTGGATCGCCACTGATCCGCGACTCGTCGCGTTCCACCCGTGACTGACTGGCTCGCGTTCACCTCTTGGTGCCGGAGCCAACTCCGCGCTCAAGGCTCAATCATTCGATACTCCTTCGGAGGCTCGGCGCCCAGCAGATTGCGGACGAAGTAGTCCCACGACCGCCTGATCGCATACGTCGACCGCTGATGCCCCGCATCGGTGACGATCAGCATGTCGAAGTCCTTCCCCGCCTTCTCGAGCGCGTCCACCAATCGGAGCGTCTCCGCCGGAGGATTGTTGCAATCCATGTCGCCCGTCATCAGCAACAACTTCCCCTTGAGATTCGCCGCGTACTTGTAGTTCGCCTCCGCCTCGTAGTTGTCGGAATCACCGATCTTCTTATACGGTCCCTGATATTTCTCGCCCCAGTACCAGCCGTAGACGCGGAAGTCGTGGTTGCCCGACCCGGCGACGCCAACCTTGAAGAAGTCGGGGAAGTACAGCATCCCGGCGGCCGCTGAATACCCGCCTCCCGAGTGCCCCACGATGCCCACGCGCGTCGTGTCGATCCAGGGATACTTGGCGGCCAACTGGCGAATCGCGGCGACGTGGTCGGGAAGCCCGTTGTCGCCCACGTGGCCGTAGAAGAAATCCTCGAACGCCTTCGAGCGCTGCGGCGACGAGCCTAACGCGTCGAGCTGGATGACAATGAAGCCGAGCTCCGCGAGCGCGCGCCGCATGCCCTCCTCGCCCAGGTTACGCGTCGGCACGAACTTGTCGGTCCGCGTCTCGACCGACGTACCAAGCACCCAGTCCGGGCCCTTGAACACCCAGTCGCCAACGCTGCCGCGCTGCGGCCCCGGATAGATGTAGCTCACGATCGGATACCTCCTGCGCGGATCGAACGTGCTCGGCTTATGCAGAATGCCCCAGAGATCGGTCTTGCCGTCGCGCGCCTTGACCGTGAACTCCTCCGCGGGCGTCCAGCCGATGGCCCGAAGGGGCGCGGCATCGCCGCGAGCCAGCTCCATCACTACCTTGCCGTCCACATCGCGCACTACGGTCACCGGTGGCGTCGCGATCTGCGAGTACGTGTCGATGAAGTACTGCGCGCGCGGGACGAGCCTGATCGTGTGATTCCCGGGCTCTGGCGTCAGCAGCGTTAGGCCGCCGCCGTCGAAACCCACGCGATAGAGGTAGGCGTAGTGTGGCGAGCCTGCCTCCTTGCCCCAGGCGGTGAAGTAGATCTGCTTGCGCGCGCTGTCGACGCGAACGATGCCGTTGACCTTGTACGAGCCGCGCTCGACCTGGTTCTTGAGCGTGCCGTCTCGTGCATAACGATAGAGATGGCCCCAGCCATCGCGCTCGGACACCCAGAAGATGTCCTCGCCGCCGTTCGCGACCGCCCAATCCGTTGGGTTGAGATCCACGAACGTCGCGGCCGTATCACGAACGATCGTGTGCGAGCGTCCGGTGGTCAGGTCGACCACGGCCAACTGCACCGACTTGAGGCCGCGGGTCGAGCTCACGACATACAGCTCGTCGGAGGTCTTCCCCCAGCGCGCTTCGTCCGGGGCGTTCAGCGCGCCGATCGGCGCGCCTTCGATCTTCTTCGCGGCGCGATTCGCGACGTCGAGTACGTAGAAGTTGTACCGCAGCGTGAGGCTGTCGCCGGGCGCCGCATAAAAGTAGCTGTGGTCGACCGGTTGATTCGTGCTGGACGAGTACAGCGGATAGATCCGCACGCCGCGAAGGTCGTCGCGTTGCACCAGCAGCTTCTTCGAGTCGGGCGACCAGACGACGTCACCAGTCGCCGGCGTGAATCGCTCCAGCTCGACGCGCGCGACCTCGAGGCCGAATCGATAGAGACCGTACCCCCACGACGTCGTGCCATCGGTCGTGAGTGCGATCGAGCCCGACGGCAGCGGAACGGAATCGCGCGGCGGAAGCGGCCCGGGCATCGTCGGCGCGTCGCATCCATTGCGCACAGGGGCACGCGTCCGAGCGAGCCATGCCACCGGGTCGGCATCGGTGAGTCGAGCCGGTCGCACGTACACGTTGTAATTCCAGACGAACGCGTCCCACTCGCCGTTAGGCGACCGACTGGCCCACGTTGGCCCCTTGGCCTTGCGCCGCACCATGAGCTGCGCCGAGTCGGCGACGACGCACTGTGGTGCGTCGAGCGGGCACCAGTAGGACTTGCCGCGGATGTCGAATTGGAGAGCGCGATCGCCGTTCACCAAGGTCGCGGCGGGCAACTTGTGCGAGTCGATCGACGTATCAGCGGCAGCGGACAGCGACGCGGCGACGCGACCGTTGTCGATCAGCGGACGCCTGGTCCGCGCACGGGGATCCACGAGATACAGGGCGCCTCGGTCTGCCCCGCTTCCGTTCGCCTCATAATAGAATCGGACGCTGTCACTGAACCACACCGGGTACACGCGACCGCCGACCAGGAGGGGATCGAAGGTCCGTATGCGATCCGCGGTGGTGTAATCGACGGTCTGCGCCGCCAGGTTGTGACCAGACGAGGCGACGCCGGCGAGCGTCGTGACGAGTGCAAGGCGGCGATGCCACATTTTTCGGTAGACCGTCATTAGTCTCATGTTCCCATCCCGAACTACGTCGGATAGTGGGTGCTAAGTAACCGTCGCGCGGCCCACCGCGCGACGACCGCGCGGAAGAATCCACGAGAGTCGATCAAAGGGGTCAGCGTCGTTTGAATTTCGCGAACCGTCTCACAGCCTTAGTTCCCCGGATTCGAACGACTCTGACCCCGTTGATCCGCTGGGTGGCGGTCGTCTCCCTGGTGCTTGTCGCACCCGTCGCGGCGTCCGCGCAGGACGTGGTGGCGGACACCGTGGTCATGCCGGGCATCGAGATCGCCTTGCGGCCCGAGCGAGACAAGGCTGGCAACGTCGAATCGGTCCTCGTCACCTTCCTGCTCACCGACACGGTGAGCGTGGCACCAATGCTGGAGTTTCGCGCGCCGATCGAACTGAACAACATCCCCGGCATCGCCGATCGCATCCGAGGTTTCCGGGTCGACGACAGCATCGGCGCGGTGCTGATGACGAGGGAGGACGATTCGGTTGACGCGAGCGGGTTCGGCTACAATCGTCGCTGGCGTACCGCGCGGTCCGTAACCTTTCCCGTAACGGTCCACTACCGCGCGGTCGTGCCTCCCGGCCGCCTTCGTGCAGGTCCGCCGTTCGACCTGCGCACGTTCGCCGGAGGCGTGAGCGGTGGTGGTGCCGGTTTCCTCGCACTGCCGCAGGACGCACGGCAGTACCGAGTGCAGATCCGCTGGGACCTCCGCGACCTTCGACGCGGCTCCGTTGGCATCTCCAGCCTCGGTGACGGGGACGCCGACGCGACCATGGGTCTCGCGGATCTCCAATCGAGCTGGTTCATGGCCGGACCGTTAGGCCAGTATCCCGCGGCCGGAAACACTGGTGGGTTCAGCGCGGCGTGGCTGGGTTCTTCGCCAGGTCTCGACCTTCGCGCCGACATGGCATGGGCGGCCAAGGCGTTCAAGGCGCTCAGCACGTTCTTCGGGGACACCGCCCAACGCCCGTACCGATTCTTCCTGCGCGTCCTCCCGGAGTCCACCACGTCGGGGGGCACGGCCGGGAACCGCTCGTTCATGCTGCAGGTTCCCGTTAGGCCTCGGGGCTCGACATCCAGCGGTGACGAAGGGCTGCGGAGCATCGTTGCCCACGAGATGATCCACGGCTGGGCCGGCTCGTTCCAGGGCGCAGGTCCGTGGGCGAGTGAAGGGCTCGCGACGTACTTCACCGCGAATCTCCAGCGACGGCTCGGACTGCAGCCGATCAAAGCGTTCGTCGCCGAGCTGAATCGGCTATCGCAGGAGTACCACGGGAATCCGTACCGCAACGCGACGAGCGACGACGCCCGCGCGGTGTTCTGGGCCGACAAGAACGGTGAGTTGCTGCCGAACGTGCGTGGGGCGCTTTACTTCTTCGCGCTCGATGCCGCGATTCGTCAGAGGTCGGGTGGCGAACGGTCGCTCGACGACATACTGCTCGACCTGTTTGCTCGACGCGCGGCAGGTGAGACTGTCAGCGTGCGGACCTTCATCAACGCATTGGCGAGAGAGCTGGGTCGTGGTATCGGCCCGGAGCTCGACTCCGTTGTCGTCCGCGGCACGAAGACCGTGTTCGTGCCGCCTGACGCATTCGGTCCGTGCTTCACGCATTCCTGGACGCAGGTGGTGGTGCCGGATTTCGCGTTCGATCGACGCACGCCGGACGTGCAGACTGTCGTCAGCCTGGTTCCGGCATCGGCAGCGGCAACCGCGGGACTGCGCAACGGAGATGTAGTCACGACGCCGGTCGCGGCCGAAACGCTGGTCAGCGAGCAGATCGAACAGATGAAACTCGATGTCATGCGAGGTGGAGAATCGCTGTACCTCACGTACATGACACGCCCGATGGTCAACGAGTCGTGGGAATGGTCGCGCGTGCCTGACGTGTCGGTCGCGGTCTGCCGCGGCGCTCAACCAAGCATCGTGGAGCAAGCGCGGACTCATGATGGACGAGGATCGAAAGCTCCGCATCCGACTCGAGCGCGACGTCGCCCGAAGAAGTGATTGTCCGCATTCCAGTCGCCATGGCGTATGTCCTCATGCCAGCAACTGGAGACCGTGTGGTACGCTCGATTGGCGCCTTTGGCGCACGCTCTGCGATCGCGGCCGTACTGTGCGCGGGAGCGCTTGCCTGTAATTCCGATTCGACCGGGCCTCGGCCCGTAGCAGACCGCGCGGTCGCAGTGAGCTACTGTGCCGCTGTCACGCCCACGTGGGTCGCGTTTCGCGACGGCGATGGTGCGTGGACGCGCGAGACGCCATCCGTTACCGGGTCCACGACGACCTTCCGCCATTCCTTCACCAGCAATCGCGCGGCCATCGCGTCGCTCACACCGGTCCTGGACGGCGAGTTCACCGTGCTGCGGGTGCTGTATGGCGCACCCGAGGAGCTCTCTACCGACGGGGACACCACGAGTCCCGACTGCCTAACGGGCGCGTTCAAATCGCTGCGTGGTACCGTCGCGGGAATTGCGACGACGGAAGCCGCGTTCATCGCGATCGGACCACTGGCGCGAACGGGCGTCGTGCCTCGGGAGGGACTCGATTTCACCATCGACGGCGTCGCGGCCGGGCCGCAGGATCTGCTTGCGGTTCGCACGGCGCAGGCAGCGCCTCCGCGGCTCATCATACGCCGCGACCTCGACCTGCCTAACGGCTCGGTCGTCCCGACGCTCGACTTCGCGTCCTCGGAAGCGTTCGACATGGTGGCGGCGACGCTCACCATCGGGAACCTGGGAGGCGAGGGCAACCCCGTCGTGGATTTCTCCGTCCTCACGACGGCCCACGGCGAGTTTTTCCTCCCCATCGCCGCCAGTGGCAATGGCTCGCCGCAGCCATACCTTGCGCTCCCAGCGGACAAGCTGCTCGCGGGCGACCTGGAGCGCTTGCACGTCTCGGCCAATGGCAACTCCAGTCGCACCGCGGATGTGTATTTTCGCACGCCGACGGATCGCACCGTCACTCTGGGAAGTCAGATTCAAGCGCCGACCATCAGCGTCATCGCCGGTGGTGCCACGCCGCGTCTTCGCGCGCATTACATGGCGCAGGCGGACTATGACAAGGTCTCGAGCATCGTGTACAACCAGCCGACGAGCACTGGGTTCGTCGCCGTCTCGATGACGCCGGCGTACGCAGCGCTCGCCGGTGGGTACGATCTCGACGTGCCGGACCTCGCGAGCGTAGCCGGGTTCGATTCGTCGTGGGCGCTTCAAACGGGCGTCATCAACTGGACGGCAACCCGCACCGGCGGGACCTTGCCGCTCGCGCGCGACGCCAAGCCAGTCGATGGTGCGACGCGACTAACGAGCCTGGCACAGGGCACGATCACGTTACCGTAAAGACTAGGCGGAGTGAGTCGAAGGCTCAGATAGCGCCGTCTGCGTGCTCAGCGTTCGCGGTTCTCCAGTTGCTCACGCATAGCGCGCCAGGTTTGCTGGCCAGGATCCAGCTGCAGGCCGTCGTCGAGAAGCTGTCGCGCGCGTGTCGTGTCGCCACGCCAGGCCTCGACCTTCGCCAACCGCGTACGAGCCTGCCAATGCTTCGGCGCAACCTTGACGGCGTCCTCGAGCCAGGAGGCCGCCGAGGTCGTGTCGCCGACGTCGAGTGCGGCGATCGCTGCGCTGTAGAGCAGGTATCGCTCGGACGGGAAGAGTTGGATCGCAGTGCGGTAGTGCCCGAGTGCCGCCGGCATGTCCTTGCGGTCCCGCGCCAGCTCAGCGGCGTACGCATGCGCGCGAAAGTTGTCCGGCTCACGTGCCAGCATGGCGGCGGACACTCGGTCGGAGTCGCGCCAGACCCCTACGTCTCGCGCGGATACGACGAGGGCGGCAGCTCCCCAACACGCGAGCAGTCCGATCGCCGACCTTCGAATCACCGGCGGCTGCGCTGCAAGGACGAAACTCGCAAGCGCGCCCCCGAGCAGCGCGACACCAATGCTCGGTGAATAGAGGGTCCGGCCAGCCAACACGACGCCGCTCGCGAACAGCAGGTTCGCGGTGGGCGCAATCGTGAAGGCGGCGATCGCGACGGCGAGCGTCGCGACCGATGGCCGAATGAAATGCCTCACCACGATCACGCACGTGGCGGCAACGACGACCACGCCCATCGTCGTGAGAACGAGGCTTGGCGCGCTCGCCTCCGCGAGCGGCGGCGCAACGTCAATGGGCGCCGAGCGAGGGAGCAGGAGGGCGCCTAACGTCTGGACGGCCGTCGCCAGTGCGAGCCGTTCGCGCACCGCCCACGACCCGACCACGAGCGCGGGATGTGGAACATCGCCACCTAACGTCCCGAGCACGATGAGACGCACCAGAAGCATTGGTACGACGCCGACGAGCGCGGCCGCAGCCCAGCGCCACGCCGCCGTGCGCTGCGTTGGTGACGCCCATGCCGCGACGAATGCAAGCGCAGGGGCGACCACACCGGTCTCCTTCGACGCCAGGGCGAGTGCCGCGAGGATTGCCGCCGCTGCGCGCTCGCGTGCCGTTGGCGAAGCGGCGCGAGACGCGAGGAGCATGAGGCCCAACAGCATCGCCGCGCACAACAACTCGGCTCGGCCGACTGCCGTCGACACGGCCTCGACGTGCGCAGGATGGATGGCGAAGATCGTGGCCGCGGCAACCGCGCCGACGCGCGGCAGCCAGCGCGCAGCGAGCAGCCCGACCAACACGGTGACGATGGCGTGGAGCAGCACGTTCACGACGTGCGACATCACCGGGCTGCCGCTTCCGACGACCCAGTCGATGCCGAGCGTCAGGGACGTGAGCGGCCGGTAGAGCTTCCCCGTCGCGAACCAGTATGGCGACGCCACCAGCTCCGGGAACGTCCGGGCCGTGTGCATGAGCGGATGGCGGACGACGATCTCGAGATCGTCGTACACGAACTGATGCCAGATGCTGGGGAGATACAGCGCGACCGCCAGACATGCGGGGAGGACGAAAATGCCCCAACCGCGCTGGAGCCGCTGCATGACGCTCGAATGTTCGCTCACGTCGATGGACGGGCGGCGCCGCGGGGCGGCAACAGCATCCAGGCAGGTCGGACACGTTGAACTTTATTTGACCACAGCGGACGCGAGGACGCGGAGGACGCGGAGATTGCACCAAACGCTTTGGCAGTTCTCCGAGCCCTCTGCGACCTCCGTGGTTCAATTGCTCTTAGTCCGTTCTGTTGTAGACAGCGGGGTCGACCGCGGTGCGTCGCTCGACGGCACCTCGAGCGGTACCGTCCACCGCACACCCGACGGGAAGATGTCGGTCATCCGCGCCGCCGCGACGATCCGCTCCGAGGTATCGATGATCTCCTTCGCGATCTGCGGCTGGCCGCCAGAGTTCAGCACGCCACCGAGGAGCGCTCCCGTCGCGGCGTAGAGGACGGGAATGTTCACGGATGCACGGTCCGGCCAGTCGTTCTTCGCGATCAGCGCCTGTTGACCTCTGAAGACGTCGGTCCACAGCGCAACGGAGCGCGGAACGTCGACGAACCCTTCACCCGCCGCGAGAACCGTATCGCGACCGGCGGTTGGAACGTTAGGCAGCAGCTTGCGCGCGAGTCCCTGCGTCAAGAGGTAGGGACCAAGACCGAGACGGTGCGGGTAGTCGCCGGTGGTGCGGCTGAAGTAGATCGGCCGGCCGGTGTTGTCCTTGATCATGCGCAGCACGAGAATGTCGGCCTTCTCCAGGTACCCCGGCGCGATCTCGGCCCTGATATTTCCGGCCTGGAAGAGCTGCGGTTCCGTGAGGCGGACATAGGGCGGAACCTGGTCCACTTCGTTCAGCGTCAGTGTCACTGGCGGCGCGGTGGGCTTCGGCCAATGCTTGCCGCGATAGATCGCCGGCCCGTGCGCCTCGTCGTACTCACTCACCGGGGCGCGGACGATCTGTCGCGCATACCAGTCGGTGTTGAGCAGCGACGTCACCGCGATGACGACGTCCTTCCGCACTCCCTCGACCTGTTGGGCGTACCAGAGGGGAAAGGTGTCGTTGTCTCCCGCGGTGACGATGACGGCGTAAGGCTCGACGCTGTTCAGCAGGTCGCGCGCGAAATCCCGCGTCGTGGTGTCACCGCGCCGCGAGGCAGCCTGCCAGTTGGCGAAGAGTGGGATGAACGCGATGGCGAGTACCGGCGACGCGAGCAACCAGCCGCGGAGTGTCGGGGTACGAGCGAGTACGGTCGACGGCGGGCGCGGTCCAGGATGCGGCATGGTCGGGGACTCCGTGGTGTCGTACCGAGTCAACTCGATCATCGACTCGCTCGTCACCCGTCGCGGCCGCGCAACCTTCGTCGGCCGGCCGACGCCCCGGAGAGAAAGGCAGCGAAGCGGAAGCTTCCAGGTCTCGCGAATCGCATTCCGCCATTGGCCAAACGTCTGACAGGTAATGGACCGAGCTGGAGCAAATCATGGGCGGCTTGCTCTCCAGAACATTCGCATCGGCGTCGAATGGCTCAGCTCGCCGCGCGCGCGGCTTTTTGGTGTCTCGTCCTTTGTGTGTTCGCTGGATTTGCTGGGGGTGCGTGGGCGCAGGGAACAACGTCGGCCGCAATCGCCGGACGGATTCTCGACACCCAAGGCCACGGGCTGCAGGGCGTCGAGGTCGTCGTGAGAAACCAGGCGACCGGCATCTCGATCCGTGTGAGCTCGCGAGGCGAGGGACGCTACCTGGTCAGCGGGCTCGAGGTGGGCGGGCCCTACTCCGTGACGGTCCGGCGAATCGGGTCACCAATGCAGACCCGCACCGGGCTCTTTCTCAGCCTCGGCCAACAGCTCCAGGTCGATCTGACGTTCGAGCAGCAAGCGGTGCGGCTTCAGGAAGTCGAAACACACGCGGCGCAGGATAGGGTCTTCTCGCGTTCGCACACGGGCACCGAGGCGCTCCTCTCGGATTCGACGATCCACCAGATGCCCGTCATCAACCGCGACCTGTACGACCTGGTCCGGTTGGTTCCGCAGATGTCGACGTGGTTCGCACTGGCCCCGTCGGGTGCGGGAACACGCGTGAACAGCATCCGCATCGACGGCGTCACGGATCAGGTGCCGTCGAGCAATTTCGCGGCCGGTCAGCTCTATGGTGGCAAAGTCATCCCGCTGGACGCCGTGAAAGAGTATCAGGTCCTGTTCTCACCGTTCGATGTGAGGCAGGGCAGCTTCGCGGGCGCGAACATCAATGTCGTCACCCGGAGCGGCACCAACGAGCTGCGCGGCGGTGTCTTTGGCTACGGCACGAACGAGCGGCTCGGTCCAAACGTCCCGCTCGTGCGCAACGCTCAATACGACAAGCAGCAATTCGGTGCGTCGCTGGGCGGACCGATCCTTCGCGACCGTCTCTTCTTCTTTCTTTCATCGGAGCTGCAACGGCGGTCGATCCCGGCACTGGGCCCGAGCGTAAGTCAATCGCCCTCCGGCCAGAATTCGATTCTCGTCAGCGAAACGGACGTTGCGCGCTTCCAACAGTTACTGAGTGGCTATGGGCTCGACGGCGGGTCTGCCGGAGCCGTGACGAACGAAAATCCGTCATCGAGCACGTTCCTCCGTCTCGACGCGCCGATTGCCCGCTGGAACAGTCGTATTACCGTCCGCGGTAATTACGGACACGCCGATAGCTCGATCTTCGCTCGTCCGACGACGCTCGCACCGACGAATTGTCCAACGAGTGGGTGCTTTTCGTTGTCGTCACTCCAGCACTCGCGTTGGGTGGACAAGTGGTCGGTTGCGGGGCAGCTCGTTTCCAATTTTGCGCATGGTGCCTACAACGAGCTCCAGGCGGGGTATACCGACCTGACGTCCGGCTTCAGGCCAACCGTTAGGCAGCCGCTCATGCTGGTAACGGTTCCGGGGACGAGCGGGGCGCCAGTCGTGCTGCAGTCGGGAACGCACGAAATCGCGACCGGACAGCGGAATGAGACGTGGACCGGTGAGCTCACGGACAATCTCTCGATCTCCGCCGGAGCGCATCGTCTCACGCTCGGTTTCTCGGCCCAACTGTTCGATCTGGATGCCTTTCAGCTGCGCGGAGCCTACGGTATCTGGGAGTTCGCGAGCCTGGACTCGTTACAAGCGGGCACCGCGTCGCGCTACCGCATTACACGCGATACCGGCAGCGTGACGTCGGCACACGGCGCATATCACGCGGTCTACCTGGGCGATGAGTGGGAAGCATCGTCCCGACTGGCCCTGACGTTCGGGATCCGGGCCGATCACTCCACGCTCTCGGCCCATCCGCCCTACGTGGCGGCGGTCGATTCGATATTCGGTCTCCGCACCGACGGAGTGCCCTCCGGATCCGTCACGTGGTCACCGCGGTTCGGCTTCAACTATCGCCTAACGAGCTCCGACACTCCGCCGGCTCAGGTGCGTGGCGGAGTCGGGCTATTTACCGGGCGGCCGCCGTTATTCTGGCTATTCGGCGGTTTTGCAGCCTACGGACTGGCGACGCGAACGCTGCAATGCGGGCCGCTTCCCAGCGACGCTGGAGCCGCACCTGCGTTCCGCCCCGACGCTCAGAATCCGCCGCAGGCCTGTGCGGGCGGTCAGACGTACGGTGCCTCGACGAACGGAGAGATCGATATCATCGACGCGAGTCTCCGCCTTCCTCAGACGATGCGCGCCACGCTCGCCACGGACGCGCGGCTCCCGTTCGGCCTGGTCGGAACTCTCGAGGGACTCTATACGCGCGCGACGCGCGCCATCTTCTTCTCTCCGATCAACCTCAGCGAACCGCTCGCGACCGACGCTCACGGTCGCATGATGTATGGGACGGTCAACGCGACGGGAACCGCTGTCCCGAATCGCGTGGCGTCCCAGTTAGGCGATATCATCGGGATCACGAACGAGTCGAAGGATTACGCGTACAGCGTGGTCGCTGAGCTGCGGAAACAGACTCGCCTCGCCGACGTGACGGGATCGTTCACCTATGGGAAGGCCCGTGACGTCCAAAGTCCGCGAACGGTCAGCGCGCTCCTCACTGACAATTGGCGCTTCGCGCGACCGGTCACTGGTCGCCAGGACGATCTCTCGCCAGGGACGTCGGATTTCGATCAACCGTTTCAGGTGCGCGCGTCAGGCACGCTTCGTTCGCCGTGGCGGCGGTTCGGGACGAGCCTGTCCTTTCTGTACGTTGGTGGCTCGGGATTTCCCTACACATACGTCGCCGGCGGTGCAGGGGGCCGTGGCGACCTCAATGCCGATGGCGCGGCCGGCAACGACCCGATCTACATCCCGCGAACCGCGTTCGACACGGCGGAGATCAAGTTCGCCGGATCCGCAGCGGAAGTGCAAACCCAGCAGGCCGCATTCGAGAGCTTCATCGATGGCGCGCCGTGCCTTCGCAATCAACGAGGGCGGATCATGGGCCGGAACAGCTGCCGGGCGCCCTGGATGAATGTCACGAACCTCGCGTTGCGCCAGGCGCTACCGAGCATAGGAACCCAATCGTTGGTATTCGAACTGCAGGTGTTCAACTTCCTCAACTTGCTGAACTCCAGTTGGGGGAGACTCGCAATGCCGAGCGGAACTTCGCTGGCGACCACGAGCCAGATTCCCTTGCTGTCCCAAATTGGCCAAACGACGGGGGCAGGAGCACAGCCCATCTATCGCTTCGATTCGATGATGCGCCGATACAGCGACGAGAATTTCGACACCTACTACCAACTTCAGCTCGCGATACGCTACAATTTTTAGGGTCTGACGTGTCACACCGACTGGCCGTCTGGACGTTCGTCCTCACCACTTTCGTTCTCGCACTGAGCGCATCGGCGCCGAGTGTGGCCGCCCAGCGCGCGACTCGGCCAGTGCGCGTGCTCGTGGTCTACCAGCAGCAGGCCGAGACTCAGCCGATGCTCGAGTTTGCGCAACGGCTTCGCCTGACGATCAGTAAGGAGCTGGGCTCCCAAGTCGAGTTCTACCAGGAAGCCCTGGACTTCGACCGCTTCACCGGCCTCGAACAGTCCTCACCGCTCACGAATTATCTGGCCGACAAGTATCGCCAGTTCGGTGTCGATGTCGTCGTGCCAGTCGGCGGGCGGGCGTTGAAATTTGCCGTCGACCAGTTGGGCCGAGGATTGCCTAACGTTCCCATCGTGTTCGCGCTGTGCGCCATGCCGCAAACGGATCCGACGGCACAACCGCAGAATGTGACGGGGCGTATCTCTTCGGCGTCGCGCTTCGCACCCACCCTCGAGATGGCGCGTCGTCTTCAGCCGGATGCGCAACGCGTCGTCGTGATCGGCGGAGCCGGACGCGCGGATTCGACCTCCGTTGCCGCGGTGGTGAGCGCGGCCGCGACGCTAGGCAACCCGCTCGACGTCGCCGTCCTTCAAGGGTTGCCGCTCGACGAGTTACTCCCGAAGCTCCGGAAGATTCCCCCTCGGTCGATCGTCGTGTTCGCGAACTACCGGTTGGACGGGCGCGGCCAGGCCTACGAACCGTTGGACATCGTGGGGAGCATCGCACACGCGGCGCCAGCCCCGATGTACACCCAGTTGGCCAGCTATATCGGAGAAGGGGTGGTCGGTGGTTCCGTTCTGCGGTTCGATGACGAAGCCATTCGGACGGGCCGACTGGTCGTCCGCGTCCTGCGACGCCGACCTGGCGAACGGATGCCGCCTGTGGAGCTCATCGACAACGCATACGTTGCGGACTGGCGTCAGCTTCGACGGTGGGGACTGTCTGCGGCACGTCTGCCGCAGGGCACCGAGCTCCTTTTCCGAGAACCGACGCTGTGGCAGCGGTACCGGACGGTTGTCCTGTTGACGCTTGGCGTCATCGGCGCGGAGGCGCTGCTCATTGGCAGCCTCCTCGCCGAACGTCGCCGACGCAAACGTGCTCAACTCGTGGCCGAGGAGCAGCAGCGTCGCGCTGACGAGACGAGAGGTCAAGTCGCCCACATGGGGCGCGTGGCCCTCGTCGGTGAGCTGGCGGCGACGATGTCACACGACCTTCGTCAACCGCTTGCCGCGATCCGCATGAACGCGGAAGCCGGTGCGAAGATCGTGGCGGGTGACTCGGGGCCACTGGGCGACGAGGTGCGAGAGATGTGTCGGGAGATTTTTGGCGACATCGTGGCCGACAACGAGCTGGCCTCCGACATCATCACTCGGGTTCGCGCGCTGGTCCGACGAGAAGAATTGCCACCGCAGCCCGTGGACCTCAACGAGATCTGTCGCACCTCGGCACGCGTTCTCCAATACGATGTTGTCGCACGCCAAGCGGACATCACGTTCGCGCTCGATCCGCGCCAACCGACGGTCACCGGTGATCCCGTTCAGCTTCAGCAGGTCGTGCTGAATCTCCTGGTCAACGCGCTCGATGCATGCGCGGCGTCGACGACTCCGCGCGTCACCATCAGTACGGGTGTTCGGGACGAAGAGGCCGAGGTCGCCGTGCGTGATAACGGGCCTGGACTGACAGGGGATGTTCAGCAACACCTCTTCGAGTCGTTCTTCACCACGAAGCCACACGGCCTGGGCCTGGGTTTACCGATCGTGCAATCGATCATCGAGCGACACCACGGGCGGGTGCAGGCGGAGAACGCGGAAGATGGCGGTGCAATCTTTCGCGTCACAATGCCAGGCACGGGGAGTGCTGTTACAGAGAGCCCTTCCACGCTGCGGCTGAAGCTGGAGGCGCAGACTCCGGTGGCAAATGGAATCTTGCAGTAGGCCGGATTTTGGCCGAAGGTCCAATGGACCCTTGGGTTTCCAATGAACTTCTTGGTTGCTGAGCTCATCGGATGACAGCCAGATTGCGCGCCGCGAATACGGCTATGCGTTACCGCACCGAAGCGTTGGAGGGCCGACATCCCGGGCCAGCGGCGGACACATGGGTGGCGATCATCGACGACCACCAGTCGGTGCGATCGTGCCTTGCTCGCGTCATGCGGCTCGAGGGAATTCGCGCGGCGGTGTTCGCGTCAGCCGAAGAGTATCTGGATCACGCGGCGCCGACCGCTCCGAGCTGCCTCGTGCTGGATATGCAGTTACCCGGGATGAGCGGCTATACGCTGGCGCAACTTCTCGAGCGCGAGCGGCCGACGGTGCCGCCGATCATTTTCATCAGCGCGCACGAAGACTTACTGGCATCCGTTGCGGATGATCGCCTCACGCACGGAACCCTCAGAAAGCCATTCGAAATGGACGACCTGCTCGCACTCGTGAAACCACTGCTGTGAACACACGGCCCAATCGCTTCACGCTTTCGGCTTGGGTCTGGTCCAGACGGGTCTTTCAGGCAGCTTGTCGCGGTCGATGATGCGACCGTCGCGCATCACGAGCGACAGCTTTCGAATATTGTGAATGTCGGCGAGCGGATCGGCATCGAGCACGAGGAGATCCGCGAGCTTGCCCACCTCGAGCGTCCCGAAGTCCTTCAGGCCCTGCGACGCGATCGCGCCGTTCTTCGTCGCCGAAACGATCGCCTGCGACGGCGTCATGCCCAACTCGACGAGTCCTTCGATGGCCGCAAGCGTCGCCGTGCCCGGCATCTGGTGAAAGTCCGTGCGCGGAGCGCGGAGAAACTCCGGCGCGCCGCTCAGATACGTGTCGGTCGACGGCGTCGTTATGCAGCCACCCGCGATCAGTTTCTCGGCGTTCGCGCGGCGAGTGGCCATCCCCTTGGCGCGCCGCTCGTTCCGCAGCTCCCAACCGGTCTTCGCGCGCTGCATCACCTTGAGCGTGTCATTCTTGAGCGAGTCTGCCTTGGCCGAGTCGGCGCGCTGGCGGGTCTTGAGGTAGTCCTTCCACGGCTTGGCCGTGATGGTGTTCGACAGGATGGAGCAGATGACCTTTCGGTCGACGATCAGCTTCACCAGGTCGTCGGGGATCGGCACGTCGTGCACTTCAGGGTGCTGAATGAGATCGATCCCGGCGAGCACCGAGATCCTGAGCGGCTCGGGGTTCGTCGAGTGCGTCTCGGCGATCAACCCCCGCTTGTGCACTTCGTCGACGAGTGCTTCCTGCTGGCGTGGCGAAAACGTGATCAGGTTGTTCGTGTGAGAGGTGCCGCCGTACTTCACGAAGTTGGGTCCCTTGTCGAGATAGGCGCGCATGGCGACGCGGAGCTCGTCAGGCGACATGTCGATCAGCTCTTCGCCGGCGCCCTGCGCGATGAAGTCCATCATCTCCTCATCGAAGAGCGTCACAGGCGCTGCATTCGAGAAGAGCGGTGACTTGGGCCCACCCCAGCCGACGATGTTTCCCGCTACCAGCATGCGCGGGCCGATCAGCTTTCCGTGCGCGATCGAATCGCGAATGACGATGAGCGGGACGAGCGCGCCGTAGCTGTCGCGCACGGTCGTGATGCCGTACTTGAGCTCTGTTTGCGCCGCCTCGGTGATGAGGTCGAGGAAACGGTCCTCGTAGCGCACCATCGATTCGCCGTTGTTGTAGAGCGAGAGGTGTACGTTCGTGTCAATGAACCCTGGCGTGATGAATTTGCCGGTGCCATCGACGACACGAGCGCCTTTCGGCACCTGGGTCGACGCCCGGGGACCTAACGCCGTGATGCGCTTGCCACGCACGACGATCGTCGCGTCGGACACCGGCGTGCCGCCGTTGCCGTCGATGACCGTCGCGCCGACGATCGCGACGAGCGTGTCCGACGGGGCACCTCGGGAGGGTGCGGCCTGCGCTCCGAGTGAAGCCCCGCCGATCTGGAGGAGAAGGAGGGATGGCGCGATGACCTGCGCCAGGGTTCGGGTGTAGGCTGAACGTGTCACGGTCGTGAGTCGAAGGGTGCCGGGTGGGCGCCTCGTAGCGCAGAGAATAGAGCTACGAGCAGCCGCGTAAATGCGCCAGTCGCCCGGTCGTCCGAGACGAAATCCCCCGACCTAACGCGTCGGCTCCGGAATCGCCCGACGCGCTGCAACGGCGGCCACGCCGGACAACGCCAGCGCCACGGTGAACGCCACCACCATCCCGGGCTCATGGTGCATCTGCATGAGCGTGCCCATGAGCGCCACGCCGATCGCGCCGCCGACTTGGCGGCCCGCATTCAGCGTTCCTGACGCCAGGCCGGCCATCGAAGGCGGCGACGCGGTCAGCACGCCCGTCGTCATCGCGGGCGTGATGTAGCCCAGCGACACACCGAGCAGCCCGAACCCGAGCAGAATGACGCCAGTCGTGGGAATCCACACGGACAGCGCCATTGTCGCGGCACCCAACACCGCGAGGATCTGTCCCGTGAAGAGCCGCGGCTTGAAGTGCATGTCGGCGCGGTAGCGATCGATCATCCGTGTCGTCACGGTGGGCGCCACCGTGAGGGGCACGATCATCGCACCCGTCGCGAGTGCGCTCAGGTGGCGGACATTCTGCAGGTAGATCGACTCGATGAACAGGATGCCGTATGTGCCCAGGCTCACGACGACGCCCGCACCGACGCACGCGACGAACGCGGGCCGCGAGAAGAGCGCGGGCGGGAACACGGGCGATACGCTCCGCCGCTCGGTGAGGGCCGACACGCCGGCGAGCGTGATTGACGCGGCGAACGCCGCGAGCACGCGCGGCGCTGCCCACCCGGCGTTGCCCGCCTCGATCAACGCGTAGCTCAGCGCCCACAGGGTCAGCGAGACGCCGAGCTGACCAAGCCAGTCGATGGTGCCGTCTCGCGTGCCGCGGGTTTCCTCGATGAAGGCCCGCACCATGAGGAGCGCGACCAAGCCGGTGGGCACGTTGAGGAGAAAGATGCTGCGCCACCCGAAGACGCTCGTGAATACGCCGCCGAGCGCCGGGCCCGCGGCGAAGCCGAGGCTGACGATCGATGCCCAGAACGACACCGCGCGTGCTCGGGCGCGCGGGTCGGGGTACAGATGGCTCAACAGGGCGAGTGACGCGGGCAGCATCATCGCGGCGCCCAGTCCCTGCGCCATGCGGAAGGCGATGAGAAGCGCGACGTTCGGCGATAGCGCGCAGGCGAGCGACATCACGGTGAAGATGGTGAGGCCGAGCTGATACAGGCGTCGGGCACCGTAGCGGTCGCCCAGGGCGCCGCAGGTCAGCACGAGGCTCGCAAACACGATGGTGTACGCGCTCACGATCCACTGCAGCGCGCTGATGGTGCCGCCGAACTCGCGGTGCATCGCCGCGATGGCGACGTTGAGGGCGGTGGTGTCGAAGAGAACGAGGAAGAACCCGAAACAGATGGCGTAGAGCCCGTAGGGCCGTTCGCGCTCGAGGGCAATGGCGTGCGTGGTCATGTCTTGCAACCTATCGGCGCCCGGGTATCATGAGTAATGATTCTTTTGGAACGATTCAATCTCTATTCGAGATAGCATATGGACATTCACGACCTCACCGTGTTCGCGGCAGCGGCCCGCCACGGCAGTGTCACGAAGGCCGCCCAGTCGCTGTCGACGGTACAGTCGAACGTGACGACCCGAATCCGTCTGCTCGAGACGGAGCTCAACGTGCAGCTGTTCCATCGCAGCCATCGCGGCATCACGCTGACGGAGAAGGGTCAGCGGCTCCTCCCCTACGCACAGCAGATGCTGTCGCTGGTGGAGAATGCGAAGGCCGCCGTCTCGGATTCGGGCGAGGTACGCGGCACGTTACAGATCGGCGCGCTTCAATCCACCGCTTCGGCGCGGTTGCCTGAGGTCCTCAAGGTATACGCAGCGAGCTACGCGCAAGTGGACATCGCGGTCGAAACCGGGACGAGCGCGGAGCTGATCAGCAGGGTGATCGAGTCGCGCCTGGACGGCGCGTTCGTCTCCGGGGTCGAGGATCATCCGGAGCTCGACGTGGTGACGAGCTTCGTCGAGGAGCTCGTGATCATCACCCCCGCGGCCTACCGCACGGTGCGGGCGTACCTGAAGCAAAGCACGCTACCCAAGCTGCTCGTGTTCAAGACCGGGTGTCACTACCGGCATCGGCTCGAGCGGTATCTCGGCGGGGAGGGTATCGGCGTGCTGAGCCCAATGGAGTTCGGCACGATCGACGGCATCATCGGCTGTGTCGCCGCCGGGCTCGGGATCTCGCTGCTCCCGCGATCCGTCGTCGAGCGCTCGGCGCGAAAGAAGGAAGTGTCGATCCACGAGCTCGCCAGACCGCATCGGTACGTGGGCACGCAGTTCGTTACGCACCGGGCGCAGGTGCGCTCGCAGGCGCTGGCGCGGCTGATCGACGTGATCACCGCTGAGCGAGAAACGGCGCGACGGGCGCGTTAGGCAGGCGACAGGCGACAGGCGGCAGGCGACAGGCGGCACTGCCAATGGTTGGGGGAGCACCCCTGTCTCCAGTCAGGTACCGTGTCACGAGCCGGTATCGACGCCGCCTAACGACTCGCGTGATGTGGCCGATGGGTGAAATCGAATTCGTTTATGGAGCATGCAGCACCGAGGATGCGCGCGCTCCTCCTCACCCATCACTTCAAGGAACACGATCCAATGCGGGTTCACATCACGCAGTTGATCCTGGTCGCGGTTGCCGCTACGGCCGCGTGCCGGGACGATCAACCAGACATTGCCGCACCGGCGACGCAAACGGGTCGCCGAGTCGCGCGGGAGTTCGAGTCGGACGGCCCGCTCGTTCGTATCACGTCTCCCGTGAACGACGACGTCGTCGCCGGGGGCGAAGGCCAACTGAACGCCGGGTCACTCGCCGGCGGCTCGGCGTTCACGATCGTCGTCCAGACCGTGACGAAGAACGCGACCGATGTTTCGGCGAACGAGAGCACCAACATTCGGAATACGGCCTTGCTGGGCCAGCCCAACCCCAACTTCCCGGGGTTCAGCGTGAGCATCGACGCGGACATGATCACGCCCGATGGGAAGATCATCGCGAAGAACACCAACCTGGCGAACCTCTTCAACACCCTCGGCACCGACGACTCGCCGGGCGACGGCGTGACGATCTGGGCCGGCTGGCATGTGCTCGAGTCGTTTCCCGACGACGTGAGGGGCTTCACCATTACGGCAACGGTGCGCGACGCCCAGGGGCGTATCGGGACCGACGTCGTGAAGGTGAAGGTGGACAAGCACGGAACGAGTGGGCAGGCGCTCACGCCCGCGCCGACGACGGTGACCGGCGATGGTCTGGATGACGCCGACGGCCCGGAGGTGACGCTCGTCGGTCCGCGTGACCCATCGAGTGTCGCGTTAGGCACCGACGTGGTACCGGCGTTCACATTCTTCCAGGTCTCGGCATTCGACCGGAGCGGTGCCGGCATCGGCGTCAATGAAAATGGGGACGGCATCACCGCACCCGCGACACCCGTGGGGCTCATTCGTGATCCCGCGCAGTTCGCATCGGCAGGCGCCAATCGCAACATCCCCGGACTGGTCTTCACCTTCGACGTCGATTTTCGCCGAGGGAACGGGGTCATCGTCCCGGCTGGGCAGAACCTGGCGCCGGCGTTCGATATCGCGGGAAGCACAGTCGATCACCGCGGCAATGGCGGCGTCACCACGACTGCGTCGTGGGTTGCTGGTGGCAGGTTCGTCATGCCCGTGGGGAAGACAACGGTGACCGTCACCGCTCGCGTCACCGACAATGCCGGCAAGACAGGCAGCGTGTCCCGTACGTTTGGTGTGAGCCCGGTCGCGAACGGACAGCTCCTGACTCCGCAGCCGTAGGTCGGGATCGGCGGCGCGCGGCACGCGCGCCTGGGAACCGGGAACTGGGAACCGGGAACTGAGGCACCTCGGAGCTTCTGTTCCCGGTTCCCCGTTCCCAGTTTCGTCGGCGCGGGACGTGCGTCGAGCAGTGGCGTGCCGAACACCTCACCTCTCCTGGGCTCACCTCGCGGCAGCTCGCCGATGGCATCCAGTGATCCACCCCCAGAGTGGGCGAACCGCTGGTGGGTCCTGGTCACGGTCGGCGTCGGCACGTTCATGTCGGCGCTCGACGGCAGCATCGTGAACACGCTCCTGCCGGTGCTCGCGCGAGCGTTCGGTGCGAGCGTCGCCGGCATCGAGTGGGTCACGACGGTTTACCTGCTGGTCATCTCCGGACTGCTGCTGAGCGTTGGCCGAGCCGGCGATCTTTACGGGCACAAGCGGCTGTATATCGGCGGGTTCGTGCTGTTCGTCGCGGGATCTGCGCTGTGCGGGCTCGCCTGGTCGGCGCAGGCACTGATCGGATTACGGGCGATCCAGGCGCTCGGCGCCGCGATGCTCATGGCCACGGCGCCGGCGATTCTCACGCGCAGCTTTCCGGCGAATCAGCGTGGCCGCGCGCTCGGGGCGCAGGGCACGTTCACGTATCTGGGGCTCACGGCCGGTCCGTCGTTAGGTGGCTGGCTGGCGAGCGCAGTCGGGTGGCGGGCGGTGTTCTATATCAACGTTCCGGTGGGAGCGATCGCGATCGTGCTCGCGTGGCGGGTCATCGACCGGGATCACAGTGCCGAGCGGGGCGAGCGGTTCGATGTGATCGGGGCGATGCTGTTTACCGCGGGGCTCGTCGCGCTTCTCGTGGCGCTCAATCAGGGACACGCATGGGGATGGACCTCGCCGCCCGTGCTGGTGCTGCTGGCTGGCGCGGCGGTGCTTCTGCTGGCGTTTGTGCGGATTGAACGTCGCTCGAGTCCGATGCTCGACCTCTCGCTGTTCCGCGATCGCCAGTTCAGCGGGGCGACCGTCAGTGCGCTGCTGAATTACGCCTGCGTGTTCGCGGTGTTGTTCGTCCTTCCGTTTCTCCTGATTCAGGGCCGAGGCCTCGACGCGGCGCACGCCGGGTTGATTCTCACCGCGCAACCGATCGTCATGGCGGTAGTCGCGCCGATCAGTGGTACGCTCTCCGATCGTATCGGTTCTCGAGCGCCGGCGGTCACCGGGATGGTGACTCTCGCGGTGGGGCTCGCGTTCCTGGGATCCGTCGTCTCGCACGGGTCGCTCGCGGTGATCGCCGCGGGCCTGGCGGTAATTGGGCTTGGTGTGGGAACGTTCGTGTCGCCGAACAACAACGCGCTGATGGGAGCGGCGCCGCGGAACCGCCAGGGCATCGCGGCAGGCGTTCTGGCCACGGCCAGGAATGTGGGGATGGTCCTCGGCGTCGGTTTGGCTGGCGCCGTGTTCACCACAGTGGTGGCGCGGTCATCGTCGGCCAGTGACGCCCTGGTTGCTGGGGTCCGCGCCAGTCTGTTCACGGCCGCGGGCGTCGCGGTGCTCGGCACCCTTGCCGCGGCGCTGACTCGCCGGCGCGCCACCTAACGATTCGAGGATCATGCGGGCAACGACTGCGTTGGGCCTCGCCATCATGGGCACTGTGGGGGCGTGCGGTGGTTCGGGACCAAAGCCGGCGCCCGGCCCCGAACAGCGCACACTGCACGTGGTGCTGCGCCCCGTGCGAGATGGAAGCGATACCGTGAGGTCCCTCGCCGTTCGATGGGAGTTGCGGGGACGTGCACCTAACGCGCAGACGTTCGGCATTCGGGCACCGATCGTCTATGCCTCGGTTGCCGGGATTGCTGACAGCGTTCAGGACCTCGCGGTCCGCGACGCGAAGGGTGTCGTGCCGCTCCGACACGAAGACGATCCCGTGAATCCCGGCGGATTTCCGTACTTCCGCCACTGGCGCGCGGAGCGTGAGGTTGTGCCGCCTGTGATCGCGACGTATCGAGCGCGAACGCGCGCAACGGCCGTGAGCGGTCCGCAGTTCTCGCTGCAGGCGTATGGCGGAGGCGTGAGCACCGCCGGCTCCGGATTCTTCGCGCTGCCGGAGGATTCGGGGATCGTGTACAGGACGCGTCTCCACTGGGATCTGACGGAGCTCGGAGAGAACTCGATCGCGGCATCGACGTTTGGGGATGGCGACTTCGAGCTGGTGGCGCCGCCGGAGCAGCTGCTTCAGGGCTACTACATGGCGGGACGACTTGGCCGGCTACCGGTGCGAGGCGCCACGCATGGGTTCACGGCCTATTGGCTCGGAACGCCTCCGTTCGACGCCAAGCGGGAGATGGCGTGGACCGCGCAGATGTATGCCTACCTGCGCACGTTCTTCCGCGACACGACCGATGATCCGTTCCGCGTATTCGTTAGGGTACTGCCGGGGCAGGGCGGGTACCCAGGCACGGCGCTGCTCAACTCGTTCATGCTCGGCACACCGGTCGGCTCTGGTGACTCGGTGCGTTTGGCGCCGCGTGAGACGCTCACGCACGAGATGGTGCACCACTGGGCGGTCGGTATCGATGGGCCAGAGGGGACGGTGACGTGGTTTCCGGAAGGGTTGGCGACGTACTACGCGCGCCTTCTGCCGATGAAAGCCGGGCTCGATTCGGTCGGATCGTTCCTGCGGAGCGTCAACAACACCGCGCGCGCCTACTACACGAGTCCTGCTCGAAACCTGCCCGCCGACTCGATTGGCCGAGCGGGGTTCAGAGTCCCAAGTGCGCGCAACCTTCCGTACGCGAGAGGGAGCCTCTACTTCGCCGACCTCGATGCGCAGCTGCGCGCCGCGTCAGGCGGACGCCGAAGGCTGGAGGACATTCTCTTTCCGATCTTCGACCGGGTGCGACGGGGCGAGCGTGTCACGCAGAGCGACTTCGTGGAGGCACTCGTTAGCGATCTCGGACCGCCAGCGCGAGCGCAATTCGAGGCGATCATAGTGCGAGGCGAAACACTCGTACCGGCGGCGAATGCGTTCGGGCCGTGCTTCGACCGGAAGCCGACGAGCTTCACGGTGGACGGGAAGTCCATCGACGGGTATGAGTGGATTCGTGTGGCGTCGGTGCCGGACGACAGATGCCGGGCGTGGTAGCCAACCGAGCGCCGACCTCGTAACACCTAACGGGCCCGGTGCTCGCCATTCGGCGGCAGGCGGCAGGCGGCAGGCCGTTGAACAAGGAATCCCGACCGCTTGTGCGAGGAGCCCCGAATCCACCCGGAACGATCCGCCAGATCGCCATTCCAGGATCCGCCTGATCCGTTTCCCTGCTGTTGCGGAGTCTCGTCCAACAGCGATGCCGGCCAGGCCACGTACCTCCGGACTGGCCAGCGGCGTCGATTTTCGGCACTCTGATGCGGTCCCTCGGAAAATTGTCTCCGTCTGGCAATGCCCTGGTCGATCACCCAGCGTAAAGAATGGCAGTTCTTCGCCGTCCTGCCCCAGGCTGACCGCGCACTCGCGGCCGCCTGGTGGGCGGCGCTGATCCTGCGCGGCATCCTGCCAGCGATATTCGCCATCGCGATGGGTGCACTCGTTGCGGCGGTGCAGAAGGCCAGCGGGCTCGGCGCCCCGCTCGCGGCGATGGCCGTCACGTTCGTGCTTCTCCAGGTGCTGCCACCCATTCACACGGCGATCGGCGCCAACCTGGGCGATCGTACCGCGGCGTGGCTCTATGATCGACTCACCGAGGCCTGTGTGCATCCGCCCGGTGTCGCTCATCTCGAGGATCCCGAGCTCACGAGCGACCTGACCGCGGCGCGCGACTTCGACCTCGGCATGATGGGCCCGCCGCTCAGCATCTCGATGGACTTCATTGCCAGTGGAATGACGGAGATGATCGGCGGAGTCGCATCCGCGATCATCCTCTTCGGCTTCGCGTGGTGGGCTCCGATCGTGCTCGCCGGTGCGTGGCTCGCGACCCATTGGCTCTTACGCGAGAGCGCCGTCTGGTCGGATCGCAACACGCCCGAGGTGCGCGCGGCGCAGCGCGATGCCGACTATGCGTTTCGACTTGCTGTCGATCCGCCGGCGAGCAAGGAACTACGGCTCTTCGGTCTCGCGGGTTGGACGCTCGCGCGATTCATCGCGCGCCGGACGACGCTGCATCGCCTGCAGTACGAGGCGACGCGGCTTCGCGAGCGTCCGGTGTTCTGGAGCCTGGTTCTCGTCGTCGGTGCGAACCTGCTGGTCTTTTGGGCGCTCGCCTCCGGGGCCTGGACTGGCGCGGTCTCGACGGGCGCGTTGGTGGTCTACGCGCAGTGTGCGGTCGGCGTGTCGCTCATCGCGTTCGGTGGGTTCAGCTGGGCACTCGATGGAGCGGCAGCGCCTGTCGCGGCAGTGCTTCGGCTCGACGCGGCGATGGCCCCCAAGGGTGCCTTGCCGTTAGGCACGCAACGCCCGGGCGACCTTCCCGCGCGGGAGATCCGATTTCGCAATGTGCGGTTCGCGTATCCCGGTCCGGGCGAAGCCACTCCTGTGCTCGACGGGTTCGACCTGACGATTCCCGCGGGCTCATCCCTCGCGATCGTTGGGCAGAACGGCGCTGGCAAAACGACGCTCGCCAAGCTTCTCTGCCGACTCTATGATCCGCAGTCGGGCACGATCGAAGCCGACGGCGTCGACCTTCGCGAGCTCGAGCTGATGGCCTGGCGACACCGAATCTCGGCGGTGTTTCAGGACTTCATACGATTCGAGCTGCCATTGCGCGACAACGTCGCGCCGGGAGGAGCGCCTGACGCGACGATCCGTGAAGCGCTCGCATCTGCCGGAGCGTCGTCGCTCGCCGACCTGGACACGGTGCTGTCACGCGCCTACGCCGGCGGCACCGAACTCTCCGGCGGGCAGTGGCAGCGGATCGCACTCGCCCGCGCGCTCTGCGGGGTGAAACTCGGCGCCGGCGTCGTGTTGCTCGATGAGCCGACAGCGCAGCTCGACGTGCGCGGCGAAGCGGAGATCTTCGAGCGAATTCTGCGCGAGACAGCGCATTGTACCACGATCCTGATCTCGCATCGGTTTTCGACCGTGCGTCTCGCGGACCGGATCTGCGTGCTGGAGCAGGGGAAGGTCATCGAGCTCGGCACCCACGACGAGCTCATGGCGTTGAACGGTCGGTATCGCACGATGTTCGACCTGCAGGCGCAGCGCTTCGGCGAGGCGACCGACGAGGAGGGCGTGACGCATGACGTCCTCACCTAGGAAGGACGACCTCCCGGCATCGCTGCCGTCGATGTGGCGGCTCTGCCGGCTGGGATTGCGGTACGAGCCGACGCTCATGACGTGGGCGTTCGGGCTGTCCTTGATCGCTGCGGTACCGGACGCGTTGCTCGCCCTCTGGTTCAAGCTGATGGCCGACGCACTCGCCGCCGGCAATTCGACACGACTCCTCCTGACGTCCATTGCCCTCGGCGTCTCCGCCGCGGGCACATGGTTCCTGCGAACGGTCAGCACACGCGTCCAGCGCAAGTTCCGCGACAAGGTCACGATCGCGCTCGAGGCGCACGTGGCGAAACTTCAGGCGACCATTGCGACAATCGCGCATCAGGAGGTTCCCGAGTACCTGGACCGCATCGCCATGCTCCGCGATCAGGTGTTCGTACTGGACCACATGTACATGGCGGTGTTTTCGATGGCGGGCTGGATCCTCCGCCTTGCCGTCACGATCGCGCTCCTCGTCTCGGTGCACCCAGCGCTCGTCCTCGTGACGCTCTTCGCGCTGCCGACGGTGTTCACCTCGACGTGGCGTCCCGGCGTCGAGCGCGTGGCGCAGGAACGGGCCGCGCCGTTCAACCGACTCGCCCGGCATCTCTTCGCCACGGCAACCACGGCGCCGCCAGCGAAGGAAGTGCGCCTAACGGGGATCGGCGAGCGGCTGATCGCCGGCCGTCGCGCCGCGTGGCAGTCGGGGCACGATCCCATCGCCGCCGCGCGTTGGGGATCGATGACGTGGCACACCGCGGCCTGGGCGATCTTCGCCGCGGGGTACGTGGGGTCCATCGTCTTCGTGGCGGCAGGGCTGCACGCGTCGGCCGGAGCGGTGCTACTCGTGCTCGCGGCGGGCGCGCGACTCTCGGCGTACGTCGGTGCCACCGTCGGCGAGCTGGCATTTCTCCGCGGATTCTGGGTATATGGCGCGAGACGCCTGGCGTGGCTCGAGGATTACGCCGCGTCGCTCGCGCCAACGGCGGAGCTCCGCGCTCCCGACCGTCTCTCGCGCGGCATTCGGTTCGAGCACGTGTCGTTCGCGTATCCCGGCACCGACACGCTCGCGCTCGAGGATGTCACGCTCGATCTACCCGCGGGCGCGGTCGTCGCGGTGGTGGGCGAAAACGGCGCGGGCAAGAGCACGCTCGTGAAGCTTCTCGCGAAGATGTACGAACCGACGTCCGGTCGAATCCTGGTCGACGATGTCCCGCTCGATCGTATCACGGCTGAATCGTGGCGCACGAAGCTGGCTGGCGCATTTCAGGATTTCTTTCGCTTCGAGCTCCGGGCGCGACACAGCATCGGCGTCGGCGACGTGCATCGCCTGGAGGAAGAACCCGCCGTGACGACGGCGGTTGCGAGAGCCGGCGCGACCGAGGTGATCTCGCAGCTCAGCAAGGGGCTCGACACGCAGCTCGGGCCAACGTGGCCGAATGGCGTGGAGGTGAGCTTCGGTCAGTGGCAGCGGCTGGCGCTCGCGCGGGGGTTCATGCGTGACCGCCCGATCGTGCTCGTGCTCGACGAGCCGACGGCCGCCCTCGATGCCGAGACGGAGCACGCGCTGTTCGAGCGATACGCGGATGCCGCGAACACGGCGGATGGGCGCCTAACGATTCTCGTGTCGCACCGCTTTTCGACGGTCCGCATGGCGAGCCTGATCGTCGTCCTGCAAGGGGCGCGGGTCGCGGAAGTGGGGTCCCACGACGAGCTCATGGCGCGCGGACGCCAATATGCGGAGCTCTACGGAATCCAGGCCGCCGCGTATCGCTGACGCGTCAGTCCCACCAGCAGTAGAGATACTGGCTCTCTCGCAGCTCGATCTCGAGGTTCCGGACCGAGCGCGTCCCCTGTCTCACGATGTCGGGACAGAAGTCGTTGAAGCGTCGCGCGAGCGCGCCGGCATCCTTCAACGCGCCGAAGAACCGCCCACCGACATGGTCCCGACCGATGTCGGTGATCGTGAAGGGCTGTTCGCGCTCGAGGGTGCGGAACCAGGTCACGATCTCCTTCGAGCTCGGAGATGGGTTGCCGGTGGTCGCGACAAGCTCGATGGACGCATACCAATCGGGCGTGGGCATCGCCACGATGTACGACGGCCCGATCCCGGCGCCGCTCGCGTACGAGAAGGCGTGAAAGCCGTTTGGAAGCACGAGGCGCGTCAACGTGTCGGCGAGCGCCTCCGCGAGGGTGTCGGAGCGCGTTCGAAACGCGAACCCCGCGCTCGGCACCGGGGCTCCCCAGTCGCGCTCCCCCACGAAGGGAACTGGTGCGCTGCCTGTCAACCGCTCCAGCGTGGCCAGGAGCTCGGGAAAGCTGTCGGGAACAACGAAATCGGCAGGGATGGCCGCGGCACGCTCACGCGCGTGCTGCGCGTTCTCCGCGTGAATGGCGCCTACGTCCTCTGTCCGTTCGAAGCATCCATCGCGCATGAAGCTCCAGATCGCGAGCACGGCGCCGACGGACAGCACGGTATTGAGAAAGTTTCGTCCCATCCCTCAGGGACGATGACGTTCCTAACGCCGTCACCGCGAGCGCGGCGCAACGCGCCTGGCGGCAAGTCGTCCTCGTTATGGAGCATCACCCTATACCCGTCTGGCACGAGAGGTAGCGATGACCATGACGCGCGCAGCTCGAACCGAATCCCCCGAGTTCGATGACATGGAGCTCGATGGGCTGGACCGGCTACTGATCCCGCTCATCATGCCGTATGTCTGGCTACGCGGGCTCGTGACGGCGCCCTTCCAGTATCGCCGACTCCTCAAGCTCAATCGAAAGGTTGACTGGCAGCCGCTGAGCAGCGAGCACGCCGCGGCCCTCTCGCAGCCCGTCAGCGAGTTCCTCCACAACATGGAGACCGCAACCGGGCGCATCGGGTTTCGCGAGCCGATGCGTCACACGAACGCTTCGCGACCGCACGATCGCGAGGGGGCGACCGTGATCACGATCGCGCCAAGCGCAAGCGGCGAGGAGTTCTTCATGGCCGCGATCAGTCACGCGCCGCGACGGTTCTCGATGACAGGGTTGACGTTTCACACGCGAATGACCGACGACGTCGTGATCGTGACGGGCAACGAGCGACGCATTGTTCCTGGCCGGCACGGCACGCACGATGTCGTGTCGTTCCAGAAGGTCGCCGACGTGGCGAGGCTGTACGAGATTCACCAGCGACGCACGGCGCATGCAGCGCGCGGGGGTCGCGCCCCGGTGAAGGTGGGCTGGCATGCGCCAACCCTGCATCCCGTCGAGGCGTACCAGCGCACGTTCGCGGAGGCAATCGATGACGGGGTGCGACGCGGTTACGCTGAAGCGTCGGCAACGAACGAAATGCGTCTGACGTTCAAGGGCGCCGTCGCCTCCGCGTGGAGCAGTACCTGGCCGCTCGCGCAGATACTCGATTGGCGCGAGGGGCGCCGGGCAGCGCGCGTGCTGCGCGAGGTGCAGGCGTAACCGGGACGGCGCGTCTCAGAACGCGTGGCCCACGGCGAAGTGCAACGTCACTCGCCGCAGCCCCTGCTTTCCGTTCGCGTCGTCCACCGAGGTCCATTGCCGATTGGTCGTTAGGCGCACCAGCTGCGACGACCCGTCCGCCGCGGTCGTCTCGACGAGGACCGGGAGGCGCTCGCTCTTGTCCGGCTGCCAGCCGGCGTCCAGACGCAGCTGGCCAAATGGGGTTTCGTAACGAAGCCCGACACCGGGGGTTACCGTGCTCACGCGCTCCGCGGCCAACGTGCCCGCTCCCGGCCCGACCACCGCGGCATCCGCGAACAGCACGCCGCCCAGCTTCCAGGCGAGGTGCGTGCGGAGCTCGACACTGCCCTCGAGCAGCGCCGTCGCGCCGACGGGCTGCGGGGAGAACGCTCCTCGCGGCACCGCGTTAGGGTCGCACGACCCGTCGGCGATGCTCGCCTCGGTGCAGCCACTGGCGATGAGGTCCTCACTGCGCACCCGAAGCACGCGCGGGCCGAGCTGGTTATCGCGGTACCCGCGCACCGATTGGGAGCCGCCAGCGTAGAACAGCATCCGTGGATGAAGCACCTCGCTTCCGGGTGTGTGCGCCCAACCGGCACGCACGTGCGTCGCGAGCACCCACGAGCCTAACGGGCGGTAAGCGGCCGCCGCACCGTCCACGCGGAAGTGATCGTACTCGGATCCCGTCACCGCCGAGGCATATTCCAGGTCGATGCGCGCCGTCTGCCCACGCGACGGCGCGACGGGGCTGTTTGCCTCGTTTAGCGAGCCGCCGAGCGATACGGCTGACAGGCGCCGAAAGTCACGGAACACGCTCAGTGCGGCAGGATCGCAGATCCCGAAGCTCTCGCAGAAATACACATCCCCCGCTTCAACGGCCGCGCGCTCCAGGCGATAGCCGATCGACACTCCGGAGTGCTCCGTCACCTCGCGCGTGAACAGCGTGTTGAGACCAAGAGAGCGATCGACAAACGCGTTCGGCTCGCTGAGTCGCTGACCGAAGGCGCCGAACGTGAGCCGGTTACGCGGTGAGCCGGCCCACAACCGCGCTGCCTCAACCTGCGCCTGCCAGGTCGGCCGGAGGAACGCTCGATCGATGCTGTCGTCCGGCGCGACTTCCGTGAACGGACCGGCTCCTTCCAGGCCGGACGCGAGAAGGTTGCCCGTCGCCCCACGCAGGATGAGCTGCCAGCGTCCGCCATCGATAGTGAACAGGCCGACTCGCCCGGCGACCTGAAGGAACTCGCTGGTGCTGATCGCGGCATCCATTCCGAACTGGAGCGGGTTTCGCTCCTGGATGCGCACCACGACCGGCGTCACGCTGTCATTCGTGTTAGGCGGGACGGCAATGAACGCCGACGACACGACCCGGGATTCGTACAGGTGTCGCAGGCTTTCAGTGACATCCGGGCGCCGGTAGAGCCCGCCGGGCCGTAGCGTGAGAGCGCTCCGGACAGCGTCGCGCGACATCTCCCGGTTACCCTCGATCTCGATTGATGCGACGCGCGTTCGCCAGCGAGGGTTCACGTCGATGCGGACCTTCGCGCGGTGCGTCCGGGCGTCGGCGATAACGTTAGGCGTGAGGGCCGCGTCAGCGTACCCGGCGTCCCAGAGTGCGTTGCGCAGCGCGGCGAGCGTCGAGTCGAGGGCCGAGAGGTCGAGCGGGGCGCCGCGTCGAAGGCGCAAGGCGCGGTGAACGGTGGTCGAGTCGAGCGCGGGCGTAGCCTGTTGGACGTCGATGGAATCGACGACTGTAAGCGGCCCCTCGTTCACGTCGAACGCGACGGCCACGCCGCGGCCCGATGGGCGGACGGTCGTATCGACCGCTACCTCACGGAAGCCATGACGCCAATAGAAATCATGGAGACTGGCGACGTCGCGTTCGAGCTGTCCCGGCTCGAGGTGGTGCTTCCGAAAGGAGGAGCTTGCCCTCGTCACGACGGCGCGCTGCACCTGCGCCATGGGCACCGCTCGAACGCCGCGAAAGTCCACGTGCTCGATCTCGGGCGCGGTTGTGCGCGCGGCGGTCTGCGCGGTGAGCTGGCTGCTCGTCGCGCCGAATGTTGCCGCCGCCACGACGAGCGCCAAGGTAGCGTCGATGAGCCGTATTGGATTCAGTCGACCAATCATTGGACCGTTGGCTTCCTACCCGCGTGCCGGATTGCTTGTGCCATTAGACTCCAGCTGTGATGACAACAATTTCAGGGTCACGCCGCGAGACCGGTTGGTTCATGCTCGCCGCCCTTGGGTTCATCGTCCTGGAGATCGCGGCGATGGGCGCGTGGGCCATGGTGACCAAACCCTTCTGGCTCGATGAAGTATCCACCTGGTTGGTGTCGGGCACGCAGTCGTTGCCCGAGAGCATCCGAAGCCTCGCCGTGGGAGCGGACTCCAACCCACCCACCGGTTTCTTCCTCTATCGCCTGGGAGCGTTGGTCGCCGGAGGCCTGTCCCCGATCACGGCGCGCATCGTCACCGTGGTGTGTGTAGTCGGCGCCCTCACGACCGTCTACTTCCTGCTGCGAGACCAGTTCTCGCCGTGGCCGGCGGCAATCGGAGCGATGGCGGTCTGGGCGCAGCAGGTCGTCATGCACGCGGCGTTCGACGCGCGCTTGTACGGACCGTTGCTGCTGGCCGCGGGCTGCATGCTTCTCGTGCTGCTCCGCACGATCCGGCGTGAGCCGACGCTCGTCTCCGCAGTATGCCTCGCGCTCGTCTCGGCCGTTCTGTGCACGATCCACTACTTCGGGATCCTGACGTGGGGGATTGCGATCGGTACCGTCGTTCTTTTCGGGCCGGGCTCCTGGACCGCGACCATCCGGCGGCTGTTACCATCGATCATGGGGCCGCTCGCCCTGGCCGCGTGCGCGCCCCTCTATCTCGGACAGCGGGCATCGGTCACGGTCCCGACCTGGATCCCGGATCTGACCGCGTTAGGCGCGGTGCGGCTGCTCGCGATCTTCTTCCTCACGCTCCCAGTCGCGATCGCCCTGGTGTGCTGGGTGCTCATCGTCGCCCGCGCCCGACTGACCGGCGGTCTCGCCGACCGCGTCCTGGGTCGGCCGTTACTGCCCCCACTGGCGCTCGGACCGCTTCTGCTGCTGACGCAGGCCGCTGTGCCCTTCGTGCTCGTGGCGTTCTCGATCCTCGTGCAGCCTGCCACGGAGCTCCGGTATTGGATTGCTGGCACCGTTGCGGCCGCCCCGCTGGTGGCGTTCGTGGTATCACGCGGCGATCCGCTGGTCCGCTGGATCGCCACGTTAGGCATGGTCCTGGCAAGCCTGAAGACGATGTGGGGTGAAGCGCGTCGAGCCGACGCCTTTGCACGCCGCGTTCACGAAGACATTCGTGACGCAACACAGCTATCCGGCTCGGGTACGCTCATTGTCACACGCCTGCGCGATACGCTGTACCCGGTTCTGCAACAACGCCCGGAGCTCAACTCGCGCATGGCAGCACTGGATGCCACGCCCTTCGACAGCACCAACCGGTTCTTCGTGTTCGAGCGGGACCTCGGGCGCATCCACCATCGACTGTATGGTTTCGGGAATCTCGTGACCCCGGCGGAGCTCAGCCGCCTTTCATCGTTCTATTTCATCGAGCCACAGGGCGGGGGCGCACCCACCAGCGAAGAGTTCCCACGACACACGATACGCCACGTCAACCCTCGGGTGTTTTACCTCGTGCTCCGGCCATCGCACGATCCGTAGTGCGACGCGATCCTATCACGAGAGTATCCGCCGTCGTGCGGCGGAGCGCGTCGCGCTCGACGGCGCGACCGGGAAGGACAGGGCGTGAGGGTGTGCGCCTAACCTCTCGCGAGCGGCAGCACCACAGCGAACGTCGACCCTTTTCCGACTTCGCTCTCGACGGTAATGTCGCCGCCCATTGCGCGAGCGAGCTGACGGCTGATCGACAAACCGAGGCCGGTGCCTTCGGCCGAGCGTGTGAGTGATCGGCCGCCCTGTATGAACGGCTCGAAAATGGTGTCCAGCAGGATCGGCTCGATACCTCGTCCCGTGTCCTTCACGTCAATCCGAAACGTCGAGTCCTGCACAACGCAGCGCACATCGATGCGTCCGGTGTCCGTGAACTTCACCGCGTTCGAGAGGAGGTTCAGCATGATCTGCTCCACCTTGTCGCGGTCGATCGACACCGTCACCGAGGCATGCGTCGGATCGAAGTAGTACGCGAGATTCTTCTCCGTAAGGCGCGGTGCGATGAAGGCCTCGAGGGTCCCGAGCAACTCATCCAGGACGACCGACTCGTAGCGGTATTCGACCTTTCCAGATTCGAGCTTGGCGAAATTCAGCACGTCCTCGATCAACCGATGCAGCGTCTCCGAGCTCCGCCGGATTCGTGCGAGGTCCTCGCGCTGTAGTTCCGTCAGTGGCCCGTGGACGCCGAGCTTGAGCAGATCGACGTAGCCCACGATCGCGTTGAGGGGAGTGCGGAGCTCATGGCTCATCGTGGCAAGGAATTGACCCTTCGCGGCATTCGCATCTTCGGCCGCATGACGCGCCGCTTCCGCCTCGCATTGCGAGATCTCCGCCTGGTCGCGCGCCGCTTGCGCGTCGGCCAGCGACGCCACCAGCTCGTTGTTCGCCTGTTCGACCTCTTCCTGCAGCGACTGAGCTTCCTCGACCTGTTGTTCCAGCTCGACGGTGAGCTCCTGGAGCTGTTCCAGCAACTCCCGTTCGGCACGCTGGAGCCGTTTCGCCTCTGTCACATCGCGAGCGACCTTGGTCGCGCCGATGATCTGCCCGGACGCGTCGTGAATGGGCGAAACGCTCAGTGAGACATCGATGCGCGTGCCATCCTGCCGAACGCGGACCGTCTCGTAATGCTCCACGCGCTCGCCCCTCATCAGCCGCGCGATAATCTCGGTCTCCTCGTGATGCAGCTCGGGCGGAATGAGGGTGTGTATCGGTTTGCCGACGATCTCGGCACTCTCATAACCGAAAATGCGACGGGCACCGCTGTTCCAGCTGCGGATCACGCTGTCGAGCGTCTTGCCGACGATAGCGTCGTCGGACGACTCCACGATCGCCGCGAGCCAGGCCTCCGGATTTGTTCTGAAAACACTCGCAGGTTCGTTGGCCGGCGCATGCGCGTCCGGTCTAGTATCGTCTTTCACGTCGTTATGAGTGGCGATGCATGCCGGGCGGAAGTCGTGGTGCTACCCCGACTCGAAAAGTAACCATGTGTTTGCAACTTGCAGCGCGCGGCGAGGCGTGTCCACATGATCCGCCCGACCGTCGCCTCGGCTCTCGTCGTGCTGCGAGCACGGCGTGACTCCGCTTGCCCGCCCATCGTCAATCTTCTAATCAGCGATGCCAAAATCACTTACGTCTTGACCGATGCAATCGCTCCGCGAGCTCCGCCGACTCTGTCTCGTTGGCCTGCCGGCCTCCGTGCTCTGGGCCGGTGACGGGCCATCGACCAGACCTGCTTCGCCTGGTCCCCATCGCGACGCTGCAGC